>CAZQJD010000029.1:0-17310 GCA_964593575.1 uncultured Oscillibacter sp.
TTGCCCTCACCAAACTCGATAAAACGCTCCATGTGCTGCTTGAAGCACGCACAGTTGTGCTGGATGGTCTCTTTGGTCATCATGGAGCGCATAGCGGTTCTGCCGGAAGGATCGCCGATCATGGCAGTACCGCCACCGATCAAGGCGATGGGACGGTTGCCGGCCATCTGCAGCCGCTTCATCAGGCACAGAGCCATGAAATGCCCCACATGCAGGGAATCAGCTGTGGGATCAAAGCCGATATAGAAAGTGGCTTTCCCGTTGTTGACGAGCTCACGGATCTCCGCTTCATCAGTCACCTGAGCAATGAGTCCGCGGGCAACCAGTTCTTCATAGATTTGCATAGTTGTATCTCTCCTGTTCTGATGTGATCGTATGCACCGAACCGGGCAAAAGAAAACGCCCCGTCCCGTGTAAGGACAGAGGGCGAAAAGACTTCGCGGTACCACCTCTGGTTCGCTGTACCCTCACAAGCACAGCCTCACGGGGTGCAAACACCCCCTGCGCGGTAACGGGCGCTCCCGGAGCACGCCTACTGTGCCTCTCCGGACAGTTCGGGTGCCAGCTCCACGGTGTATTCAACAGGCCTCCCTCTCCCCTTTTCACCAGCCAGGGGTTCTCTTGGCAGGGAGCGATCTATCTACTTCTCCGCTTCTGCGCTGTATGCAGGGGTATTTTATCCGATTTTGATAGGAATGTCAATAAAATCCGGCATTTTTAATAGAAAAGGGGTGCGAATCGCACCCCTTGAAGTTCAAAGACTCTTTCGGTATTCTTCTGCTGCATCCAGAAGCTCTCCGGCACTCTCCAACAGAGCATCCGTCACCCGACTGCCGCCGGTAATACGAGCCAACTCCGCCTTCCGCTGCTCACGATCCATGCAGACCACCTGTGTGTAGGTACGACCATTCCGTTCACCCTTGGACACAACAAAATGGGTATCCGCCATGGCTGCCAGCTGAGGAAGATGTGTCACGCAAAGCACTTGTTTCTGCCGAGCCACCTGCGCCAGCTTTTCCGCAACCTTCTGCGCAGCCCGACCGGAAACACCGGTATCCACTTCATCAAATACCATAGTAGCAACCCGCTCCTGCTCAGACAGAACATTCTTCAAGGCCAGCATAATACGGGCCAGTTCACCGCCGGAAGCAATTTTCGAGATAGGCTTCAAATCCTCACCGGCATTGGCAGACATCAAAAAACGGATCTCGTCGCAGCCGTCTGCCGACGGTTCCTTAGGCGAAAATGCAATGCTGAACCGGATCTTTCCCATGTCCAGATCACGCAGCTCCCGAAGGATCCTATATTCCAATTCGGATGCCGCAGTTCGCCGCACCTCCGTCAGTACAGCGCCCGCTTCTTTAACCTCCACTTCCGCCTTTTGGTATTGCTGATTCAGCACAATCAATGTATCATCCGCTGTTTCTATAGCATCCAGCTCACTGCAGCATTTCTCCAGATAAGCAAGCATATCTTCCACAGTGGCCCCATACTTTTTTTTCAACCGGTAAAGCTGGTCGCAGCGACTTTCCACGGCATCCAGATCTTCCGGTGAGAAGTCAAACTCTTCTCTCTTGTCTCTGACGATCGTGGCAAGATCATATACTTCACAGTATATACTTTCCAGTCTCTGGTAAACTTCCTCCAGTTCAGCACTCAAGGTTTTGATACCGCAGACAGCGCTCTTGGCATCCTGCAGTGCCGACGCAGCCCCCATAAAGTCATCGCCACCGTTCAGGCATCCATCCGCTTCCTGCAGAGCAGACAGATATTTCTCACCGTTGCGCAGCAGATTTCGGCGCTCCGCCAGTTCCTCGTCCTCACCCGGCTGCAACTCTGCCCGCTCCAGCTCGTTGATCTGGAAGCGCAGAGAGTCCACTCTGCGGGCACGCTCTGCCCCGTCCATTTGCAGAGCGCAGATCTTCTCCGCTATGCGCTGCATACGTCCGTATTTTTCCCGGTATACCCACAACTGCGCATCCGTACAGCCATAGCGATCCAGGTATGCACCATGCTGCTCTTCATCCAACAGCTGAGCGCCATCGTGCTGACCGTGGATATTCAGAAGTTCCATGCCGATTTGACGCAGCTGCGTCACTGTCACGGGCCGTCCATTAACGCGGCACACATTCTTTCCGTCAGCGTGCAGCTCCCGCTGCAGCAGCAGTGAGCCGCCTTCCGGTACGATTCCATTCTCAGTCAACGCCGGCAAATCTTCCGGTACATCTTCAAATTCCGCGCTGACAAACGCCTTAGATGCGCCGGTACGAATCAGGTCACGGGATGTTCGTCCACCCAGCACTGCGCCCATAGCGTCAATAACAATAGACTTGCCCGCACCAGTTTCACCCGTAAGCGCATTGAACCCAGGACGGAACTGGATATCAGCCTCTTCAATAACTGCGATATTCTCAATATGCAGCAGAAACAGCATCATTTCTCACCACTCTCTATGTCTTGCTTTTACAGCATCTCGCGGATTTCCTGACAGAAATTCCTGGCCGCATCGTTATCCTTCATTACCAGGAATGCTGTGTCGTCACCTGCCAGACTGCCAACCATATAGGTGATCTTCATATCATCCAAGGCCGCACAGGCGGCCGATGCCAGCCCCGGCATGGTTTTTACCACGACGATATTCTGAGCGCTCTCCACGCTGGTAATGCTCTCACGGAAAATTGTACGAAGCTTTTCTGCAAAGTTCAAGCGGCTGCGATTATCGGATACGGCATATTTGTACACACCATGACCGATAGGCTCCTTCACCAGATGCATTTGCTTGATATCTCTGGAAATCGTCGCCTGTGTACTGGCGATCCCAAATTCTTGAAGTCGCTCCAGCAGCTGCTCCTGCGTCTCAATATTTTCCTGTGTGATGATCTCCAGGATCTTGTTCTGGCGTTCATTTTTCATATTCGTTACCTCCCGGCAGCATTTTACGGGCAAATACCTCATAAAAGCTCTTTTCTGCTAACCGGACCAATGTTGTCACATGTGCAGACCTGCGGATGATGATTTGATCCCCCTGCCGCAGCGAAAACGCCCGACTCTCATCCACACAGAGATAAAATGGCTTTCGGCCGTTACGGAACGGTTCCACCGTCAGCGTGTGATTTGGCGACAGCACATATGCGGCAAAACGAACCTTATGCGTGCAGATGGGACAAACCACCATCGCTTCTGTAGTGGGCTCCAGTACAGGACCACCGGCAGACAGCGCATACGCTGTCGACCCGGTGGGCGTAGCTACGATCACGCCATCGCCGGAAATGTTGGCAAGATGATGTCCGTCGGAAGACACGCTCAGATGGATGGCGTGAGATATGGGGCCAGCCCGTACCACCGCTTCATTAAGACCCAGATTTTGATAAATCTGCTTTCCGTCCCGCATAACGACGACATCCAGCATAATGCGGTCCTCGGTTGCAAAATCCCAATTCCGGATCCTGGCAAGCATATCCAGCTCGCCCGCCTCCAGTTCTGCAATAAAACCAAGGCTTCCCATGTTGATGCCCAGAACCGGCACACGGTTGAGTGCAGCAGTCTTCGCCAGGTGCAGGATGGTTCCGTCACCGCCGAAGGTGATCATCATGTCCGCAGAACGAATTTCATGGGAAAGCGGTTTTACCGTCAGTCCGCAGAACAGTGCGTTGTCCTGATCCTTAAAGGGAGAACAGACCACCGTGCGGAACCCTAATCCTTCCAGGATCTCCATGGCACGCTTGGTAGCAATCATCTCCCTGTCCCTGTTGGGATTGGGGCAGAGTACAATTTTCTTCAAACCTGTTCACCCCCGTGTTCCTTCAGTTCCTGGTGAGACGCGTCTACCAGCGCCTTCAGATCGAAGGTTCGACTCTCGAACACAGCACGCTTCTCCAGATAGCCGAGATATTCAATATTACCTTCCGGCCCACGAATCGGAGAAAAGGTGATATCAAGCACTGTAAAGCCAGATTCCTTTGCATGGATCAGGAAGTTTTCCAGCACCTCAAGATGCACTGCCGGCTCCCGAACAACGCCTTTCTTTCCAACCTTTTCCTTGCCGGCCTCAAACTGTGGTTTTACAAGGCACGCTGCATGTCCACCATCTTTCAATATACCGCACACCGCCGGCAGGATCAGCTTCAAAGAAATAAAACTGACGTCAATAGATGCAAAATCCAACTCCTCCGGAATTTGCTCGTGATCCAGATAGCGAGCATTGGTGCGTTCCATGCACACCACGCGGGGATCAGAACGCAGCTTCCACGCCAGCTGGCCATAGCCAACATCCACTGCATATACTTTCGACGCGCCATTCTGGAGCATGCAATCGGTAAATCCACCGGTAGATGCACCGATATCGCCGCAAACAGCACCGTGCAGGTCAATGGGAAAGGATGCCATCGCCTTTTCCAGCTTCAGGCCGCCCCGACTTACGTACGGAAGAACATTTCCCCGCACTTCAATTTCGGCGTCATTGGCAACAGCAGTACCAGGCTTGTCCACGCGCTGCTGATCGACAAACACCAAACCGCTCATGATGGTGCTTTGCGCTTTCTGCCGACTTTCCAGAAAGCCGCGCTCCACAAGCAAAACATCCAGTCTTGTTTTTCTGCTCATAACATTGCCTCCAATGCTGCCTTTGCGATCCCCTCTCCATCCAGACCGCAGCTATGCAGCAGCTGTGGAACGGTACCGGCAGGCGCAAAATGATCCCCGAGATTCTTTAAAATCAAACGTTGCGGCCCAACAGCCTCTTCTGACAGGATCGCCGCAATTCGTTGTCCAACGCATCCGGTGCCAAAGCACGCCTCTGCCACCAATAGTCTCTGCACGTTTTTCAGCAGCGGCAACAGAAGCTCCCCGTTCAATGGTGCGATTTGATTCAGTTTCAGCACATTTGCACGGATACCCTTCTCTTTCAGGCGATCCGCCGCATCCAGCACCTGCTCTGTCATGGTTCCGTAAGCCAGCAAGGTGATATCCTCACCTTGACGCAAGCGCACCAAGGGCGCAGGGAATGTATCTTCCATCATGCTACACTCTCCGCCTCTGGGATACCGCACCGCCACCGGACCGGTACATTCTGTGATGGCCCAACGCAGCATAGAGCGCAGTTCCGAAAAGTTAGCAGGCGTCAGAACCGTAAAGCCTGGTATTTCCGAAAGGAATATGGCATCAAAGCATCCGTGGTGTGTCTCGCCATCCGCGCCCACCAAATCAGCACGGTCCACTGCCAGCACCACATGCAGCTGCTGCAGCGCAATGTCATGGATCAGCATGTCATAGCCTCTCTGCAGAAACGTGGAGTACATCGCCACCACAGGAACCATACCCTGTTGAGCAAGTCCCGCCGCCATGGAAATGGCATGACCTTCGGCAATACCAACATCAAAGAAGCGCTCTGGGTATGCTTTTGCAAAATCAGAAAGACCTGTCCCACTTTCCATAGCCGCTGTGATCGCGCAAACTGCCGGATTCTCTTCCGCACATTCTGCCAAGGCTTTTCCAAACACGGAAGAAAAGCTTTCCGATTCCAACTTCTTCATTCTACCGGTATTCACATCAAAAGACGATACACCGTGGAACCGTTCAGGTTCCCGTTCCGCAAATGCGTATCCCTTTCCCTTGACGGTATTCACATGAACCACCACAGACCGGCGCAGCGCCTTGGCATGTTCCAGCGCTGCGGTAAGCTGCTCCAGATCGTGTCCGTCCACAGGACCCAGATAGGTAAAGCCCATATCCTCAAACAAGGTGCTGGCAGGCCAAAGGCTTTTTTTCAGGAAGGTTTTTACCTTATGATTGAATCGATAGAGCGATTTCTGCGCGGGCTGCGCGCCAAACAAGCTGCGATACCATTTCTTAAAGCGATAATATCCCGGCTCCGCCCGCAAATCAGCCAGATATGCACTCAACGCACCCACATTGGGGTTGATGGACATACCGTTGTCATTAAGAATGACAATCAGCGGTTCTCCAGACTGTCCGGCATTGTTCAGGCCTTCATATGCAAGACCGCCTGATAGCGCACCATCGCCGATCAGCGCCAGCACATGATAATCCTGTTTCTGCAGCGTTCTGGCACGAGCCATACCCAGCGCCACAGACACAGAATTGGAAGCATGACCAGCTACAAATGCATCATGTATGCTCTCGTAGGGCTTTGGAAAACCGGACAATCCTCCAAACTGACGCAATGTGGAAAACTGTTCGCTCCGCCCCGTCAGGATCTTATGAGGATACGCCTGATGTCCGACGTCAAATACCAGTCTGTCGACCGCTGTGTCAAAAACACGGTGAATCGCAACTGTCAGCTCCACGGCACCAAGATTAGACGCCAGGTGGCCACCGGTCCGGGAAACACTTTTGATCAGAAAGCTGCGTATTTCCTCGCAGAGCGTACTAAGCTCGCTGTCAGCCAGTTTTTTTACATCTTCCGGAGAATGAATTTTCTCTAAAACCACAGTGATCACCTCTGTCTGCGCACCGGATGAAATATACGTAGCATGCGTCCCACAAGATATCCGTCCTAAGGTAACCGCAATGTAAAAAATCCGCAAAATCCAAAGAATTTGCGGTTTTTCATCCATCTTCTCTTCTTTTTTACTTTACGCTTTCCAGCCTTAAGCCTATATTAAGAGGATTTTAAGCACTCCTCCAGAAACAGCGATATCGGCTATGATGCTACGCCCCTGCTTAGTGCTGATTAGTATAGCATCATTTCTATAAATATACAAGAACTCATGTATATACAAAATGTAAATTTTTAATTTTCACCAAAGCAGACTATTGTAGCAATGCACTGCGCCTATTTTGGCACAGTGCATTGTATATTCAGGTATTCCGCACGGCCAACTGATCCGCCATAACAGCCAGGAATCCGTCTGTATCATACGCCGCAACCGCGTGCTTGGCATTCTCCGTACACCGCAAGACGGCTTGCTCGCAGCCTTCGATCCCCAGCAGGTCCACAAAGGTGCATTTACCCTCATCCCGATCAGATCCAATGGGCTTTCCAAATTCCTCGGTGGTGCCGATCACATCCAGCAAATCGTCCCGAATCTGAAACGCCATCCCGATCTCTGCTGCATATTCACCGGCAGCTGAGCACATAGCCTCATCACCTCCGCCGGCAACACACCCCATCACACAGGCTGCACGGATCATAGCGCCGGTTTTCAACAGGTGTACCCGCCGCAATTCACACTCAGTTTTTGGCGTATGAAGTGTATCCAACACCTGACCACCCACCATGCCGTCCGGCCCTGATGCCTCCGCCAGAAGCAAGGCGCACCGCAGTCTTCTTTCTGCCGACATTTTCTGAGCAGCAAGAATCAACTGATACGCCGCCGGCTGCAGGGCATCTCCCGCCAGAACGGCCATAGTCTCTCCGTAAACCTTATGGTTAGTTGGTTTGCCCCGACGCAAGTCGTCATCATCCATGCAGGGAAGATCATCGTGGATCAAGGAATATGTGTGTACCAATTCCAATGCGCAGGCCGCCGGTATCGCCGCACGCCATGCATCTTCTCCGCCGGCCAGACGGGCAAACTCCAGAGTCAAAACCGGACGGATCCGTTTTCCACCCGCCAACAGACTGTATCGCATAGACTCATATAGATCTCCCCACGGTTTCTGATCTGTAAAGAGTCTCTGCAGATATGCCTCTACCGCCTGGCGATATGCTGCATATTGCTCATCAAAGGCCGCTCTTTCCATTTCAAGCCTCCGCATCTTCGAACGGCAGCTCCACCGGGACACCATCTGACCCCTTCATGAGTCTGACCACTTTTTGTTCCGCCTGATCCAGCTGCTTGGAACAGGATGCGATCAATTTGGTTCCTTCTTCAAACAGAGCAAGAGAATCCGCCAGTTGTGCATCGCCCCGTTCCAGCATGGAGACGATCTCCTCCAACCGTGCAATCTGTTCTTCAAACGTCCGCTTACTGCTCATCCTTATCTTCTCCTTTCCAGGGCCTGTCCACTGTACAGGTCAGTCCGCCCTCACCCAGTGTTACATTCACTCTGGTTCCGGCAGACGCATCACACCAACTCTTTACAATCATTCCATTCTCCGTCTGTACCATAGCATATCCACGCCCCAGAACTTTCAGAGGGCTCATAGCATCCAATGCCGCCGCAAGTCCAGCAAAGGTTTTTCTATGTTCTGAAACGGTTTTGCCGCCCAAATCACCCAAGCGCTGCTGCAAATGGTCAAGAACCAAACGCTTATCCTGAACATAAGCAAGCTGCTCTCGCATCACACGTTTCTCTGCCAGAGCGTTCAGGCGCTGACGCAGCCTGTCCAGCTGTGCACTTTCTGTCTGGGATAGACGGTTTTGCGTATTCTGTAGCCAACGCAGCAGTTCCGCCTGATCCGGTACTGCGATCTCAGCCGCATTTGACGGTGTGGAGGCGCGGACATCTGCCACAAAGTCGGAAATGGTGACATCCGGCTCATGTCCCACCGCGGAAATCACCGGAAGCTCTGATTCAAAAATCGCTCTTGCTACACGTTCATCGTTGAAAGCCCAGAGGTCCTCAATAGAACCTCCTCCCCGTCCGGTTATGATCAGGTCAGCCACACGCCAACGATTAGCATAACGGATCGCTCCCACGATCTCCGGCGGTGCCTCCACCCCCTGTACACGCACCGGCAGCAATACCACTCTTGCAGCAGGATACCGCCGTCGCAGGATCCGGATCATGTCGTGAACTGCAGCGCCAGCGGAGGAAGTAATGATGGCAATGGTCTCAGGATATCGTGGCAGAGGTTTTTTATACTGGGGATCAAACAGTCCCTCCGCGTGCAGCTTTGCCTTCAGCTGCTCAAAAGCTACATAGAGGTCTCCGATCCCCTCCGGAGACAACTCGCCGCAGTAGAGCTGATAGGCGCCATCCCGCGGAAACACAGAGATCCGACCGCGGGCAACCACTTTCATTCCGCTTTCCGGACGAAAGCGCAGCTTCATGGCCGAACTCTTGAACATCACGCAGCGCAGCGCACCGGATGCATCCTTCAGCGTAAAATAATGGTGTCCTGATGGATATATCTTATAATTGGACAGTTCTCCGCGTATGGAGACATCCTGCAAAACGCCAGTTCCATCCAGAAGCGCCTTGATGTATTCATTGATTTGCGATACTTCGTACACAGTTCGCTCCATAGGTCCCTCCTTTCCCAAAACAGAAGCAGAGCCGGACAGAGGTGGTAGCGCCACCATGTCCCGCTCTGTCAGCATCCGGTCATTCAATTGCTTTCCTTTGCCGTCTCGGGAATCTCCTGACGGACAAAACTGCCCAAAATTCCGTTGATAAACTTTACTGTCTCAGGCGTCTCGTAGCGCTTCGCAATGTCCACTGCCTCATTGATAGCAGCACCATTGGGAATATCCTGCATGTACAGGATCTCATACATAGCCACGCGCATGATCGCAGAGGCCACCAGTGGTATGCGCGAGAAGGACCATCCCCGCGCATATTTGGCAATGTAACTATCCAACTCAGCGCCGTGCTCAAAAACGCCTTTTACCAAACGACGGATATAGGCTTCCTGCTTCGCATTGGGTGCCTCGCTATACAAGGCTTCCTCTTCCGCCAGAGCAGTGAAGGTCTCACCGGTCAGCCGCTGATCCAGAAGCTCCTCGATCGTCAGATTTGTAAAATTCATCTCATATGAGAGATGCACAGCAATTTCTCTTGCAGTATTTCGTGTCATCTTTCTCCATCCTCTATCCTGCGTGAATTGGTTAGGCGATAGTAACGCCGCCCACGTGGATGTTCACAGCGCTTACCTTACAGCCAGCCATGGCTTCCACGGCACCGGAGATGGCCTTCTGTGCATTTTCCGCCACCTCAGGGATCGCAGCGCCATACTGCACGGTGATATAAACGTCCAGCACGAGAGTTTCTCCGCTCATGTCGATCCGTACGCCCTTAACACCCTTCTGCGCATTTTTCCGGTTAGTCAGCTCAGAAATGCTGCCCATGCTGGTCATCATTCCAGACACGCCCTCCACATCCCGGACAGCGCCAACGGTAATCGCCGCAATCACTTCTTCCGCAATATGGATGCTGCCGTTCTCTTCCGGCAGAATCATATAATCCTTGTTCTCGCCCATGACAAAATATCTCCTTTTCGTAACTATCCTTAGTACAGACGCAGGTACAGCAGCAGTCTGTCTCTTTTTTGTTATCAGTATGCTATTTTACCATGCTGCCATATAAATTACAACAATTAATTTGCCGCCATGATCTTGATCTTATCCGCTGAGAACCCAGTTTCTGTTCTGGCAATGTCCATGATTTTGGCAACATCTGTGGCTGTCAGCTCTCCCTCCCGCAGAGACACCACAACACTGACACTGTCATCGCTCATAAACGCCACACAATCCATATACCCCTTAGCGGTTACCAGGTTCTCGATCTGCGCTTCTGCCAGTGTGTGTGCGGCCATCACCTGAATAGACTCCGCCGCATCGGTCAGTACACTCTCCTGTGCTCCCTCCTTGGCCGTAGCCTCCTCCAAAAGTTCCAGAGCTGTATCTCTCGCCTGCTGACGCGTCAGCCGCGCAGATGAAAAGTAATCACCTCCGGTGTAGAACGCTGTCTCATTCACATGATCCGCCGAACTCAGCGCACTGCTCTCCCCAGATACCAGCGTTGCCTCACCCAGGATCTTGGTCCCTGTTTCTTCTACCGCTTCGTTGGTATACCGCCAGTTCAGATACACAGCCGTTCCCACCAACACCAGCATGGTGATCAGAATACCGTTCTGTTTCCAGTTTCTCCGCATTGTACGTTTCCTCCTCCAAATTACGATTGACATTGAATCACCACAATCCGATCTGAACCCAGTCCCGTCAACGCTGCCACCGCCTGTGTAACAGCCAGTCTGACACCTGCGTTCTCCGCTCCCTGACAAACTACCACCGCCCCGCGATAAACAGGACTGACCTTGTACGCCACCACCGGCGCATCTCCTTGATCTGTAGAAATAATGACGGTTTCTGTTTTCCGTGAATATTCATCCGGCGCGGCGGTCTCACCACGATAAGCAAGCTCTGTATCCACAGTCAATTGCTGCCGCGCACCGCTTTCCAGCGTCAGCATCAGGGTAAGGTTTCCCACTCCTTTAATTTGCTTTAAAAGCCGCTCCATCCGCGCTTCCGTTTCTTCCAAAGTTTCCCATTCCGCCGGCATTTCAGTTGTCTCCTGCTGCTCTGACTGCTCCTTTGCAGGCCAGCTGAGCAGTAACAGCCCAACTGCCAGCATGAAAACAACCCCTTTGTATTGATTCCATAACCTTGTCAGGACTTCCTTTTTATCCTTCCGCTCCATGGAAAACCTGCCTCTCTGTGGAAATACCCAACTCTTCCGCGATCCACCTTTTCAGTTCCTCAGACACCGTGCCCCGAACGGTGACGCTGTAGGGATATGGCACTCCCTCCTCTCCCGTTTTACAGCGCACGGTCACCTGACAATCCAGTCCCAGGCGCTTTGCTTTGTCCGATATATATGCGGCTGTCCGCTGTTCTATGAGTCTCTCCAATTCCAGCAAACCATCTTTCTCCAGTTCTTCCTGCCGCTCCTCCACATTGCGCACATAACCATTGTATGACAGCTGCAGGAAATCCAATTCAATGCTTTCCAACGGCTTCACAAGCATAACCAACAAAATCAGACCGCCGGCCATGGATACGATCTTTTTCATACCTCCCGGCGGCGCCATATTTTCTGCAACGGCGATCACCATGGCTGTATAGATCAGGGAGGTCAGCCACCCTCTCAACGCCTCGATCATGGCGTCACCGCTGCCACAAAGGACAATATAGAGACCAACAGCAACATTCCGCAGGCTCCGGTCATACCCAGCACAAGACCAAACACAGAACCCAGCCCATCGATCAATTTGCAAAGTGCCGGAGGTGCTGCAACCGCCGCCAAAAAAGCCGCCAGCTTGTACAACAGATACTGCGTACCCAGCTGTAAAAACGGGTGTATACACATTGCCAGCACGGCCAACATTCCGAAAATCCCCATAGTTCCTTTCAGCATCCCCGCTCCCGCAAGCACAGTCTCCGCGGCATCTGACAGAATGCTTCCAACCACCGGCACTGCTCCGGAAATCGCCGCTTTGGTCACTTTCAGCGCCGCACTGTCCGTTGACCCCGAGATCACCTTGGTTACGGAGAGATACAGTGTAAATAGCAGCAGCGACGTACTCAACAACCAAACCGCCACCTTTTTCAACGCGGACGCGACGCCATGCAGCCGCCCGTCAGAGAGTATTGTCCCAGCCACCATGATGCCGATATACAGGTAGATCATCGGCACCAGCAGCTCCTGAATCAATTGCAGAAGTATGTCCACAAAGAATGCCGTTGCCACTTGATAAACCGACGCTGTCCCCATGGCTCCTGACGCCGCGGTAACTGCCGCCAGAGTCGGCAGCAGCACCTTGGAAAACATGGATATCTCCTCTATCGTCTGCCGCCCCATATCCAACAGCACATCCAAACTGCCGATGGTCAGCAAGGTCACAGACAGTGCGCCCGCCATCAGTGTCATATCCATGCCGCTATCGGAGCCTGTCCCCTGTCGGAACCCACTGACAACACCGCACAGCAGCGCTGTCAGCAATACTGCTGCAACACTTTTCAGACGCTGCCGCAAAAGCCCCTTCAACTGCATACCGGCATTTTCCAAAATACGCATTGCGCCGCTGCCCAGCGGATCTGTTCCGCTGTAATCCATATCCTCAAGGAGCTTTGACGCTGACTTCGGAACAGCGTCCAGAAGATCTTCCGGCAGCTCCGCTGCAGATACCGGCAGTGTCATCAGCATGATCAGCAATGCAGATATCCACCACGCTTTTTTCATCCCTTCATCAGCTCCATCAATGTTGCCAGTACACTCCGCATCAACGGCAGGGATACCAGCAATGCGCACACAGTCCCCACAGTTTCGATCACTGAGGCCAGCGCGGATTCCCCGGCATCCCTGCAAAGGTTTCCGCCGATTTTCACCACCAGAGCGATGCCAATGGTTTTATACAGTGGGGATATCCACTCCTGACGGATCCCTCCTGCCGCCGACATTTCATGCAGGAAATCCATCAGCTCTCCCAGTTGCTCCAGCAGGAACAAAAAAACCACTGTTGCTGCAGCCAGTGCCAGCAGCAAGCCCGCCTCCGGCGTAGCTTTTTTCAGAAGCAGAGACAAGATCGCTGCCAGTATACATACGGCGGCTACCTGCATTGTTGTTTCCATATCAAAAATCAAATAATGTTTTGACCAGCGTAAACAATTCACTGATCTGCCGCACCATGATCATCAGGACCACCACAAGTCCCGCCAGTGTGGTCATCATGGCCTGCTCTTCACGACCGGACCGCACCAGCAGTTGATTCAGCACCGCCACCAGAATACCAATGGCCGCAATTTTGAAAATCAGATCCACATTCATCTTCCGTCATCCTCAAATCAGTAAAATAATCATCAGCGCAGCACCGGAAAAGCATAGCGCAGCATTTCTTTTGGTTGTCTCTGCTGCTGATTCACGATGTCTGTTCAACTCTCTATTCAACTGTTTGGCAGCAGAGATCAACCCTCTGCATGCCTGCTCCTCATCTCCTGTCAGACAGTTTCCCAGCTCGGAAAGCACTTGCTTTTCCTTCTCCGGCAGCGGCAGAGCTTCCGCCGCCTGCCTCCATGCTGCAGAGAAGCCTATCTCTCCAACTGACATCCGTACCGCAGCAAAAAAGCCTGTGACATCCACGCCGCGGCCTATCCCTGCTTGCAACAGCAGCCGCGGCATTGGTGTCCGGTTCATCCGAATCTGATCCGTCATATTCTCCAACGCCGCCGTCAGATCACGCAGCACCGCCATCCGGCGGCGTCCCTCGGCGGCGATCCGCCAAAACAGCCATGCACCGGCAATCACGATGCATCCGCCGCCTATCAGCTTCAGCATATGATCTCCTCCAGCCGCCAGCTCCGCGCTCCATGGTCTTCCTGAATAATCACTGCAGTCCGAAACACTTCTGCAGCCATCAGCTCTCTGTAAAGCAGTTTGCGCTGCAGCTCCGCCACATCCGCCGCATGAATAGTCGCCAATACCCCAACGCCGCAATTGGCAGCCATCGTCATGGCTTGAATATCTTCCCGCAGGGTAATTTCGTCCACCGCCAGGATCTGCGGATTCATACACCGCAGCATCATCGGAATGGCTGCAGCTTTCGGACAGCCGTCCAAAACATCGGTCCGTTTTCCAACGTCCATTTGCAGCATACCCTGCCGTGCAGCCGCGATCTCTCCCCGTTCATCTACCAACGCAACCCGCTGCCCTTCGTATCCGTCACATCCATCGGATAGACAGCGCACCAGCTCCCGCAGCAGCGTGGTCTTGCCGCCTCCGGGCGGCGCCAGGATCAGCGTGCTTTGAAACCAGCCATCTCGAAGCAGCTTTTTCGGCAGCCCCTCTGCAATCCCGCGCTTTTCTTTGGCGATACGGATCACTGCAGAGGAAAAATCTTTCAGATTTGTCACGATCCCATCTTTCATCACCACCGTACCGCAGAAGCCCACACGGCAGCCGCCGCGTATGGTCAGATACCCGTGCCGCAGCGTCTCCACCGCCGCATACCGGGAAAATTCCGTCACCAGATTGCACAGCGCCTCCAGGTCATCCCGTTCTACGGTTATACCACAGCCTATCTCCCTGCCTGATAGCAGCACGGTCAGCTCCTGTCCTGCCCGCAGTCGAATTTCTTCCACCTGCCTGCGCTTTTCCGCCGGCAGAGCCAGTACGGCTCTGCGCAGACTCCCCGGCAACACCGCAGCTGCAGACTCATAGCGCATATTCTCCTTGTCCAAGGGCGCCGCCCCCTTTCCTAAGTGCTTCCAATCTATGATGGCTCGTCCGCCAGTATGACAAAAAGAAGAGCCGCCGAAGCGGCCCTTCTCAGGGAATCAGCTGCAATTGCAGAAGTTCTTGGTTTCCTCGTAGCTTTCCGGCATCCGCACGGTGTTGGGTGGGAAGAATTCATTGGTTGGGAACGCAATGTTACGGAACAGATTGCAGGGATTTTCACCGCTTCCACCGGCGCATTCCTTTTCCGGCATGCAGTAATCATACATGGGGATCAGCAGCTGAGAATCGCGCTCCAGTCTCACCAGAGAGAACTGTCCCAGCGTCACATAGATCCTGCGCATATCGTTTCCGGAGCAAAGCTCACCGTCGAAGAAGCCGTTGATATAGGCCGGGATCTCCGTCAGATCGCAGTCGCAGCGCATATCGCAGGACTCCACCATTCTGGCATCCAGTACAATGGGGTCTACCGCTTCCGCTACCGCAACCGGCAGATTGCTCTTGCGCATCAGCTGCTGATCCGGTGCGCCGGCACGCATTTCGGAAGAGAATATCTTGGCATTTCCCTCGCTGCCAAACAGGATCACCCGCTTGTCAAAGACGCACAGGCCCTCTACCGGCACAGGAATGGGACTGGTCAGATAAGCCTGCAGGGTGACGCAGTAGAAAAACCGCAGATCCACCGTATAGAAGCCGCGGTTAAAGGACACTGGCTCCACATCCACATAAATATGCAGCAGCTTTGCGCTGCCGCCCTTCACGGACATGGCGCGGTTCAGCACATCCGCGTACTGCAGCTTCGGGTAAAAACGCAGATCCTCGATGCAGTCTTTATCACGACACGAGTCATAGATCTTCCTCGTGTGAATGCACACTGCCTCCCGGATGCAGCCGGGCCCATCCACCGGACCGGGCATAACTCTTTCGGGCATTGCAATACCTCCTACTAAGTACTGAGCAGGGCGCTCTTCCCTGTTCAATCCATTGTATGCCGCCGGCGCTGGATGGTGAATGCCCCCGCATCCGTATGAGAAGATTTCCACTTTTCTCTGTACAAGCACACGGGAAAACGTTATAATGGGATGGAATTCTTATCTGAAAACCCGGAGGCGATACTATGGCAGGACATGGATTTATTCACGACAAGCTGGAGATCAAATTCCTCATTCTCTATATCACGGCACGGGTCATTGAGCCCATCCCATTTGACACGGCACTTGATCTGACCCTGTGCGACGACGCCATCGACTATTTTGATTTCTCAGAATGTCTGGCCGATCTTGTGAAGACGGAACACCTGACCCTGTCGGAGGAAGGGCTGTACACCATCACGGAGAAAGGGCTGAAAAACAGCCAGATCTGCGAGACCAGTCTCCCCTATTCCGTCCGCCTCCGGTGCGACAAGAATCTGGCAGCGTGCAACCGCAAGCTCCGCCGCAAGAGTCAGGTGCGGGCCACCACCACCCGACGCCCCAACGGCACCTTCACGGTGAACCTCTCTCTGGACGACGACATGGGCAGCGTCATGGATCTTAACCTGATGATCCCCCACGAGGGGATGGCCCGTGAGATCTCCGAAAAATTCCGCACCGCGCCTGAGGAATTGTACGGCCAGATCATCAATCTGCTGCTGACAGCTGAGAAATAACAACCGGCGCCCATAAGAAGTTCTGAATAAGAACACCAGCGTGTATTGCAGGCCTCGCAATACACGCTGGTGTTTCATTTGTTTGGGAGGTTCCTTTCACCATGGAAAAGCATTCTATGCGGATCCTTGATCAAACTGTCAAATCAAGGATCCCGCGTGCTGCTTTCAACAAAAGCTGTTCTGCGAAATTCGTTACAAGCTATGGACGTTTAAAGCGCGGATAGCGTTCAGGACAGCAATGATCATAACGCCTACATCGGCAAAAATCGCGATCCACATATTGACGATACCCACCGCACTCAGCCCAAGGCAGGCAAATTTGACGATCAGTGCAAATGCAATATTCTGCTTTACGATGCCAATGCACTTTCTGGAGATCTTAATGGCCTTTGCGATCTGCATTGGCTCATCATCCATCAGCACCACATCGGCAGCTTCGATTGCGGCATCGGAACCCATCGCGCCCATGGCGATACCGATATCAGCACGAGTCAGAACAGGCGCGTCGTTGATACCGTCGCCAACGAAAGCGACCATTTCCTTCTCCTTCTTTCCGGCAAGGATCTCTTCAACTTTGGATACCTTGTCGCCGGGAAGCAGATCACTGTAAACTTCGTCAATGCCCAAGCTGGCGGCGACCTGCTCCGCGACACGCTTGATATCGCCGGTCAGCATGATGGTCTTTTTAACGCCCGCCTTTTTCAGTTCCGAAATGGCCTTACCGGAATTCTCCTTGAGCACATCGGAAATTACGATATGCCCCGCGTATTCCCCATCAATGGCCATATGGATGATGGTGCCAACGC
>CAZQJD010000030.1:0-16630 GCA_964593575.1 uncultured Oscillibacter sp.
GGCACGATGCGCAGCTCATCACCCGTGCCGTAGCAGTAGGTGCGGACGGTGTTGATGGTGTCGGGATGGGCGGCGGCAGAGATCAGCGTCACCTTGCGCTTGCGGTCACGGCACATGGCGGCAGCCTCGGCGGCGGCGGTGGCGCCGTCATACACAGAGGCGTTGGACACATCCATGCCTGTCAGCTCGCAGATCATGGTCTGATACTCGAAAATGGACTGGAGCACGCCCTGGCTCATCTCAGCCTGATAGGGCGTATAGGCGGTAAGGAACTCCTCCTTGGCAGGGATGTACTTCACGATGCTGGGAATATAGTGGTCATAGGCGCCTGCTCCGCGCAGAATGGTGCCAAACACCTTGTTTTTGCCAGCCATGGCGCTGACAGCGCGGCTGACCTCCAGCTCGCTCATGCCCGCGGGAATGTTCAGCGGCTGGTCCAGATACATCTGCTCGGGCACATCCCGATACAGCTCCCGGTAGTCACTGAGCCCCACGGCCTTCAGCATCTCCTGCCGCTCCGCCGGAGTGGAAGGAATGTAGCTGCCCATGCTTAGCCCTCCTCAGCGCAGAAAGCCTCGTAAGCGGCGGCGTCCAGCAGTTCCTCCTGATCGGTGATATTCTCCACCTTGATGATCCATGCGTCATAAGCGCCCTGATTCAGCTTCTCAGGAGCATCCAGCAGTTCCTCGTTGACAGCGCAGATCACGCCGGTAACGGGGCAGATCAGATCGGAAACGGCCTTCACGGACTCCACGTCACCGAAGCTCTCGCCCGCGGTGACTTCGTCACCCTCTGCGGGCAGGTTGATGAACACCACATCGCCCAGTGCGTCCTGTGCGAAATCGGAAATGCCGATGACAGCCACGTCGCCTTCCATCTTAATCCACTCATGGGACTTGGAATACTTCAGCTCTGCAGGATAGTTCATAATGTTACCTCCAAAATTTTGATTTTATTGAGTTTTGCATGGAAATTGGTTTCGCGCCGGGGGAAGTTTCCCTCCCCCGGCACGGGGAATCACACGCCGATCTGAGCAGCAAAGGCACCCAGGGTATCCAGATACTCGTCGTCGTTGAAGCAATAGCGCATCTCGGTATGCTCGCTGCGCAGCTTCTCCACATCGCCGGAGATGTCCTGACCACGGAGGATGCAGTCGGCCATCAGCTCTGCCAGACGAGCGAACTCCTCCTTGCCGAAGCCGAAGCGGGTCATCTCGCTGACGCCCATGCGCAGTGCGCCGGAAGCAGTAAAGCCCTCTTCATCGGGAGTGGCCTGATAGTTGACGATGATGTTGTTCTCCTCCAGCCGCTCGGCAACCTCGGGGCCGCTGCCGTAGCCGACGGAAACGATGACCTGATGGGTCTCGGTATAGTCGATGGCAGGATCACCCACCACGTTGAGGCCCTGTGCCTTCAGGCACTTGGCGAAGTACTTGGCGTTCTCAATGATGGCCTTCTGATACTCATCCTTGAAGTGGTTCATCTCGTATGCAGCCATCAGCAGACCCAGCTGGGTGCCCAGATGGTGGTTGGACACGCTGCCGGGGAAGGCACGGCTCTCGATGCTCTCCCACAGGCCGTACTTCAGTTCGTCCTTCTTGTAATTGACGCCGATAACGCCGCGCTGGGGTCCGAAGAAGGTCTTGTGGGTGGAGCCGGTGACGATCTCGGCACCTTCCTCGAAGGGCTTCTGGAAGTAGTCGCCCACCAGACCCAGAACGTGAGCCATATCATACATGATGGTAGTGGGGATATTCTGCTCATCCACAAACTGACGGATGGCAGCCACAGGCTCCTTGTGGAGCACCATGCTCTTGCCGAAGATGATCAGTTCGGGACGATACTTCTCGATGACCTTCTTGGTCTCCTCCACGTCGATCTTGTAGATGTTGTCCTTGCAGACGGGGAAATTGACGACGGCGGACTTCTCCGTGACGGGATCTACGGCGATGTAATCCTTCAGAGCGCCCATGGGCTGTGCGGACAGATGTCCGCCCTTGATAATGTGGTTGTTGAGGACATAGCCCAGACGCTTGGCGTCGTGCTTGCGGTCCAGACGGTTCTTCCAGTCCATCAGTGCGGAGAACACGGCGGTGTTGGACATCTGACCACTGATGACACGGGTCTCCACCTCAGAGCAGCCGAAGTACTGCTTCATCTGCTCCACAGCCAGCTGCTCCACCTCGTCGATGAACTTGGTGCCCTGATAATAGAAGATGTCCTGATCGTAGAAGGACTTGATCTTCTTATGCTCCGCATAGCGGAAGGCGGGGTCGGAGGCGCACAGCATCTGCACGGCGCGGCTGGGGGTGTTCTCGGAGGGGATCAGGTTGATGCACTTCTTCTGCCGCCACTGATGGTTTTCGGCAGCCTTGCGGATCAGCTCCAGCGCCTTGGCGGGACGGTCGCTCTCCGCGGCAGCCGCGTTCTCCGTCTTGGGGCGGTACAGGATGGGACGGGCAAAGGGCGGCGCATCCACGCGCATATGGTAGGGCGGGATCACAGCCTTCAGGCGCTTGCCGCGGATATCCACTTCCACGATGTCGTCTTCCAGCACATCGCTGGCGATGTAGCACATACCGATGGAGCGCTTGGCAGTCTCCTCCAGAATGACGGTCTGCAGGCCCTCGCCCTCGGCGCGGTAATAGGGCACCATGGTGCCGCTGGTGACCCAGCCGATCTGCTCGTCGCCGCGGTAGATGGGCATGCCGGCACGGATGACGCCACGATCCAGCAGCGTAATGGGCTGGATACGCTTGGGCACGGCGGTAATGTCGCTGAAATCACGGTTCATGATCCGCTTAAAGGCAGCAGACTGCACCTCCAGAGCGGCACGGCCTACGAAATCACCCTTCTGCTCAGAGAAGCTGACGGCGAAACGAGCCAGAGAAACGGAGAAAATGGGCATGGGAACGCCATCGGGATCGGTGCCCATTTCATGGCCGTACAGAGGCATACCGGCCTCCAGACGCAGGGTATCGCGGGCGCCCAGACCGGCAGGCTTGGCACCCAGCTCCACCAGACGGTTCCACAGCCATGCGGCTTCATCGCTGGCAATGTATACCTCATAGCCCAGAGGCTCGCCGGTATAACCGGTCTTGGCCACCTGAACGGTATGGCCTTCCAGCTGCAGGGTGTTCAGAGCGTTCTTCATGGGCTCGGTGACAGCCTCGCCGCCGGAGAGGTTCATCATCAGTTCCTTGCTCTTGGGACCCTGCACAGCAATGCCTGCGTAATCAGCAGTGATATCAGTGATCGTACAGTCATAATCCTTTACAATAGAACCCAGATGCTTCAGGTCCTTTTCCGTGTTGGCAGCATTCACCACCAGCAGGAAACGATCCTCCTCAAAGCGGTAGAGATAGGCATCGTCCACGGCGCAGCCATTCTCATCGGGGATGATGCAGTACTGGGCCATGTTCAGATCCAGAGCCATGACGTTGCTGGTCAGCACATGCTGCAGGAAAGCCACTCTGTCCGGGCCTTCGATCAGCAGACGGCCCATGTGGGACACGTCAAACAGGCTGCAGGCATGACGGGTATAGAGATGCTCCGCCACGATACCGCTGGGATACTGGATGGGCATTTCCCATCCACCGAAGTCTACCATGGATGCCCCTGCCTGAACGTGGACATCGTAGAGTTGTGTGCGCTTGAGTTCGCTCATAGTCAACCTCCCGTTATTTTCGATTCCTTTTCGATTCCTTTTGAATACTATAGCACTTTGGACAATTGCGTATGACAAAACAAAAAGAGGCACAAAACGCCCGTGAAAGCGCTCTGTGCCTCCGTCTTGACCTGAGAGATTCCCCGCATATGCGGGTTGCACCGTCGGTGTGCGGATGCGCCGCACTTTCCGGAGAATCGTCCTGATCCGGTCCTTCTGCCTGAGAGCTTCTGCTTCCCCTTCGGCGCCGTATCCGCGATACGGTCTCTCCCGAATCCATCATCCGATCCGATATTCAATTCGTCAGACAATATTTTCCTGTCCTCTACTTGGGTAGCGTACCACATACACCGCTCGCCTGTCAAGAGATTTACACCGAAAATCCCTGTTGCATTTTTTCCGGAAGCGTCGTATACTGCCTTTTAGAAACACAGGTGAATATTGTCTTCAGGGCGGGGTGTGATTCCCCACTGGCGGTACAGTCCGCGACCGGATGTGCTCTGCATATCCGCTGACCCGGTGCAACTCCGGGACCAACAGTAATGTCCGCCGAGCGGCGGCTGAGTCTGGATGGAAGAAGTACAGTGCGGTAAATGCGTGCAGCTATGCCTGCGCTCCTTTGCTGCTTGTTGAACTCGGAAGGCATGCTTTCCGGGTGTTTTGCAAGCAAATGCAAAGGAGTGTATTTTTATGTCCAATTCGTTCCGCCGTCCCGTCTGGGACACTCGCACACTGGTGACCATGGCCATGCTCACAGCCGTAGCCTACGTGGTGATGTATATCAGTAAACTCATCCCAAGCGTCATCGGCATTCTGGATTTCGATTTCAAGGATGTGGTCATCTGCATCGGCGGCTTTACCTTCGGTCCCACCGCCGCGGCAGTCATCTCCATTCTGGTAGCCTTCATCGAATTTATCACTGTCAGCTCCACCGGCGTCATCGGTCTCATCATGAACATTCTGGCCACCACCAGCTTCTGCTGCACCGCCTGCTTCATTTACAAGAAGCAGCACACCATGAAGGGTGCTGTGCTCGGTCTGGGCACAGGCGTCGTGATACTGGTCTGTGTGATGCTGCTGTGGAACTATCTCATCACACCGCTGTACATCCCCAGCGTCACCCGTGCGGACATCGTCCCCATGCTGCCCACCGTTTTCCTCCCCTTTAACCTTGCCAAGGGCGGCATGAACATGGCTGCCACGCTGCTGCTGTATAAGCCTGTTGTCACCGCCCTGCGCCGTGCAGGTCTGGTCCCCCCCTCCTCCGGCGGACAGAGCCGCAAGACCAGCGCCGGCTTTATTCTCTTCTCTCTGGCGCTGCTGGCCACCTTTGTGATGATCGCGCTGGTGCTGCTGGACATTCTGTAAATTATCTGATATATTTTGGAACAGTCGGCAGTATTTACTGCCGGCTGTTCACAATTTCTTCAGGAAACTTCAATGCGCATATGCTATTCTGTCATTCGAAAGGAGGTGCTGCAAGCATGGCCCTCAACGAGATCAACGATCTGGAAACCTCTTTTGAACCGGAAGAAAATATTGATCCGAGCATTGCCGGCATTCATGCAGAAGAAAGCGCAGAGACCGCCGGACCGATAGAGAGCTTCACAGATGAGGCGGTTGCCCCACCTCCACCCTCCCGCCTGCGCAGAGCGCTGGATGCCGTTTACCGTGCGGTGACCGCACCTGTCAACGTCATGCGGTTCGCCTTTCTGCTGGGGCCCTTTGCCGCCTATCTGATGGTGGAATACTTAAACGGCAACGATCCCTTTACCTCTCATCTGCCCGGTCAGGTGGCATTCAATCTGGCGTGGTATCTGGTGATCTTTCTGGTTTTCCGACTGGTGATCGGACGGCGCGGTATTTCCGCCGCCGTGTCCGCCGCAATATGCTTCGGCTTCGGCCTCGCCAATCATTATGTGCTGAATTTTCGGGGACGGGTCATTTTTCCCTGCGACCTGCTCTCTTTACGGACCGCCATCAATGTAGCCGGAGATTATGACTATTCCTGGAACAGGACCGTCTGGCTGGCCTTCGGTATCCTGCTGGGCTACTGGGCGCTTCTTGGCATCATCGGACTGGTCGCCCGTCAGAAGGGACGGCAGCGAATGCCCCGCTGGCTGTCCGTTGGCTCTGTTGCCGCCATCACCGTCTGGTCATACATCTTCTTCGCCACACCGCTGCTGCCCACCATCGGCATCTGGGCACAGCAGTGGAAAACACAGGAAAACGGCTTTCTTCTGAATTTCCTGGCGGCTGTGCGCTACAGCTTTGTGGAAGCCCCCGAAGAGTATTCTCTGTCGGAGATAGAAGATATCACTGAGCGCGTGGAGCAGCTGGATGTGCCGGGATCTCCCGTCACCCGACGGCCGGAAAATCTCATCGTCATTATGAACGAATCCTATGCGGATCTGCAAAGCGCCTTCCCGCAGTTGGAATTGAATCAGGATCCTCTCAAGTTTTTCCACTCTTTAAAGGAAAACACTGTTCGTGGCACCATCATCTCCCCGGTAGCCGGCGGCGGAACCGCCAATGTGGAATATGAATACCTCACCGGCGGCTCGCTGGACTTTTTGCCTGACGGCACGGTAGCCTACCAGCTGTACTTATATGACGGTATGCCCACCCTCTCCTCCCAGCTGAAGGATCTGGGCTATTACAACGTAGCCTTCCATCCCTATCTTTCCTCCGGCTGGAACCGCACCTCCGTCTATCCCTGGCTGGAGTTTGATCTCCAGATGTACGACGAGGATGTGGAATCTCCTCTGATGGTGCGGGATTATATCAGCGACAGCAGCAGCTATCAGGAGCTGTATTCTCTGACAGAAGAAAATGAGCAGCCCACGTTTATCTTCAACGTGACCATGCAGAACCACAGCGGTTACTCTCAGGGCTGGAACAATCTTTCCAAGACCACCTATGTCACCGGCGGCGCCCAAAGCACCAATGTCACATCCCAATACTTCTCTCTGCTGGATGAAAGCGATCAGGCTCTGGAAGAGCTGATCGATTACTACAGCAGCTGCGAGGAAGACACGATGATCGTCTTCTTCGGCGACCACCAGCCGCCTCTGGGCAATGGCTTCTACGAGGAGCTATACGGAAAATCCCTGGATGAACGCACCACAGAAGAAGTGCTGCAGCAGCATGAGGTGCCCTTCTTCATCTGGGCCAATTACGATATCCCGGAAGCGGATGATATCGTGATCTCCTCCAACTATCTGGGCGTGCTCACTGCCCATCTGGCCGGTCTGGAACTGACAAAATATCAGACCATGCTTCTGGATCTGATGGAAGTGCTGCCGGTATGTACCACCATCGGCTTCCAGACTGCCGATGGCACCGTCTATGCCGCCGAGGAAGATTTGCCCGAGGATGTTCTGGCGCTGTATGAAGACTACCGCCTGATGGCCTATAACCACCTCTTTGACGAAGACAACCACCCGGAAGATTTTTACGAATAACTGTCAGGCGCTTCGGAGTCTCCGGAGCGCCCTTTTCATTTCCCGCGGGATATGATAGAATAGGCTCTATCTTGAAAGGAGGCGAGCAGTATGCAGCAAGCCAAAGACCGCATCATTCTGCACTGTGACCTGAACAGCTTCTTTGCCTCTGTGGAGCTGCTGAGCCGTCCGGATCTGGCAGATGCTCCTGTGGCGGTGTGCGGCGACCCCGCCTCCCGCCACGGCATCATTCTGGCCAAAAACGAGCTTGCCAAGAGCTTCGGCATCAAAACGGCTGAAACCATATGGCAAGCAAAAAGAAAATGTCCCAACCTTGTCCTGCTTCCCTCCCACCACGACCTGTACCGGGACTATTCCCGCAGGGTCAACGCCATTTACGAACAGTACACCGATCTGGTGGAACCCTTCGGCATTGATGAAAGCTGGCTGGACATCACCGGCACTGCCCACCTGTTCGGTAGCGATCCCGGCGTCATAGCCAACGATATCCGCCGGCGCATCCGCGAAGAACTGGGGCTCACACTGTCTGTGGGGGTCAGCTTCAACAAGGTCTTCGCCAAACTGGGCAGCGACTACAAAAAGCCGGATGCCACCACCGTTATTTCCCGGGAAAACTGGCGTTCCATCGTCTGGCCGCTGCCGGTGGGTGACCTTCTGTTTGTGGGACACGCCGCCAGAAAGGCTCTGAACGCTCACGGGGTGGAAACCATCGGGCAGCTGGCCGGCTGCAGCGAGGACATGCTGGACACCCTGCTGGGCAAGCTGGGCCACCAGCTCCATCGCTACGCCAATGGGCTGGACAAGGAGCCGGTGCGCTCCAAAGAAGACCGGGAGCCTATCAAATCCGTGGGCAACGGAAACACCTTCCGGGAAAACCTCACCACCCGCACCCAGGTGCAAAACGGCATTTCCATGCTGTCCGACAGTGTGGCCAGCCGTCTTCGCGCCTACGGGATGTATGCCGGCGGCGTGCAGGTCACCATACGCACGCCGGATTTCAAGACCATCACCCGGCAGAAGCAGTTTCCCGTCTCCACACATCTCATGCGCGACTTAACTCAGGGCGCTATGGAGCTTATGGAGAAAGCCTGGTCTCCCCCCACTCCCATCCGTATGCTGACGGTGACTGCCATAAACTTGACGCCGGATCAGCAGACCTATGAGCAGGTAGACCTATTCTCTCAGACCAGTGCGCCGAAAAATCAGCGTCAGGAAAAGCTGGAAAAGACCATGGATGCCATCCGCTGCCGCTTTGGAACGGATGCCATCCAGTTCGGTACACCGCCGGATCTGCCCCAGGAGGAAAACCCGGAATTCTGATACTTTGTGAGGAAGCACCATGACCAGAAAAGAAGAAAAGCAACGACTGAGAAGCGTCATCCGCAAAGAAGAAAAGAGCCTTGGCGCAAAATACAAAGCAACCTCCTCTGCCGCCATCTGCGCCTATATCATGGGTATGTCGGAATACCGAAACGCAGAGACTGTATTCTGCTTCGTGGGCCGCGCCAACGAGATCGACACCTCTCCCCTTCTGGCCGACGCACTGGCTGCCGGAAAGCGTCTGTGTGTTCCACTGTGCACGGATAAGGGCATCATGGAGCTGCGCCAGATCACTGCGCTTTCTCAGCTGATCCCCGGCTCCTACGGCATTCTGGAGCCTTCTGCTGACGCTCCGATGGTAGCGGTGGACGATGTGGATCTCAGCATCATCCCCTGCCTCACCTGCGATCATGGCGGCAAACGTTTGGGG
The DNA here is from genome assembly GCA_964593575.1 of uncultured Oscillibacter sp. Lineage (GTDB taxonomy): Bacteria > Bacillota > Clostridia > Oscillospirales > Oscillospiraceae > Oscillibacter. The sequence goes on from CAZQJD010000030.1 coordinate 8,881, forward strand.
CAGGGAGGCGGATACTACGACCGGTTTCTCTCCTCTTACCGCGCCGCAGCCGTTATGGTCTGCCGTGAGCGGCTCATTCGTGAAGAACTTCCGGTAGAACCACACGACATGCCTATCCCCTGGGTCGTCACGGAAAACGGCCTTTACGAAGACGGCATCCCCGCCCGTCTGGTATGATCATAGCAAAAGACCTCAGCAGCAGGCCACGCGCCTGCCGCTGAGGTCTTCTTTCATTCACAAAACCCTTTTCCTGCTCAGTGGGCTTTCATCTTCTCCTCATTTTCCGCGATGATCTGCAGCGTTTTTGAACGCAGGCCAGCCAGAAACGACTTCCAGCTGTCGGGAGCAATGAAGGGATTGCCGCCCTCCCGCAGCTGCTGTTCCCGCTTCTGGAGGGTCTTGTTGTTGCTGGGATGGTTGCCCAGATGTACTACTACCGGTTCCTTCTCCATCTTATCCAGAGACGCCAGCATATTCTGCGGCTGATCCAGCGGCAGCGAGACAGATCTCATATACTCCACCGTCATGGCGGTATGACCCGCGCCGCCAAACAGTCCCGCCAGATAGGTCTCTCCGCCATCCGTGACATCAAAGAAGAAGCTCATCACACCCAGTGCATGACCGGATGTCAATACGCAGCGGATCTTCACGCCGCCAAATTCGAAAACCTCTCCGTCCTGCAGCTCATAGTCAAAGGCGGGGATCTCCTGATACTCGGAATTGCTCCAATCCATAAGAGCGCGTTCAGGATGCTCCCGCAGGGACTGGGCGCCCACAGCACTGATGGCCAGCTTTGTACCGTACATGGTGCGAAACTCCTCTGCTGCGCCGAAATGATCGAAGTGCTCGTGAGTATGGAGGATCCAGCGCACATCTGCGGGGTCAAAGCCCAGCTTGCGGATACTCTCCGTCAACAGATGGGTAGTATGGAAAAAGCCACTGTCAATGAGGATGAAGCCCTCCTTTGTCTCGATGAGATGGCTGCAAACCATCTTGTCGCCTACATAGTAAAGGCCATCTGCAATACGGAACGGCTCGATGGCCATTGTAGCCGGATGTATATAGAATGAAGCATGCCCTTCCAGATACTTCTGGCGGCGCTCCTCATGCACCTTCTGATACCATTCCATCGTTATACCTCCACCTCGATAGACCTGGCGCTATACTGGCCAAAGGCGTTGGCCGCAATGCCCTTGATCTGATAGCGGGTGGGTTCCAGGCCGGCGATTACCACATCCGCGCTTCCCTTTTCGCCATTGGTAAACTCGATGCTGCGGGCCATGAAGCGGTCATCCGCGCGAGCCACATAGCAGCCCACAAGAGCATCGTCACCATCCAGCGCAAAGTGAACGGTCAGAGTGCCGTCCTCCGCCTTGGTACAGCTGAGCTTCAGCTCCGTCACAGCCGCTTCCACTGCCTCGCTGACACGCTCGCCTGCAACACACCAGAATCGGTACAGGCCGGGCTTGCCAGGCGCATATGCCACGATACCGGGCTCTGCAGCGGCAATGGTCTTCACCTCGCCGTCATATTCTACCACCACAGACTCCCAGCCTTCCTCCATGATGTTCAGTTCCACAGTCTCGCCCAGCCGATAGTTGGCACGGTTGCCGTAATCTGGCAGCAGGGTCCTGTTGGGCACAGGCACAGGCAGCTCAGGATCCCCTTCCAAGTGGATATAGGGAGAAGGCTCATAGGGCACATCGTCCAGATATTTATAGCGGTAGACCCCGTAATGATCAAGCCAATGGCGCTGGAATTCTTCCGCGGTATTCTCCAGAGCGATATTCTGCGGACGGGTACACTCCGTCACGGTAACAGCCACCACGTTGCCGCTCTCATCACGCTTAATTCCGGTGACAATGGCAACGTGGGCAGGATTGTCCAGAATGTCGCACAGCTGAATGTCCTGCGGGTTCTGAACATCGATCTTTTCCATATCCGGATAATTGCCCCAAAGCTTTGCCACACGGCGGCTGGGCAGCGCCAGACACCAGCTGCCGAACACCGAACATACCATACCATACCAGGAAGACATCCGTTTACCGCCGCCCAGCAGACTTCGGGTATACAGCACGCTCTTGGGATTGGCCAGTGCGGTATAGAAGGTCTCCAGAGAGACATTGTAGCCAATGAACTTTTCTTCGATCCGCGCAGAGGAATACGGCAGGCCGAAGTTGGGATACCAGGGTCTGTAGTAGGAAACCGGCTCCTTGTCGTTTTCCTTGGACTCAATGAATGCCGTTCTGGGCATTTTCTCAATGGGTGTCCAGCGCAGCTCTGTAAACTGACGCGCTCTCTTCAGTACATTGGCCGCTCCCTGAGATCCGGGCTGATCGTAGGTATAGTTTGCCATCTGTATACACTCCTCCTTCATATCATTTTCGCGCGGGCAATGGCACTCGGCTGCACACCGCAAACCCGCATCTCATACTGATTCTCGATTAAAAGCTTTAATCGAGAATCCCGCGTGCTGCGCACGCTCGAATTGTGCCAACGGCACAATTCACCGTCTCATAAAAACTTGACGCGCTTCGCGCTATAAAAAAGCTTTTAAAGCTTTTTAACAAGTTTTAGTATCATCAGCGGTGAAAAGCCCCTTGCCATTACAGCCGTATGGTAAACTACCGGGTGCGCAAACACCCGGTAGTTTATCAATTCTCAGCTGCTCTCTCAGGCGTTTTTGATCAAAAGGCTTAGCCCTTGATGTACTGCAGAGCGTCCATGATAATGGGATACTGATGCTCGGGACGCTTGCCCCAAACCACCATCATGCTGTCCACCAGCTTCTTCATATTGGCATCAGTGGGATCGACGCCGATCTCGCGGAGGCTCATGGGCTGGCCAATAGCCTTCATATAGCGGTGGAAATTCTTGGTCTCAAACTCGGGACGCTCATAGGCATACATGGAAGCCTGGCAGCCCAGACCAACGATCTCGCCGTGCAGATAGTCCTTGGTCTCTTCGGTAAAGACGTCCTTACAGGCATAGTACAGAGCGTGAGCGAAGGTAGCACCCTTCTTGCCGCCGCCGATAAGAGCCTTGTGGTTATTGTAGTTGGCAGCCGCGGCCATAGCGGTGGTAGCGATATTTGCGTACACGCAGGCGTCGAACTCTGCGGTGATCTCATGCTTGATGCAGTCCTGATAGGCCTTCTCACCCTTGTTCAGCAGGATGTCATTTGTGATGCCGGCCAGGATCTTGGAGGTGTACATGCCGACGGGAGTGGAGTGCAGATCATAGTACTCCATCATCAGGCCGGTCTCGATGTACTTGGCGAAGGCGTCAGCCATACCGGAAGCGAACAGCTTCACGGGAGCGTTGACCAGGATCTCAGTGTCCAGGATAACAGAGCTGTGCTCCTTGGCGTGCCAGATACGGTCGATGGGATGATGATCCATGGTGTACATAACAGACATGGCGGACCAGCAGTTGACGGTAGCAACAGAGGTGGGAACATTGATTACGGGCAGGTCGCAGCCATGACCGGTAGCCTTGCCCATATCCATGACCTTACCGCCGCCGAGGCTGATGACGATGTCGACCTTCTGCTGGGGAACCACGGTCTCCTTCAGATAGGCCAGGGTCTCATAGGTACAGTCAGTGGTCATGGTGTAGATGTAGTAATCAATACCAGCATCCTTCAGGCTCTTCTCCACCTTAGCTCCAGCAGCCTCGAGAGCCTGCTTGCCTGCAACGATCAGGGCCTTGGTTCCATGAGCCAGCTTCACTTCCTGACCCAGGACCTCAACGCAGCCGGGAGCCTGGAAGTATCTGCCGCAGCCAAATTTTACGGGCTTGAATTCGTTTGCCATATTATCCTCCTTGATATTCACCGGCAATGCCGGAATTTAATGATGTTATACTTGCTCCGTGTCACGGATACGATCTTTTTCGATCTTCCGGGCCAGGAACACCGTGGCGATCAGCACTGTGCCGCCGCCGTAGAAATAGCCTGCCGCTCCTGCCGCCGTGGCAAGAGCGCCCAGCAGGAACGCGCTCAGAGTCTGGGCGCCATAGTTACCCATAACGCGCAGCGCCAGTACGCCGCTGCGGTCCTTGGCAGAAATACCGTCTGTCACCGTCAGCAGGGTCAACGGGTTGCCAAGCCCCACTGTCATGCCCAACAGGATGGACAGCGTCAGCATCAGCCAGAAGATACTGCTGGAAGCCAGGGATATCATGAAGATACCCGCCAGCAGAAGGCTCAACTGGAAGAGGCGGTCACGCTTGATGAACTTGCAGAAGAAGCCAAGGAAGGGACGGATCAGCATCTGTGCCATGCCGTACATGGACAGCACTGTACCCACCTGTGCGCCGGTGAGGCCACGGGATGTGCCAAACATATCCAGATAGGTACTGGCAATGTCCGCGCCGAACCACACCGCGCCGCTGAGCAGCACATTTTTCATAACTCTCGGATTGCGTACCAGCTCCAATGTGGTGGCACGCTTCTCCTGCTGCTTTCCCTGCCGCTGGATATTGGGCATCATCAGCACCATCATCAGGTCCAGAGCCGCAATCACCGCAGCGGCGGTAAAGCTGTAGCGGATATCGATATCCTTCAGGAAACCACCGATATACGGTCCGATAAACATACCTGCAGAGTTGGAGAAGGACTGGTATCCGATCATTTTTTCTTTGTTTACGCCGTTACCCAGACCGGTAACGACAAACTGGGTGCTCATGGTGATGGCACCGTGTGCAAAGCCGAACAGCAGCGTACACAACGCCACCAGTATCCAGCTGCGGACAAAAATCAGCCCGGTAACACCCACCAGATAGCATGTGGTGCCGATCAGCGCGGCCTGCTTGCTGCCTCGCTTGGCGATCAGTCCGCCGATCCAGATGGCGCACACTGCCTGAATAACGCTGTACATAGAGGTGACAATACCCACCTCCATGGTGTTGGCGCCCAACTGAGTGGCAAAGCCTGCCAGATACGGGCGGGATGCCGTCAGAGCCATATAGTGCAGAAAATTGGTGCCAATGGCTGCATATCCAAGCCGGGTCTCTCTTCGGGTATCCTTCAGCTGTCCGTTTTCCACGACCTCCCCCCTTCTCTTTCCTTTGAAATCATTTTACTGCACACGCAGCATTTTCGCAACATGATCCGTCCGAAAAAGCATGATTTACGTCAGTAAAGATGCAATGAAGATAAGAACCGCAGGGAAAACTGACACCGCACACAGCATGCGGACGATCTGCAGGATCACCAGGTTTGTACTGTGTACGCCGATCTCAGAGGAGATCAGCGCCATATCGCTGGCGCCTGCAGGCGTTACCATGAGCAGCGCCTCACGCTTGGGGATCGCAAACTTTTTGGAAATAAAGTTGCCAACAATGACGGAGTTCACCATATAGAATGCCACCACAATCATCGCCGGGATGATCAGCCGCGGGAAATCCAGAACATCCTCATAGCTGATGGAGCATCCGATATAGGCACCGGAAAGCACCTGCGCTACCCGCTTGATGGGCATAGGCAGTTTCCCGGTGATACCGGTAATCTTCAGCAGAAACACGCCGATCATGGAAAACACCAGCGGCCCTGCCGGAATACCGGCTATGCGGCCGATCCAGCCGGAGAACGCAGCCACCGCCAGCACCAGCGGCGTAAAATACGGAACAGCCCGTTGTTTCGCCGCTGCTTTCTGGGCAGATACCTCCGCCTTCGCTCTGGCGATCTCTGCCTCATCCGGCATTTCCTCGTGGCGGGTCAAAAACTTGACCATACTGGGAAACACACCGATTCCGGCACACATACGGATGAACTGGATAAATACGATCTGCGACACCACGGCGCCGACTTCCGCGGCAATCAGCGGCGTATTGCTGACACCGCCGGGGATACCCGACAAAAGCGCTGTCAGCAGATCCATATGGCTGACGGCCGTCAGGGTAAAGCCCGCCAGGATGTTGATCAGCATCATGGATGACAACACAGCCAGCGCCGGTTTCCATGCGTTCTTCAGCTTTTTCAGGTCTTCCCGCTCAAAAGATACGCCAATGAATGCGCCAGCCGTGGCCTGAGCCGCAAACTTGGCGACATACGGCATCTCCGCCATATGGAAGCCCACAGAAAGGACAGTGGAACCCACCACCGCGCCTACCAGAAAGCCTCCCGGAAATTTCAGCTTGAAAAAAACGAAGCCAACAATGGCGCTGATCGCGAATGTAAGCAGAATCTTTTCCATTCAACCCCCTCCTGTTGTCTCAGAAAGCGTCTCTCTCCCTGAGACGGCACGGGGCATCCCTGCCGCAGGCAGGGGTGAGGCAGCAGAGACGCCCGAAACGCCGCAAACCGTATTTACTGAAGCTTGGTCATCAGCTCACGGACAGAGCCGTTGAAATTCATGGCCATGTCGATAATCTCGTCACGCTCCGTCTGAGACTTGCCGCCCATGGCAGCCAGCTCATGGAACTTGACAATATAATCCTCCACCGTCATGGGGAACTCAGGCTCTCCCTTGGGATGATCGGCCATGGCAGTGTAGGCAGCGCCGTCCTTCAGCGTGATGGTGACCTCAGCGCTGCGCTTACGAGGCACCATCCTGGTCATTTCCTCGTCAGCATGCAGATGCGTACAGGCAGACAGACGGCGGATCTCCGGATCGGTAAGCTTGCCCTCGTCGAAGGCGGAAATACCCACGGAACCATCACGCAGAGCCAGAGCGATGCAGAAAGGCGTGCTCTGTTTGCCTGCCAGAATGCTGGGAACCACCACATCCTCGTGGCCGGCAACACCCTGACCGTACATACGCACCTTGACGTCCGCCACATCCTCGTGACGGATGCCATGCTCCTTGCGGATCATGAATGCACCCTCCACGGCAGCGTGGGTATGACGACAGGAGGCATAGGGCTTGTGATAAGCACCCATGATGTTCCAGCCGGGATCGTTGGCGATGTCCAGGCCGGTGCCGTCCCACTTTTCAGCCATGGCATTCAGCCAGCCGAAGGTGCCGTTCAGTGGATCGTAGGGGCCGCGGAAGCCCACCTTGGCGATAAGCGCGGCGCTGATGCCGTCCTGACAGGCACGGCCCACATTGTATGCCTTCATGGTGGAGACGTTTTTGATCATCTCGTTGTTGCCGCCGGCGCTGGAGGTAGCGGCAGCCAAAGCCGCAGTCATGTGCTCCAGATCAAACTTCAGAGCAGCCGCAACCGCCATGGTGGCGCCCACAGTGCCCAGTGTGCCGGAGGACTGGAATCCGCGGGCACGATGGGCGGGCTGCAGTGCACGACCCAGACGGACACTGGTCTCATAACCGATGATAATACCGCGGATCAGGTCTTCCATGCTCAGGTTGAACCACTCGCCCACCGCCAGCAGGGGCGGGATCGTGGTAGCAGCCAGGTGCACAGTGCTGAAGCGGTGACCGTCATCCAACTCCAGTACATGGCCAAACATACCGTTCACCATACCTGCATTCTGCAAAGATGCCTTGCGGCCGCCCATGCCCACCAGCGTAACGCCGTCGGTGACCTCAGGCTGCATATCCAGATACTCAGTCAGCTGCGGCTTCAGCATGGAGCTTCCGCCCAGAATGGGGCCCAGATAGTCCAGCAGGCAAAGACGCGCCTCGCGGACGACCTCTTCGGGGAATTCGCTGTTTGCCAGCTCATAAAGAGTACCGGCAAAAATATCGGTCAAATTTTTTGACATGGATTACTTCCCTTTCGCTTTTCGGATTACAGCTCGACGCAGGCCATACGAGGCTCGAAGCAGCAGCCGGGACGCATGGCG
>CAZQJD010000031.1:0-16616 GCA_964593575.1 uncultured Oscillibacter sp.
CTGCAGTTGCGGAGCAAAATCCTTTATGAGACATTATCTTGATTTACGCTTTTTTTGTGAAATCAACGGACTGAAAATCTATTAGACAAAATGGTAATTGGGACTCTGAAAATCTGCTCTTCCCCTTTGGGAGCGGATGCTGTATAATTAATCAATTAGAAATCCATACCGTTTCGGAGGTATTTTTCCATGAATGAAGCACATCAGCAGGAGATCCTGCTCCTGAAACTGGGCGAGGTGGTGCTGAAGGGCCTCAACCGCAACCAGTTTGAGGACAAGCTTATCTCCAATGTCATCCGCCGCCTGCGTCCTTACGGACGGTTTCAGGTCTATACCCGTCAGAGCACCATTTACGTGGAGCCTGCCAATCCCAACTGCGATATGGACGAGGCTGCCATCGCCTGCGGCCAGATCTTCGGTGTGGCGGCTGTGGCCCGCGCTCTTCCCTGCGAGAAGTCCGTCGTCGCCATTGTGGAGACAGCCAGGAAATATCTGGCCGGTGAGTTCGCTACTGCCCGCACCTTCAAGGTGGAGAGCAAGCGTGCCGACAAGCGCTTCCACCTCAACTCCATCCAGCTGAGCCAGCAGGTGGGCGGTATGCTGGCATCCGCCTTCCCCAATGTGAAGGTGGATGTCCACAAGCCGGATCTGACGGTGTTTGTGGAGATCCGCGAGAAGGCCGCCTACGTCCACGGCCCCGCCATGGAGGGCGCCGGCGGTCTGCCGGTGGGCACCGGCGGCAAGGCGGTGAGCCTCCTTTCCGGCGGCATCGACAGCCCCGTTTCCTCCTGGATGATGGCGCGCCGCGGCGTGTGGCTGGAGATGGTGCATTTCGAGTCTCCCCCCTATACCTCCCAGCTGGCACAGGACAAGGTGCTGCAGCTGGCGCAGGAGCTGGCGCCATGGTGCGGTCAGCTGCTGGTGCATATCATCCCCTTCACCGAGGTGCAGGAGGAGATCCGCCGCCAGTGTCCGGAGGAGTATTTCACCCTCATCATGCGCCGCTTTATGATGCGGCTTGCCCAGCAGGTGGCACGGGAGAGCGGCGCGCAGGCGCTGGTCACCGGCGAATCTCTGGGCCAGGTGGCCAGCCAGACCATGATGTCGCTGGGCGTCACAGAGGATGCGGTGGACATGCCTGTCCTGCGTCCTCTCATCGGCATCGACAAGGTGGAGATCATCCGCCTGTCCCGCCGCATCGGCACCTACGAGACCTCCATCCTGCCCTATGAGGACTGCTGCACCGTGTTCACACCCCGTCATCCCAACACCCGTCCCCGTCTGGAGGATGTGCGTGAGGCGGAGTCTGTGCTGGATGTGGAGGGCCTGATGGCCAAGTCCATGGCCGGCGTCCGCCGCTTCCGCATCAAGAATGACGGCACCATGCGGGAGATCCTGCCCAAGGCGGAACAGGAAGACTGATCAAAAAGAGCCGGTAAACGTTTGCCGGCTCTTCACTCTATAAGGAGGCGTTGATATGGCACACAAGACGGAGATCATTGCGGTGGGGACCGAGATCCTGCTGGGCAACATCGCCAATACGGATGCGCAGTTTCTCTCCCGTGAGCTGAGCGCTCTGGGTATCGGCGTGTACTGGCATACCGTGGTGGGTGACAATCCCGGCCGCCTGCGGGAGGCTGTGGAGCTGGCCCGACAGCGGGCGGATATCATCATCACCACCGGCGGCCTTGGCCCCACCTATGACGACCTGACCAAGCAGACCATCTGCGAAGTGTTTGGCTTGCCGCTGGAACGGCATCAGGATGTGGTGGAAAATCTGCGCGTTTTCTATCGGGAGTCCCTGCACCGTGAGATGCCGGAGAACAACTGCCGTCAGGCGGATCTGCCGGTGGGCTGCACTGTGTTCGACAACGCGGTGGGTACCGCGCCCGGCTGCGCCTTTGAAAGCGGCGGCGTCCATGTGCTGATGCTGCCCGGCCCGCCCTTTGAGTGTGAGACCATGTTCCGGCGCTGTGCGGCGCCGTATCTCCGCGCCCTGTCCGACGAGGTCATCGTATCCCACGATATCATGTGCTTCGGAATCGGCGAATCCAGCGTGGAGCAGCTGCTCCATGACAAGATGGTGGCGATGGAGAATCCGTCTCTTGCCACCTATGCCAAGCCTTCGGAGGTGCGCCTGTGCGCCACTGCCCGTGCCCACACGGTGGAGGACGCGGAGGCCATGCTTAGGCCGGTGATGGAGGAGGCCATGGCGCTGCTGGGTGACTATGCTTACGGCGTGGATGTTTCCGGCCTGCCGGAGACCTGTCTGAAGCTGCTGAAGGAGCGGGGCATGACCTTTGCCGCTGCGGAGTCCTGCACCGGCGGCGAGATCGCACGGCAGATCACCGAGCTGCCCGGCGCGTCGGCGGTATACCGGGGCGGCGTGGTGAGCTACTGGTCTGAGGTCAAGCACGGTGTGCTGGGTGTTCCGCAGGAGCTGCTGGACGAGCATGGAGCTGTATCCGAGCCGGTGGCAAGAGCCATGGCGGAGGGCGCACGCACCATTACCGGCGCGGAGCTGGCAGTGTCCGTCACCGGTGTGGCCGGGCCGGACAGTGACGACCGGGGGAATCCTGTGGGTCTGGTGTTCGTGGGGCTGGCCACTCCCGAGAGCGCGTTCTGCCGGAAGCTGGAGCTGGGCCGCCGCCGCAGAGACCGCATCCGCGGCGTGTCCACCAACCATGCCTTTGATATGCTCCGCCGGTATCTCACCGGACTGGACCCCGAGGCTATGTGAGGGTCGGCCATGGAGCTGATGGATATTTACGACGAGGAACGGCAGCGGACGGGACGCACCATGGAGCGCTCGCAGGAGCCAGCGCCCGGCGATCACCGGACGGTGGTGCATCTGTGCGTATTCAACGGGTTGGGTGAGCTGCTGATCCAGCGCCGCTCGGCGGAAAAGTTTACCTACCCCCTCCGTTGGGATGTGACGGCCGCCGGCGCGGTAGACGCGGGAGAGACTGGCCGACAGGCGGCGGAGCGTGAGCTGCGGGAGGAGCTGGGGTATTCACTGTCTCTGGCCGGGCTGCGGCCTGTGATGACGGTGAATTTTCCCGGCGGCTTTGACGACTTCTTTGTGGTGGAACGGGAGGTTTCCCTGCAGGAACTGACGCTGCAGACGGAGGAGGTCTGCGATGCCGCGTGGGTAAGCCTTGCGGAGGCGGAGCGGATGGTGCGGGAGAAGGAATTCTGTCCCTATCCACCGGGACTGCTGACAGTGCTGTATTCCCTGCGTCACGGAAAAGGCTTTATCGATGCGTGAGAACACCCCGGTCATGGGGAGGCGAGGATGCTTCCCGTGATCGGGGTGTTATGTTCAGGCTTTTTCCGAAAGAGCGGCTTCGTAAATGGCCAGCTCGTTGTTTTCACGGTCGTTGAAGGCGCAGATCAGCCGGTCACCGCGAACGAAAAGGTTTTCGCTCTCGCCCACCATGGGGACGGAGATCTTGTGGAGCAGGGCGCCGCTCCAGTCAAACACGAAGATCCAGTTGGCATCCGTTCCGGTCTGGAAGAAGTAGATGTAATGTTCGTCGCACTCCAGTCCCTGCTTGACATACCCCTCCACGCCCGGCAGCAGCTCCACCGGCTGGAAATCGTCGTCCAGCAGCGCCAGGTCATAGGTGCGGCTTTTGCCTGCTACATAGCGGCTTCTTTCGGCACTGTACGCAATGCTGAAATGCCGCTGGGGGATCTGTTTTGTTTCCAGCAGCTCCAGTGTATCGGGGTCCACCACAGCCACCTTATCGGGCTCGATGTCACACCACGAGATGATGAGGCGATGGTGCTTGGGATCGTAGGCGATGTCGTTGGCGTGGGACATGTAGAGGGGCTGACTGATCTCCACGATCTGCCACGTGCGCAGGTCCACCTTGTAGATCCGGGTCACAGACTCGCGGGAATCACCGCCGGAATTGATGGCGTAGTAGCCGTAGGTCCCGTCCGTGCCGCCGCCCTGCATGTACCAGCGTCTGCCATCGATCATTCTGGAAAACGCAAGCTTTTTTGTAAGCGTGACCGCGACCTCCTTGCCCTCCAGAGAGCGGATGATCTCGCTGACTTTCTTCATTGGTGCACCGTTCCTTTCCGGTTAGATATGGTTTTTCCGAATACCATTTTACACCAAACGGTGCGTTTGGGAAATACAAAATTCTGTATACCTGCATACCGCGGGCAGTATTACCCCAGCGCCACGTCCAGCATCATCATGGTCAGGAAGCCCAGAAGGAAGCCGCAGGTACCGGCGCGGCTGTGGGCCTGTGGGATCAGCTCCTCGGCCACTACGTACAGCATGGCACCGGCGGCAAAACTCAGAAGCCACGGCATCAGCGGCGTGGCGCCTGCGGCGAACAGCACCACCAGTACACCGAAAATGGGTTCCACCGAGCCGGACATGGCGCCGCCGAGAAAGGCTCGCCGGCGGGAGAAGCCCTCCTGCCTCAGAGGGAGGGAGATAGCTGCGCCCTCAGGAAAATTCTGAATGCCGATACCGGCGGCCAGAGCTACAGCTCCGGCCAGATGATCGCCGCCCGCTGCCAGAGCGAAGGCAAGACCAACGGCCATGCCCTCCGGTATGTTGTGCAGGGTGATGGCGGCGGCCAGCAGGGCAGAACCCCGGGAGCCGGGAAAGGGGAAGCGTCCATCCTGCAGACAGGTCAGCCATAGATCCATGACTGCCAGAAAAACGGCTCCCAGCAGCATCCCCGCTCCGGCAGGCAGCCAGCCGGGCAGCCCCAGAGTCGCGCTCCGCTCAATGGCGGGGATCAGCAGGCTCCATACGGAGGCGGCGGTCATCACGCCGGCGGCAAAGCCCAGCATGGCCTGTCGGAACCGGGGGTGGGGCGCTCCGGCAAAAAAGAATACAGTGGCGGCGCCCAGCGCAGTCATCAGAAAGGTGAACAGCGTGCCGCAGGCCGCCCATATCATTGCTTGCATCATATCGTTCCTCCAGCGCGGGTACCTGGAAAATGCTTCTGTGAGCGCCTGTGGATACCCGTATCCCAGAATATGCGGAATGCGGCGGCGCGGTGTCTGGAAGAAGAGCGGGGAGCGGCGGCAAAGAATAATTGAAAACCTGTGGGAGATGTAATATAATACACAAAGCAGGACAGTTAAGGATCATAGATGCCGCAGGGAAGCGACGCGGAAGAAGCGTCTGTCCAGCGGCATTTGGAACAGGAGGAACAGGTATCATGACCACCGTACTGAAAGGCAATATCGTCTCTGCCCCGGAGCTGGGCAAGCTGGAGATCACAGAAAAGGGATATATGGTGCTGGAGGATGGCGTCATCACCGGCATTTACGGACGACTGCCGGAGGAATATGCCCATGCGCCGCTGGAGGATTACGGCGACTGCCTGATCCTGCAGTCCTTTGCGGATATGCATTTCCACGCGCCCCAGTACGCCATGCTGGGCATGGGCTTCGATCTGCCGCTGCTGGAGTGGCTGGAGAAGTATGCATTCCCCACGGAGGCCCGTTATGCTGAGCCGGAATTTGCCCGGGCGGTCTACAGCCAGCTGGCAAAGGAGCTGCTGCAAAGCGGTACCACCCGCCTTTGTATGTTCGGCACGCTCCACCGCCCTGCCACCCTCATCCTGATGGAGGAGCTGGAAAAGGCCGGAATCGTGGCCTATGTGGGCAAGGTGAACATGGACCGCAACTGCCCGGACTTCCTCCGGGAGACCACGGAAGGCGCCAAGATGGAAACCCTCCGCTGGCTGGACGAATGCAGTCAGTTCCGCAGCATCAAGCCCATGATCACGCCCCGCTTTACACCCTCCTGTACCGATGAGCTGATGACCTTCCTTGGCAAGCTGGTGCAGGAAAGGGATCTGCCTGTTCAGTCCCATTTGTCGGAAAACCGCGCGGAAATGGACTGGGTACGGCGGCTGCATCCTGATTGCCGGCAGTATTGGGAGACCTATGCCAAGTTCGGCCTGTGGACGGACCGCACCCTGATGGCCCACTGTGTCTGGTGTGACGAGCGTGAGCGGGCGGCCATGAAGAAGGCCGGCGTGGCGGCAGTCCACTGCGGCGCCTGCAACAACAACATCCTCTCCGGCACGGCGCCTATCCGCAAAATGCTGGATGAGGGCATGAAGGTGTATCTGGGCAGCGATGTGGGCGGCGGCGATACCCTGCGCGGCTTTGACATCGTGGCAGACGCGCTGCGCGCCTCCAAGAACCGGCACATTGCAGACGGCTGGACCACACCCTTCCTGACGGTAGCGGAGGGCTGGTATCTGGGCACCACCGCCGGTGCGGAATTCTTCGGCGCGGGCAAGGGCTTTGCCGTGGGTGACGCCCTACATGCCATCGTGCTGGACGATTCCTGGCTGCCCACGCCCCGTGACCTGACGGTGCAGGAGCGTTTTGAGCGCAGCATCTACCGCCGCCAGAGCGACGCCATCCGCGCCGTGTGGAGCGAGGGCCGCAAGGTCGTCGGCTGAAACAGGAAAGGAAGCAACTCATGAATTACGAGATGGAAAGAGAAAAGGCATGTCTGAAATTCGGCATGGTGCTGATCTTTTTGGGCACCGCAGCTGCCGGCATACTGGACAACATGATCGAAGATGGCACCCTCAGCACTGTGGCCATTGTTGCCGTGTGTGTGGGACTGCTGGGATTGGATCGGGGCTACCGTTGGCTGGTGAGCCGCCATCTGAACAAGAAGGCGGAACAAAACGGCGATCGCATTCCCTTTGACAAGAAGCACATGATCTGACGGAAGGAGCAATCGAAATGAATGAAGTTTTGAAGCTGCTGGAGCAGCGCCGCAGCATCCGCGCATATCAGAAGGAGCAGATCACCGATGAGCAGCTGGAGGCCATCCTTCAGGCCGGCATTTGGGCGCCCAGCGCCAAGAATCAGCAGTCTCCCGTCATCGTGGCGGTGCAGGATCCGGACACCGTGGCGGAGCTGAGCCGCCTGAACGCGCAGGTCATGGGCGCTCAGACGGATCCCTTTTACGGCGCCCCCACCGTGCTGGTGGTGCTGGCGGATCCCAAGGCAACCAATGAGATCAATGGTGTCTGTGACGGCTCTCTGGTGATGGGCAATCTGATGAACGCCGCATGGAGTCTGGGCATTGGCTCCTGCTGGATCAATCGTGCCAGAGAAATGTTCCGGCTGCCGGAGGGTAAGGCGCTGCTGGCCAAGTGGGGCCTGCCGGAGGATCTGGTGGGTGTGGGCAACTGTATTCTGGGTTATCCTGCCGGCGATGTCCCCGCTGCCAAGGAACGCCGCGAAGGGCGTGTCGTTAAAATCTGATCGAGAACAGAAAATCTCCCGTGATCTGTGTGGATTACGGGAGATTTTATTTGTCAGGAAAGCCCGACGCGTTGACAGAGTGCATTGTAGATGGCGCGGGTGGCGGCTTTGTCCTTGCCGCTGAGCACGATGGTTTTCCCCTGACAGGTGAGTACCACGCAGGCATCACAGTCGGTATAAGTGTAACGTGTGTAGTTTCCAAACTCCTCGTTGTGAAAGTTTCCCAGCAGCAGGCGGAAACTGCCCAGTCCGCCGACCCGGGAGCCGGGAATATTTTCATCCCGGTACGCAATGGCGGTAATATCTTCATACCGGATGGCGAGGTCGCTCCAGTAGCTGGCGCGGATGTTGACAGAGGCTTCGCCGTATTCCGGTGTGATATTGCCAGCGACCAGGATACAGCATATCAGAATTGAATTCACAACCGTAAAGATTACGGCAAAAACCGTGATCCGCCGTTTTTTCCGACGACCTGCTTCGGAGATCTCCGGCGGCTTGCTATCCCGATGGCATTTGGCATTGGCAAGCCAGATCATCACAATGACATCCACCATGGTGGCGATGATAAACGCGGCGATGAACCATGACGGCGCATCTTCACCCAGCGCGGCCCAGAGAAGAAGCAGAATTCCGCATACCAGCAGTCCGCCGCCGGTGATGCGGCAGAGCTTCTTTTCGTCGTAGGCGGCTTTTTCCTCCGGCGCGGCGGTATTGTACCCGGCGATGAGAAATGCACCCCGTCCGGACAGCAGTACGACAGCGGGAATGATGACCAGCGCCGCTGTGGAATACATGATGAGAGAAAACATGGATGCACCTCCCTGAACGTGGTCTGATTTCAGTATAGATTTCCGGGAGGTCCCTGTCAAGAAGACCTGGAGAGACGTATTTTCAAAAAAATGTGGACAAGCCTTCCTTTCCCGACGGGATTCGTCTTCCCATGTCTGTAAAATGGGAAAAAACGTCTTGAGGAGGGATCGGCGTTGCAGCGTGAACAGGAATTGGCACGTCCGGAGCAGATGGCCAGACTGCTGGGATGGGGGATCCGATTTTTTCTTTCTGCCGGTCTGACGGCGGTACAGCTGCCGGGAGGAACGGCGCCCTTTGCCCTGGGCTGTGTGGCGGCCTCCGGTACAGGCGGCGAGGGGATCGCCGCGTTTCTGGGCACGGCGCTGGGGGCGCTGCTGTTTCAGGAATTTGAGGAGGGGCTGCCCCATTTGGCTGCGGCGGTGCTGATACTTACCACATCCTTTGCCCTGCGTGACACCCGGTGGTTCCGACATCCGGTGGTTCCGGCGGCATGTGCCGGAGGACTGACACTGACCGTAGGGATGGTGTATGTGCTGCAGGCGGTGGCGCCGCTGCGGCGTCTGCCGGTATGCGTGACAGCGGCGATCCTGACCGGCGTTTCCGCGTGGATGTATGCACTCCTGCTGGAACGCCGGGAACCGGGGCGGCAGACCATGGGACTGCGCTTTCTGGCGGTGACGCTGCTTTCCGCCTTCACGGAGGTGAGCGTGGGAGCCTTTTCCATCGGGCGGACGCTGATGGTGTGCCTGTTGATGGTGACAGGCTGGCAGCACGGCGTATCTGCCGCCATGATCACCGGCCTTTGGGCGGGACTTCTGATGGATCTCTGCCTGGATCTGGGGACGCTGTTTTTCGCGGCAGCTTACGGACTGGTGGGCATGGTGTCCGGTCTGCGTGTGGGGAAAAACCGCATTTCCGTGGCAGTGGCAGGGCTGGGGATCACGCTGGCCCTGGTGATGGGCCTGACGGACGATCTGGCCGGTTCCATGCTGGGGGAGACCATGCTGGCCTGTCCGCTGCTTCTGCTGATCCCAGGGCGTGTGTTCGGTGGCAAGCGGCTGCAGAAGGAAGCGGATGCATCCACCGCCGTGACGGAGAGTATCCGAAAACAGCTGAACCGGACGGCGGCAGCATTCCGGGAGCTGTATGACTCGCTGGGGCGGACGGCAGCACAGCCTGCCGACGAGAATCCGGCCATCATCTATGACCGGGCGGCGGAACGGGTATGCCGCGGCTGCGCCCTGTGCGAGCTGTGCTGGAAGAAAGAATATGTCTCTACCTTCAACGCGCTCAATGATGCCACGCCCTTCCTGCTGGAACGGGGAAGGCCTCTGCCCAAAGACTTTCCGGCGTATTTTGCCAGCCGCTGCATCCACCTGCCGGAATTTCTGACAGAGGTGGGCTCGGAATTGTCCGCGTTCCTGCTGCGACGGCAGTACCGGCGGCGGCTGGAGGAAAGCCGCCGCACCCAGCGGGTACAGTATGCTCAGATGGGGGAGATGCTTCGTGCGGCTGCTGCCGGCTTGGGGGAGAGTGTGCCGGTGTCGGCGCAGAAGCGGCCATATCAGATCGGCGCGGTGCTGCGGCCCAAGGAGGGGGAGAGCGTCTGCGGAGACAGTGTGACCTCCTTCGAAAACAATGATGGTCAGCTGTGCCTCCTGCTGTCTGACGGCAGCGGCTGCGGAGAGCCGGCCCGCCGGGAATCTGCCCTGACCAGTCGGCTGCTGCGGCAGTTTCTGGAGGCGGGCATCGATACGGAGGCGGCGCTGAAGACTCTGAATGCGGCCATGGCTCTGCGCAGTGAGGAAACGGGGGCCTTTTCCACCATCGACCTGATGACGGTGACGCTCCGCAGCGGTGACGCCGCCCTTTACAAGTACGGTGCGGCTCCCACTTATGTGAAGAAGGGCGGCAGTGTCCGCCGTATCACAGGGAATGCCCTGCCGGTGGGGCTGCGGGAATCCGCCGCGGAGCCGGACATCACCCGCCTGACGCTGAAAGAGGATAGCTTTGTGGTGATGATCAGCGACGGTGTGGCGGACCCGCTGGGGGATGAATGGCTGCAGGATCTCATCGCCGGCTGGGATGGCAATGATCCGCAGGTGCTGGCAGGCCTGATCCTGCAGGAGACGGTTCGCCGGGGCGAGCTGGCAGATGACTGCGGCGTGCAGGTGCTGTACTTTCCTGCGGACGAAAAACAGGCTGTATAAAATTCCCGCGTCTGTGGCAGACTGCAAAGGAAGACATTTGACGGCAGGGGGATGATAACCGATGGTCAAGGGTATTTCCAGAAGAGTGGTGGTTGTGGAGTCGCCGGATCAGCG
This sequence comes from uncultured Oscillibacter sp., assembly GCA_964593575.1. Classification (GTDB taxonomy): domain Bacteria; phylum Bacillota; class Clostridia; order Oscillospirales; family Oscillospiraceae; genus Oscillibacter. The sequence goes on from CAZQJD010000031.1 coordinate 10,410, forward strand.
TTTTTTTGAGCAGGCGATCTTCGTTGTCCGCAATGACGCGGCGGGTATGGGCGTTACTTCCCGGGAGCTGGTGGAGGAGGCCCGGCGGGTAGCAAAGAATTATGCCGGCGGCAGCAAGACAAGCCGGCGGCTTGGGGAATTGCATCCGGCAGTATACGCGCTGATGGGCGCGGCGGCCATCGGTCTTGTGTGGCTGATCGCATCGCTGATATGAGCAAAAAAGGAGAAGCGCTTTGTCCAAAACCGGACAGAGCGCTTCTCCTTTTTAGAGAAATCCGTCAAAGGACATTGACTGTTTTATAAAAATGTTGGATAATTATGGCAATCATGAATACGGTAAGCCTCTCCGACGCGATTCGGCGCAGGAGAGGCTTGTGTGTGGAATAGGGGCGAGAGAGATGGACAAGCATTCTTTCCTGCATGTGGGTATGCGCAACCTGAAAACATCGGTCACGGTGGCCGTCTGTGCACTGGTATACTATTTTCTGGACCGCAGCCCTGCCTTCGCGTGCATCGGTGTAATCTTCGGCATGGGCTCCGACATGAGCAATTCCCGGCTCAACGGCGGTAACCGTTTCTTCGGAACGCTCATTGGCGGGCTCATCGGCATGGTGCTGTTCCGTGTCTATTTGATCTTCCGGCCGGAGGGCAAGCCCTCTTTGCTGCTGGTGCCGCTGGTGTTCATCGGCACTGTGCTGCTGATCCTGTTGTGCCAGAAATTCTGGGTGGGCGGCGTTCAGCCCGGCGGCGTGGTGCTGTGCATCCTGTTGTTCAATACGCCGGTGGATACCTACATCAGCTACGCGCTGAACCGCATTTTCGACACGGCGGTAGGTGTGCTGCTGGCACTGTTGGTGAACTGGCTGCTGCCCCGTGAGCGGATCCTCCACTGGCTGCACCGGGACGTGACAACCTGAAGCAAAGCGCCTCCGTTCTTCTGCTTGCATGGGAAGAACGGAGGCGCTTTTCCTGATGTGAAGTGATTTTTCAGAAGCAAGGGTTGTTCTTGACATCCGTTACCCGGAGGAGTTCTACCAGCTTTTTGTCGCGCCAGGCGCACATTTCCTCATAGCTTTTCCCCTTGGTGGCTTCGTTGACGCCCTTTTCCAGAATTTCAACGGCGCCCTCCGGAACCTTGGTCCAGGTGTTCATGTCTTCCCACCATTGGGTCAGGGCGTTGCCCAGCAGGTCGCCAACGAAATAACGGGTGCCGCCCTCGCCGCCGCCGAGATGATAGATCAGCAGCGGACCCATCAGCGCATAGCGCAGACCCGGTCCGGCCCAGATGGTTTTGTCGATATCCTCCACGGAGGCCACATCGTTGATGGCCAGATCAATGGCTTCCCGGTACAGGGCGGCGGTCAGACGGTTTTCCAGATAACCGGGAATTTCCTTCTTCAAGGTGACGGGTACTTTGCCGACCTGCTCGTAGAAGGCTCTGGCAGTCACCATTGCCGCAGGATCGGTCTGCTTGCCGGGAACGATCTCCACCAGAGGCACCAGAAATACCGGATTGATAGGGTGGCCGATGAGACAGCGGCCCGGGAAACGGGTCACCGCTGTCTGGATGGTGGTCATCAGCAGACCGGAGGAGCTGGTGGCAATGATGACATCCTCCGGCAGGATGCTGTCCAGTTGGGCAAACAGAGCCTTCTTGGCGTCGTAGTCCTCGTAGATGGACTCCTGAACATAGGAAACGCCTTCCAGCGCGTCCTCCAGGCTTTCTCCAATGTAGAGATTCTTCATGGCTTTTTCCGCAGCGGCGCTGTCCAGCTCACCCAGACGCACCAGAGTTTCCAGGTTCTGACGAACCTTCTCCGGCGCACGCTGCAGAGAGGCGGGCTGCTGGTCAAACAGGCGTGTTTCCAGTCCCTTCATGGCGAAGAAGGTCGCCCATCCGCAGCCAATGGTTCCGCAGCCGATGACACCGATTTTTTGAATATTCATACATACGCTCCTCTCTGTATGTGACAGCAAGTGGTTGCCATCTTGTCAGAAGTATTGTATAATGCCTTCTGCTATTACACAAGAGAATGTTTATCATATAAAATATTCGAAAATGGAATGTGGAGGGTGTATGAGTCTGCAAAAATATTCGGCTTTGCTGAAGACCGTGGAGCTGGGCGGCATCAGCCGTGCAGCGGAACAGCTGGGCTATACCCAATCTGCTGTCAGCCGGATGATCGCCGATCTGGAGGCGGAGTGGGATATGGAGGTGCTCCACAGAGGACGGGGCGGCATCGAGCTGACGTCTGCGGGATGGCAGCTGCTGCCTGTGCTGCGGTCCATCGTGGCGGATTGCGGTGAACTGGACTATACCGTGCGGGAGCTCCATGGTGTGCAGATGGGACTTGTGCAGGTGGGAACCTTCACCACGGTATCGGATGCATGGATCCCGGGGCTGCTGACCTCCTTCGGAAGAATGTATCCCAACATCACCTTCAAGCTGATGCACAGCGAGCGCTATGACGAGATCGAAGACTGGATCCGGCATGGAAAAGTGGATTGCGGCTTTGTGCGGATGCCGGGAGCCAACGATCTGCAGTCGTATTTTTTAAAGCGGGATATGCTGGCGGCGGTGCTGCCGGAGGAGCATTCCCTGGCAGACGAGCCGATCTTCCCTGTTGACCGACTGGCAGATGAGACCTTTGTCAAGCTCAAGATCGATCAGGAGATCAGCCAGTTTCTTGACCATCTTCCCTTACCGCCGCGGATACGCTACGAGGTCAGCAACGACCACACGATCCTGTCCATGGTGGAATCGGGGCTTGGCATCAGCGTCATGCACTCGCTGCTGGCGGAATCCCAACGGTATCGGGTGGTTTGGAAGCCGCTGGACCGGCCACAGTATCGCGATCTTGGGATCGCTGTCGCTAAAAATACCAGGCTGTCCGGCGCGGCAAAGCTGTTTGTGGATCATGTCCGGGACAGGCTCGGAGCTTCCGTATAAACAATACCGCGGCCAAGCCTCGTCGGGTCTGGCCGCGGTGTCTGTTCTTTTTTGAGATCCTGAACCTGCAGAGGAATTACAGGCCCATTTCCTCCTTGACTTCCTTGAAGCACTTGACGGCAAAGTCCAGATCCTCCTTGGTGTGGCCGGCGGAGATCTGGGTGCGGATGCGGTCCTTGCCCTTGGGGACCACGGGGTAGCAGAAGGCCACCACGTACACGCCCTTGGCCAGCATCCGGCGGGAGAACTCGTGGGCGGTCTTGGCGTCGTAGAGCATCACGGGGACGATGGGATGCTCGCCGGGCAGCAGCTCGAAGCCGATCTTCTCCATCTCGGCGCGGAAGTAGCGGGCATTCTCATGGACCTTGTCGCGCAGAGCGGTGGACTCGGTGAGCATTTCCAGCGTCTTCAGCGTGGCGGCGCAGATGGCGGGAGCCACGGTGTTGGAGAACAGGTAGGGACGGCTGCGCTGGCGCAGCAGATCCACGATCTCCTGACGGGCAGCGGTGAAGCCGCCGCTGGCGCCGCCCAGAGCCTTACCGAAGGTGCCGGTGATGATGTCCACACGGCCCTGAACGCCGCAGAACTCGGCAGTGCCGCGGCCGGTCTTGCCCATGAAGCCGGAGGAATGGCTGTCGTCCACCATCACCAGAGCGTCAAACTCGTCTGCCAGATCGCAGATGCCCTGCAGGTTGGCGATATAGCCGTCCATGGAGAACACGCCGTCGGTGGCGATGACCTTGATCTTGGCGCCGGCCTCGGTGGCGGCAACCAGCTGGGCGCGCAGGTCATCCATGTTGTTGTTTTTATAGCGATAGCGCTTGGCCTTGCACAGGCGGACACCATCGATGATGGAGGCGTGGTTCAGCTCGTCGGAGATGACGGCGTCCTCCTCGGTGAGGATGGTCTCAAACAGACCGCCGTTGGCGTCAAAGCAGGAGGAGTAGAGGATCACGTCGTCCATACCCAGAAAGCCGGAGATCTTGGCCTCCAGATCCTTGTGGATCTGCTGAGTGCCGCAGATAAAGCGGACGGAGGAGAGGCCGAAGCCCCACTTGTCATAGCTGTCCTTGGCGGCGGCGATCAGGTCGGGGTTGTTGCTCAGACCCAGATAGTTGTTGGCGCACATATTCACCACGCTCTTGGCGGCGGTGGTGTCGATGCAGGAACGCTGGGGGGTGGTGATGATCCGTTCGTCCTTGTAGGTGCCGGCCTCGCGGATCGCAGCCAGCTCAGCGCGATACTTTTCCAGTGCGGTTTTCATAATGTTTACCCTCTTTCTGTTCTTAAAATATGCAGTAAAAGGTTGTTCTCAGATGAATTATATAATGGCTGATAACATCGCACAAACGAATGTTTATCATATTGTATATGCGAAAACGGAATGGGGAAAGACGGCGTCGGTCTGCAGAAATATGTGCCGCCGCCCGGTTACTTCTTGGTGGTCCAGTCCAGAATGACCTTGCCGGACATACCGCTGTCCATGGCGGCAAAGCCCTTCTCAAATTCGGTGTAGTGGAAACGGTGGGTGATGATGGGGCTCATATCCAGTCCGCCCTGCACCATGTAGCTCATCTGGTGCCAGTTATCCATCTTGCGTCCGTAGATGCCCTGCAGGGTCAGTCCCTTGCCGATGATGTCGTTCATGTTCAGCTCCATGGGCTTGTTGCCAAGACCCAGCAGACTGATCTTGCCGCCGTTGCGCATGACGGAGAGCATCTGACGGAAAGCGGGAGCAGCGCCGGACATCTCCAGACCTACGTCAAAGCCTTCCACAATGTTCAGACGCGCCATCACGTCCTTCAGATCCTCCTTGGCGGTGTTGACGGCGGCGTCCACACCCATTTTCCGTGCCAGCTCCAGCCGGTAGTCGTTGAGGTCGGTAATGACGACCCGGCGTGCGCCTGCGTACTTGCAGATACCGCCGGCCATGACGCCGATGGGGCCTGCGCCGGTGATGAGCACATCCTCGCCCACCAGATTCCACATCAGGGCAGTGTGGGTGGCATTGCCGAAAGCATCGAAGAATGCCACGACATCCTCAGGCAGATCGTCGGGCAGAGCGATGACATTTCTGGCGGGGATGCACAGGTACTCTGCGAAAGCGCCGTCGCGGTCAACGCCCACGCCGAAGGTGTCCTTGCACCACTGGATGTCGCCGTTGCGGCAGTTGCGGCAGTGGCCGCAGGTGATGTGGCCCTCGCCGGAAACGCGCTGGCCCACCGTCAGACCGGTGACGCCGTCACCCAGAACGGCGATCTCGCCCACATACTCATGGCCGGTGACCATGCCGGGCTTTACATGCTGCTGGGCCCAGGAATTCCAGTGATAGATATGTACGTCCGAGCCGCAGATAGCGGTCTTACGGATCTTGATCAGCACTTCGCCGGGGCCGGGAGTGGGAACGGGAACCTGCCGAAGCTCCAGGCCGGGGCCGGCTGCGGGTTTTACCAGAGCGTCCATCATCTGTGCCATAGTGTTGTCCTCCTGCTGAACACAAAAATGCAAAGTTGGTCGGTTTGGCGGTTTACCTGAGCAAAGTATACGCCTAAAAACTGGTAAGTGTCAACATTAATTTAACAAAATTTGAAAAATTGTACGCGACAGAAAGACGCGTGTACATCTAACCGATTTCGCAGAAGTTATGTCCGCCAACAGAGGACATGCTTCCTGTAAGAAACAGGAAGCATGCTGCTTGCATAGAACGCTGACTATGTCTCTGACGCAGAGAAAGTGCGGTCGTCATTCAGATATTCTTCCTCTGCTTCCTGCTGTGCGCGGCGCAGCAGCGTCTGCGCATACCCGATGTTCCATTCCTCCAGTGCGCGCAGGGCATCCGTGGCCGCGTTGAACATTTTGGTGTAGAGCTTTTGATAGTTTGGCATAACACACCTCTGTAAATATATTTTAGATATGTTTTATATCTATTTTAAACACGATACCACATAATGCGCCTAAAATAAACGCATCTTAGATTTATTTAGGGGTGCTGATATGTCCATTAAGAGCCTGTCCATTCGCATTGATGAAGAGATGCTGCACAAGCTGCATGTGGTTGCGGACTATGAGGGGCGTTCTGCCAACAGCCAGATTTTGATTCTGATCCGAGAATGTATTCAGGGATACGAAGCCAAGCACGGCGAGATCAAACTCTAAATCCTGCATAAAAATATCCCCGGAGCAGTCGCTCCGGGGATATTGATTGGTATGACGGGCATGTCCCGAAGCTTGGGTGGAAGTCCCAAGGGGCGTAGTTG
>CAZQJD010000032.1:0-16254 GCA_964593575.1 uncultured Oscillibacter sp.
GGGCGTATTCCACGTAGTAGATGGGGTTCTCGCTGTCCTCCCGGACGGCCAGACCCAGATCGAAGTCCATCTGGGTGTCGGGCTTGGCGTTGAAGAACCAGCGGGCGGCATCCACGGGGATCTCGTCCAGCAGGTCGTTGAGGCTGATGGCCTTGCCGGTACGCTTGCTCATCTTCACCACCTGGCCGTCACGCAGCAGCTTCACCAGCTGCATCAGCACGATATCCAGACGCTCGGTGCCGTTGAGCTCCAGCGCGTCCAGCGCGCCCTTCAGACGGGCCACATGTCCGTGGTGGTCGGCGCCCCAGATGTTGATGACCTTGTCAAAGCCGCGGACGGCGAACTTGTTGCGGTGATAGGCAATGTCGGCGGCGAAGTAGGTGTAGAAGCCGTTGGCCCGGCGCAGCACGTCGTCCTTCAGCTCCAGCTTGTCGATGTCCGCCTGCTTCTTGCCGGCCTTGCGCATATTTTCCGCCATGATCTCGGCGGTCTTCAGCCACAGGGCGCCGTCCTTCTCGTAGGTCCAGCCGTTATCGGTGAGCTTCTGCACGGTCTCGGCCACATAGCCGCTGTCGTGGAGCTGGGACTCGAAGAACCACTGGTCGTAGTTGATCTTGTAGCGCTGCAGGTCGGTCTTCATCTTGGGAATGTTGTGCTCCAGACCGAACTTGGCCAGAGCGGCGTGACGCTCCTCAACAGATACGTTCTGATAGCTGTTGCCGTGAACGGCGTGGAAGGCGCGGGCCAGCTCACGGATATCGTCGCCGTGGTAGCCGTCCTCGGGGAAGGAGACGTTCTCCTCACCCAGGATGATCTGCAGGTAGCGGGCCTCCAGAGAGTTGGCAAACTTCTCGATCTGGTTGCCGGCGTCGTTGACATAGAACTCGCGCCAGACCTCGGCGCCGCACTGCGCCAGCACGGCAGCCAGGGTGTCGCCCAACACGCCGCCGCGGGCATTGCCCATGTGCATGGGGCCGGTGGGGTTGGCGGAGACGAACTCCACCATGATCTTCTGTCCCTTCAGGGTGTCGGCGGTGCCGTACTCGTCACCCTCGGTCTCCACGGCGGCCATCACGTCGGCGTACCACTTGCGGTCCAGCCGGAAGTTCAGGAAGCCGGGGCCTGCGATCTCGGCGGAGGCGAAGTAGCTGCCCTCCAGCACCAGAGAGTCCAGCAGGATCTGGGCAATGCTCCGGGGCGGCATCCGCAGGGCCTTGGAGCAGGCCAGCGCGAAGGTGGTGGTATAGTCGCCATTCTTGGCGTCCTTGGGGATCTCCACAGGGGCGCGCTGCAGCTCTGCCTCCGGCAGCTTGCCGGCGGCAACGGCGGTCTGATAGGCGGTCATGGTCAGCTGAGCCGCCTGGTCTTTTGCGTTCTGGATCATATGGATCATGGCAGTTCTCTTCCTTTCACGGACGGGAAACCGTCCCATTCATTTGTGCAATATCATGTAATATCAGGTCTTTTCCCGCACTCGGACACGGAACACGTTCCGTCCGGTGACGAAATGCTCCACGGCAATGGAGTAGCGGATCTCCATGATGCCGCCCCGCTCTGTCAGGTTATGGCGCAGACGGCTGGTCTGGATGTCAATGGTCATATCGCCCATGGGTGTGGCGTACAGGGAGGTGTGCTGCTGGCCCTCCTCAAAGACCATCTGGGAATTGACGGTGCCGGAGCGCAGCAGCGTCACCCGGTCGCCCCGGATGCGGAAGGTAGTGGTAGTACCGGCCATGCCGGTAAGCTCCGTCTCCTGATAACTCAGGTCCATGCCCTCATCGGTAATGGTCATGGCGCCTTCCGTCATCAGTTCCGTACCGTCGGGCTCCACGCCGTCAAAATACTGCTCGCCCTTGACGAACAGGATGATGGGCTTTGTCTTGGGTGTATCAATACTGTTCAATGTCGATCCTCCGTGCTTCGTGGTGCAGATCCTCCTGCAGAAACAGCGAGGCGATGCGCTCGAAATCCTCCACCCGGTCACTGACGAAGTACTCCGCGCCGCCGGGGCGGGTGCTGCCGGTCTGCAGGTCACGGGTGTGCAGCAGGCACTGCAGCTCCCGGGCAGATTCCTCGCCGGCGGATACCAGTGCTACCTCCGGCCCCATGATGCTGCCGATGACCGCCTCCAGCAGGGGATAGTGGGTGCAGCCTAAAATCAGGGTGTCCACCCCGGCTTCCTGCAGAGGAGCCAGATATTCCCGGGCCACAGTCTCGATGACTGCGTCGCCGGGACAGATGCGCCCGTTTTCCACCAGCGGGACGAACAGGGGGCAGGGCCTGGAGATCACCTGCACACTGCCGTCCAGCTCCGCGATCTGCGCTTCGTAGGCGCCGGAGCGGACGGAGGCCAGCGTGGCGATGAGCCCCACCCGGCCATTTCCGGTGACAGACACGGCCCTGCGGCAGGTGGGCTCCACCACACCCACCACGGGCAGGTCGTTTTCCGACTGCAGGGTGGTCAGGGAGGTGGTGGACACGGTGCCGCAGGCAATGAGAATGGCCTTCAGGTCATGGGTGCGCAGGAAGCGGATGTCCTGCCGTGCGTAGCGCAGCAGTGTTTCGCGGGAACGTCCGCCGTAGGGGACCCGGGCGGTATCTCCAAAGTAAATGAGGTTTTCCTGGGGCAGGAGCCGCCGCAGGGCGCGGACAGCTGTCAGGCCGCCAAGACCGGAATCGAATACGCCAATGGGTCGATTGTCCATAGAAGTCTCCTTGCAGGATGCCGCAGCCGGCGATTGTCGGATGCGGCGTCCGGGTCATATATTATACTATGATAACCATTTTCCCGCAAGACGCTTTATGTACCTTTTCCACATTTTTTGTGTGGCTTTTTGCAAATATCTCTGTTATAATCATTCCTGCATACGCGCAACCGGAACGGAGGTGTCTCGCGTCCATGAATCTGGAACTCACTGACCGGCAGTACCGATACCTGCTGGATCTTGTATACATAGGAAACTGGGTCATCAATTCCACCCGGGGCAATGACCGTATCCGGGAGTACGATCAGGTGGAGAGCCTGGTCTTTTCCCACTGTCTTACCAGCGGCAAGCAAAAGCTGGTGGAGCGGCTGGATGGGGAGCTTATCCCTTCCCGCGCCTTTGCCGACGGCGGCATCCATGAGGCCATTGAGGAATATGAGGATGTGGCCTTTTATGAGATCCTGGCGGAGGAGATGGCCATGCGCGACATGGATGGCCAGCCTATGACTCATGAAAACTACGCTGAGCTGACGGAGCGCATCAACCGCTATCTGGAGGAGTTTGACGCTCACGGCACTGATCATATCTCCGTGGATCTGAGCGGAGAGTGACCAATGATGAAAAGACGGGGTTCGGAATCAGGTTCCGAACCCCGTTTGCTATGTAGGTGGTTTCTTAGCTTCGCCGCTCCTGGCCCTGACCGGTGAGATGGCGCATGATGTCTCTTCTGGTGACGATGCCAATGAAGCAGTCATAGTCGTCTACCACGGAGACAAAGTTCTGGGTCATGGCGGCTCCCAGGATCTTCTCATCATCCGCCGTGATACGGACGGGCAGCCGGTTCCAGGTGACGATGTCCCGGACATGGAGCTTCTCCATATCCTTCATGGAGGAAGAACCCTCCGAAGAGTCCAGGATCTTCCACAGGAAGTCTCCTTCGCTGACGGTACCTACGTACCGTCCCTCCCGGTCGATGACTGGGATCACCGTATAGCCGTGATGACGCATCTTCTCCAGTCCCTGGCGGAACGTGTAATCGTCATAAAGGTAGGCGACATTGCTTTTGGGTGTCAGGTAATACGCGAGATTCACGCCATCCACTCCTTTCTCGTTCAGTATACCGCAGCCGGCGGCGGAATGGGTGAACAAACTGTCAACATTTGCCGCGTCCGGTGCTTTACTTTGCCAGACAGGTCTGCTAAGATAAAAGTGGCTTATGCAACAGACGCGGGGGACCCGTATCTGATCGCTCTATTTATTAACTATCATATACTCTGGAGAGGACAAAGGCAAGAACTTTCCGGGGGAAGGAGGCATTTATGCTGTCGCAGGAAGAAATGCGAAAAAGTCCGCTGTTCCAGGATATCAGCTATGAAAGCTATCTGGCTATGTACCACTGCTTTCAGGCGGTGAGCCGTTCCTACCGGCCGGAGGAGGTCATCTGCGATTTCAGCGGGGACTGCTCCTCCGTGGGCATTGTGGAGCGGGGCGAGGCCGCCCTGATCCGCATTGATGAAAACGGCGTGGAGACGGTGATGGAGACCTTGGGCCCCGGCGGCGTGTTCGGGAAGGATCTGGCCTTTGCCGGAAGCCGGCTGGACAGTCTGGAGGTGGTGTGCCGCACCTCCTGTGATGTGCTGTTCATCAACTACTCCCATATCCTCAAGCGCTGCGAGAAAGCCTGCACTCACCACAGCGTTCTGGTGCAGAATATGCTGCGGCTGATGTCTGACAAGGCGCAGACCCTCAGCGAGCGGGTGGATGTTCTCTCCCGCCGCTCCATCCGGGATAAGCTGCTGTGCTATTTCCGCCAGCAGAGCCAGAAGGCCGGCAGTGCCGCGTTCCGGCTGCCGTTCTCCCTCAGTGTACTGGCGGACTATATCGCCACCGACCGCAGCGCCATGATGCGGGAGCTGAAAAAGCTGAAGGAGGAAGGCTTACTCATCAGCGACGGGCGGCAGATTCGCTTGCTGCAGTGATGGTGCAGTTTTGCTGAAAATATCAATTTTGAGGCGAAAAAGGCATTAATTGCGGAGGAATTTGCAATAATTGTCGCCAAGTGGTTTGACACGGACAATACCGCATGGTAAAATTGGAGCAGCGTGGTTCCGCGCGGACCACACAAAGGCTCAAGCAGAAAAACATATCGAGGATTCGGGAAAGAAGGAAGATTATGTTTCGTATCGTAAAAAAGGAACCCCTCAACCCCACCGTCGTTCTCTTTGAGATCGAAGCTCCCATGATCGCAAAGAAGGCAGAGCCCGGCCAGTTCATCATCCTGCGCGTGGATGAGAACGGCGAGCGCATCCCTCTGACCATTCATGACTACGATCGTGAGAAGGGCACTGTCAGCATCATCGTGCAGATCATCGGCGCCACTACCTTCAAGCTGAACCAGCTGAACGAAGGCGACTGCCTGCATGACTTCGTTGGCCCTCTGGGCAAGGCCACCGAGACCGAAGGCAAGAAGAAGGTCGCCGTTGTCGGCGGCGGCGTCGGCTGCGCCATCGCTTACCCCGTTCTGAAGAAGTTCCACGACTGCGGCGCAGAAGTCCACGCTGTGGTCGGCTTCAAGAACAAGGATCTGGTCATTCTGGAAGACAAGTTCCGCGCTGCTTCCTCCGTCATGAAGCTGGTCACCGATGACGGCTCCTACGGCGAGAAGGGCCTGGTCACCGACGCTCTGAAGGAGCTCATCGACTCCGGCCACGAGTATGACGAGATCTTCGCCATCGGCCCCGCCATCATGATGAAGTTCGTTTCTCTGACCACCAAGCCCTACGGCATCCCCACCACCGTCTCCATGAGCCCCATCATGATCGACGGTACCGGTATGTGCGGCGGCTGCCGTCTCAGCGTCGGCGGCGAGATGAAGTTTGCCTGTGTGGACGGCCCCGACTTCGACGGTCACAAGGTCGACTGGGATCTGGCTGTCAAGCGCAACCAGATGTACCGTGAGTTTGAGATGCACAAGCACGAAGAGACCTGCAACCTGTACAAGAAGGAGGTTAAGTGACCATGGCCAACATGTCTTTGAAGAAGAATCCGATGCCCGCTCAGGAGCCGGATGTACGTAATAAGAACTTTAACGAGGTGGCTCTGGGCTACACCGAGGAAATGGCTCTGGATGAAGCCGCCCGCTGCCTGAACTGCAAGAACCATCCCTGCGTCAACGGCTGCCCCGTGCAGATCCACATCCCTGAGTTCATCGCCAAGGTCGCTGCCGGCGAGTTCGAGGAAGCTTATCAGATCATCTCCCAGACCAGCTCCCTGCCCGCAGTCTGCGGCCGTGTCTGCCCTCAGGAGAACCAGTGCGAGAAGCACTGCGTCCGCGGCATCAAGGGCGAGGCTGTCGGCATTGGCCGTCTGGAGCGCTTTGTTGCCGACTGGCACAACGAGCATGTCACCACTCCCCCCGTCAAGCCCGCTTCCAACGGCCACAAGGTGGCAGTTGTCGGTTCCGGCCCCTCCGGCCTGACCTGCGCCGGCGATCTGGCCAAGAAGGGCTATGAGGTCACCGTTTTCGAGGCTCTGCATCTGGCCGGCGGCGTGCTGGTGTACGGCATCCCCGAATTCCGTCTGCCCAAGGCCATCGTCCAGAAGGAAGTTGACAACCTGAAGGCTCTGGGCGTCACCATCGCCACCAACGTTGTGGTCGGCCGCACCATTTCCATCGATGAGCTGATGGAAGAGGAAGGCTTCGAGGCCGTGTTCATCGGCTCCGGCGCCGGTCTGCCTATGTTCATGAACATCCCCGGCGAGAACTACAAGGGCGTTTACTCCGCCAACGAGTTCCTGACCCGCATCAACCTGATGAAGGCCTATCGCCCCGATTCCGACACTCCCATCCAGCATCCCAAGAAGGTTGCTGTCGTGGGCGGCGGCAACGTGGCAATGGACGCCGCACGCTGCTCCAAGCGTCTGGGCGCTGAGGTCTATGTGGTCTATCGCCGCGGCATGGAAGAGCTGCCCGCACGCCGTGAGGAAGTGGAGCATGCTGAGGAAGAGGGTGTCATCTTCAAGACCCTCAACAACCCCGTGGAGATCCTGGCTGACGAGAACGACAACGTCCGCGCCATCCGCTGCGTGAAGATGGAGCTGGGTGAGCCCGATGCTTCCGGCCGTCGTCGTCCCATCGAGGTTCCCGGCAGCGAGTTCGATCTGGACGTGGACTGCGTCATCATGTCTCTAGGCACCAGCCCCAACCCCCTGATCAAGTCCACCACCAAGGGCCTGGAGATCAACCGCAAGGGCGGCATCGTCGTCAACGAGGACGGCCTGACCTCTCGTCCCAACGTGTACGCCGGCGGCGACGCCGTTACCGGCGCTGCTACCGTCATCCTGGCCATGGGTGCCGGCAAGACCGCTGCCAAGGCCATCGACGAGGCTTTCCAGAACAAGTAATTTCTCCCCAATAGCAAACGAAGTCCCCGGAGCACTGCTCCGGGGACTTTTGCGATCAATATGGGTGGCTCAATCGAAAGCTGGTGAGAATGAAGGCGCCGTCGGAGAAGTGGATATCCGCAGTCAGCTGCACCGCGTAATCATCAGTGCCCCGGAAGACGGTCCCCTCCTTCACGAACTGGATGCGCCAGCTGCCGGTGACGCCGGTTTCCGTGATGGAGAAAGCTACCAGATTGCCCAGTGCAAAATCCGTGAGATCCAGTCCCTCCGGGATGAGAAGGAAGTTGTTGCTTGTCTCGATGGCGCGAGTGTTGGGGTCGATCATAGACTGCACGAAATAGCGGAGAACGTCTGCGGCGGGAGCGAATGTATGTCTAACGATGCTGTCGGCATTCTTTTGGAAGATGTGGAGGCTGTCCACAGAGATCCCGGTGCCGGTGCCGGGGGAATCTATGACCACCAGCTCCTGCGCTCCGTCGCCGTCCGCATCCATCAGACAGTGCTGAAAACTCAGTCCGCCGGTGTTGATATGATCGCCATCAAAGCAACGGGCGGCATTGCCCCAGCGGAGGTACAACGTATCTTCCCACGGTTCCCGAAGGTCGTAGACCTCGAGAGCGGCCTCCGGATAGTCCGCCAGTTTTTGAATTTCGGCTTCATACTCCCAGCTGAGGCGGTCTACCACCTGCTCCGGCAGAAAATACTTCTTCTCCGGCGGTATGCCGGCATCCGGTACGGCGGGAACGGTGACGGCGGTATTGACACCCTCCAGCCGGAGCTCAAAGCGCCCGTCGGGAGAGACTGCATTTCCCAACAGAGGGGCGATCTGCCCGGAGGAAGGGATGGTCTCCGCATCCGGGTCGATCTCCCGGCCCTGCTCATCGTAGAAATACTGGCTTACCCGGTCAGCTTCCGGGTAAGCGTCCCATGGCAGCATCAGCATGGAATAGGGACTGTCTGCCAGATATTTTGCCTCTCCCAGCTGCGTATCGCCCTTGTAATAGACCCGTTTTACCGTATGCAGATACGGGTTGGAGGAAAGGATCACATCGTAGGTGCTGGCGTCGGTGGGAGTATCACCCAGCACAGCGGTGCCTGCCGTGATGATGCGGCTGGGGGTCTGTGCCGCGCCGGGACAGACCTGCCAGTCTTTCAGCAGATAGCCGCCGTTCTCGGTTTCAAACACGGCGTAACCCATGTCCGGCATCTCGTTCTGGTTCGCGCCTTCTCCGGCGTGAAAGCCTACCACGGCGTAGCCGGGCTTATGGGCGTGGGACCAGTAGGCAAAGGGCTCCACGCTGCTGCCCACCTTCTCTTGCAGTGAGCGGGCGAAGAAGTTGACGTTGAATTCGTGCTCGCCCAGCTGATTTTCCAGCCGGCAGAGATAGAATACGCTGCTGTCATCGGAAGAGCCGTCGTGCCGCTCGCTGATATCCTCCCAGCCATAGGCCAGCAGCGTCTGGCCACTTTCGGTTTGCATGAACTGATAAAAGGTGCCGTTCTCTGTCAGGAAAAACCCCCATGAATCCTCAATGGAAGGAAGACCGCGTTTGCCTGTCCAGCCGTACTTGTAGGGGAACATTCCTTCCAGAAAGCGTTCAGGTGTCAGTGAATCGGCCGAAAGAGCATCCACAAGCTCCCAGCTTTCGTTTTCCTTAATATACAGCCGGTAGTCAGCGGTCAGGCAGAATTCAGGATAATCCGCCGTGGCTTTGTTGTAATCGGGGATGGCGTACAGAATTTCCGTTACCTTGTATTCTCCGCCCATGAGCCGGGTGGATTCGTAGGGGTTTGTCAGCAGGCATACGGCAGCGATGACACAGAGAATGACCGCCAGCACCGCCAGCCAGAAGGCAGGCTTTTTATAGTGCAGCACGGAGCGGATGCGGGCCTTGACGCCCACCTCGCCGAAGGCCAGCGGACAGGCGGCGACCATCCGCCGGGGCACGCTGGTTTCCAGCAGGGCAAGGGAATAGGCTTTTTTGTCCTCCGCGCCCATGTCCCGAATGACCTTTTCATCGCAGGCCAGCTCGATGTCCCGGCACAGCAGGATGTACGCCAGCCACAGCAGGGGGTTGAACCAGTGGATGCTCAGCAGCAGGAAGCCCAGCGGCTTCCACCAGTGATCCCGCCGCCGCAGGTGCGCCCGCTCATGGGCGGCCACATGCACCAATTGATCTTCCGGCATGGTGGAGGGGACATAGATCCGGGGACGAAGAATACCCAGAATAAACGGCGTTTCGATACCGTCGCACAGCCAAAGGCCGTTTTCCGCGGGGATGGACGCCGCTACCCGGCAGCGCAGCCGCCAATAGCTGACGGCGGTGTAGAGCAGCATCAGCGCCATGCCCATCAGCCAGATTACCGCTGCCGCCTGTGTGACGCTGACCACGGTGGGGGAACTGACCGGGGTGGCAGTCTGCGCCGTGTCTGTGACGGCGGGGGCGAAGACCTCCGCAATGGCGGGATTCACCGCCTGATCCAGCACATCAATGCCGGTATCCACGGTGATCGTGCCGGTTTGCAGAGCTGCCATGGGGATAGGCTCGGCACTGGGGAGAAGGCTCCACCCGCTCTCAAAGGAGAAAGGGAACACCAACCGGACGCCTATCAGCGCCCACAGAGCGCAGCGGAGGGCCTTGGGTGCGTTTTTCAGCACCAGCCGCAGCAGAAGTACTGCCAGCACCAGCCAGCCGGCAGTGATGCTCATGTTCAGAAGACGGAGAAAGACAGCTTCCATGCTCACCCCTCCCCGTAGGCATCAATCATTTTCTGGATCTGGTCGACTTCCTCAGCAGACAGCGTTTTGCGGGTGGTAAAGGCGGCGATAAAGGCAGGAAGGGAGCCTTCAAAGGTCTCCTCCACGAATTTCTCGCTCTGCCGGGCGTGGAGTTCCTCCCGTGAGATTTGGGAGGTCACCACGCCATTCACATTCTGAAACAGTCCCCGTTCACACAGCTTCCGCAGCACGGTGTAGGTGGTGGGCTTTTTCCACTGCAGCTCCTGCTGGCAAAGCTGCACCAGCTCACCGGAGGTCAGGGGCTCATTGCGCCAGATGATCTCCGCAAAGCGGGACTCCACAGCGCCTAATTTCTCATACATACAAAGATACCTCCTTGCGGGGCGGTTTATAGTCGATAAACCTACCTGCTGTTAGTTTATAGGCAATAAACCGATTTGTCAAGAGGAGAGCCGGACAGGACGCCAAAAAATGACGTCCCGCCCGGCAGGAGGAGAAAAAAGCGTGTGGCGCGCTTTTTAACGGGGGGATGGCGGCTCACCGGGGATCTTACGCAATGCATTGCGGTAGGTGAGGGCAAAGAAGGGCAGGATTAACAGCTCTGCCAGCGGGCGGGCGCAGATCATGCCGAACAGACCGAAGATGTGGTCGAGGATAAACATCAGGGGGATGTTCAGCACACCGTGACGGATGAAGGTCAGGCGGCTGGACTTTTTCCCCAGACCCATGGCCTGAATGGCGTAGCTGAGGAGGATGTTGATGGCGTGGAGCGGTACGGCCAGACAGGCGATGCGCAGCAGCCGGGCGCCCAGAGCGCTGGTCTCCGCTTCGGGAATGAACCAGAACAGGATGGGGTCCGCAAAAATCTCAAAGAGGATCACAAAGCTGCCGCAGAAGATCAGGGAGAGCTTCCAGGCAAAGCTCAGGGTATCGTTCATACGCCGGTAATTTTTGGCGCCGAAATTGTAGCCGATGATGGGCATGATGCCCTGACAGAGGCCCAGAGAGGCTTTCAGGGGGAATTGATCCAGCTTCTTGACGATGCCGTAGGCTGCCACGGCGATGTCGCTGTAATTGGCGGAGAGCCGCACGATCACCATGTTGGCGGCGCTGGCCAGTGTGGCGTTGAGGAAGGAGGCAAGACCGGCGGAGAAAACCTCCCCCATATAGCGCAGGCGGAAGTGTCTGGGTTGAAAGGACATGACGGATTCGTGGCGCAAACGGTGGAAGGTCAGCAGGAAATACCCGCAGGAGACCACGTTGGACAGCATGGTGGCCAGTGCGGCACCGGTGACGCCCAGATCCAGAGCGAAGATGAAGATGGGGTCCAAAACCATATTCAGGATGCCGCCGAGCATCATGCCGAAGCTGGATTTTTTGGAATGTCCCTCGCTGCGGAGCAGGTGTGCCAGCACAAGGCTCAGCAGGGTAGGGATGGTACCCGCCACGATCACCCAGAGGGTATAGCTCCGGGCATAGGGCATGGTGTCGGCACTGGCGCCAAGAAATTCCAAAATGGGGGTCATGAACAGCAGCGTCAGCGCCGAAAAAGCTGCGCCCACAGCGATGCTTCCGTAGATGGAGAAAGCGGAGATCCACCTGCATTCTTCGTGGCGTCCCGCGCCCAGCATCCGGGAGATGAGGCTGTTGCCGCCTACGCCCAGAAGATTGCCGAAGGCGGTGAGCATATGGAACCACGGCCCTACCACAGAGATGGCTGCCACCATGCAGGGGTCCCGCATCTGACCGATGAAAAAGGTATCCGCCAGATTATAGATCATGGTGACGATCTGGCTGAGGATGGTGGGGATGGCCATGACGGCGACCGCCCGGGGGATGGCCATGTTTTCAAAAATGTCCTGCTTCTCCTTGCTGAGCGTAACTACCGCCATAACGTACCTCCTGTTCTTTCGGACGGTATCATTGTAATGCTTCAAGTTAACTTGAAGTCAAGATGTGGATATACACAATGTTTTTGCCTGTCTTTCGGCGAAAATCACAAAGCGGAGGGAGGGCTTTGTGAAGAATCGGAAGGCTCTCGGGAACAATTCTGCGTTGCGTCCGGGGATGTGGCGTGATAGAATGATGTTGCTGCAGGACCTCCAGTCAACTGGAAGCTTGGCGGTATCAAACCCGGCAGGAGGAAATTATGAGCTATACCATTGGAGAAATGGCGGAAAAGGTGGGCATTCCGGTGACCACCCTGCGCTATTATGACGATCAGGGCCTGTTCCCCTTCCTGGAGCGGACGGAGGGCGGTATTCGGATATTCAAGGATGAGGACTACCGGTGGGTGAAGGTGGTGCGCAGCCTGAAGCGTACCGGTATGTCGCTGAGTGATATCCGGGACTTTATGAATATGAGCATGGAGGGCGACAGCACCATTGATCAGCGGCTGGCGCTGTACCGTCATCAGCGGGACATGGTGCTGGAACAGATGGCAGATCTGCAGGAGATGCTGGACATTCTGGACTACAAGTGCTGGTTTTATGAAACGGCGCAGGCGGCGGGCACAACGGAGGTTCCCAAGGCGATCCCAAGAGATACGCTGCCCCAGCACCTGCGGGAGGGCTATTACAAAAGCGGCCGCGACAAGGAGCATGACTGAGCGCGGGATATCTCCGGAGCCCTTGTAGACCTTATGCGGAAAGTGCCTGCTTTCGGTGACGAAGCAGGCACTTTTTATGACTTTTTCAGGTTTACATAAGGCTGTGGAAAACGTTGTGGAAAATGTGCAAAACCTTGAAAATCAAGCTGTTTGCGGGGTGACATTTCATTTATGGGAAATGACGCTGCGGGAACTTTTTTGCGTGAAAATGGGGGATGCGGCGAGGATCGGGCAATATGGCGGCGGAATGTGCAGAATGCTTGCAGTTGCGGGAAAACCGTGTTAAAATAATATATGTTGAATAATATGGGGGAGTATGCGTCGGCGGCTCCCGGGAGGAAACAGAATGGCAGCAAAGAAGCAGGAATACGGCAACGACAGTATCTCATCGCTGAAGGGCGCGGATCGGGTACGCAAGCGTCCGGCGGTGATTTTCGGCTCTGACGGACTGGAGGGCTGTCAGCATGCGGTCTTCGAGATCCTGTCCAATTCCATCGATGAAGCCCGCGAAGGACACGGACGGCTCATCACCGTCACCCGCCATGCCGATCATTCCATTGAAGTGGAGGATATGGGCCGCGGCTGTCCCGTGGACTGGAACGAGAAGGAGCAGCGCTACAACTGGGAGCTGGTGTACTGTGAGCTGTACGCCGGCGGTAAGTATGACAATCTGACCGGCGATAATTACGAGTATTCTCTGGGCCTCAACGGCTTGGGCGCCTGCGCCACCCAGTATGCGTCCCGGTATATGGATGTCACCGTCTGGCGTGACGGCTATGAATACCGCCTGCACTTTGAGCGGGGCGAGATCGTGGGGCGGCTGGAGAAGACGGAGCTGCCCAAAAACCAGAAGAAAAAGACCGGAACCCGAACCCGCTGGCTGCCGGATCTGGATGTGTTCACGGACATTGCCATCCCCGCGGAATACTTTACGGATGTGATGAAGCGGCAGGCGGTGGTGAATGCCGGCATCACCTTCCGTTTCCGTGACGAGGGCCAGGAGGCACAGGAGTTTCTCTATGAAAACGGCATCACCGATTACGTGACGGAGCTGGCCGGGGAGGGCAGCCTGACGCTGCCGGTGTTCTGGCAGACGGAGCGGCGGGGCCGCGACCGTGCCGACAAGCCGGAGTACAAGGTGAAGCTCAGCGTGGCCTGCTGCTTCTCCAACAAGGTGAATATCATCGAGCATTATCACAACTCCAGCTGGCTGGAGCATGGCGGCAGCCCGGAAAAGGCTGCCAAGTCCGCCTTTGTCTCCGCGCTGGACAAGTATCTGCGGGAGCAGAACAAGTACCAGAAGAACGAGGCCAAGATCACCTGGACGGACATCGAGGACTGCATCGTGCTGGTGTCCAACAACTTCTCCACCCAGACCTCCTATGAAAACCAGACCAAGAAGGCCATCAACAACAAGTTTGTGCAGGAGGCCATGACGGAGTTCCTGCGGGCCCAGCTGGAGGTCTACTTCATCGAGAACCGCTTCGACGCGGAGAAGATCGCCGAGCAGGTGCTCATCAACAAGCGCAGCCGTGAGAGCGCGGAGAAGGCACGCCTGAACATCAAGAAGAAGCTCTCCGGCAGCATCGATATCGCTAACCGCGTTCAGAAATTCGTGGACTGCCGCTCCAAGGATCCCGACAAGCGGGAGATCTACATCGTGGAGGGCGACTCCGCTATGGGCAGCGTCAAGCAGAGCCGTGACGCGGAATATCAGGGCATTATGCCGGTCCGCGGCAAGATCCTCAACTGCCTGAAGGCGGACTATGCCCGTATCTTCAAGAGCGAGATCATCACCGACCTCATCAAGGTGCTGGGCTGCGGCGTGGAGGTGCAGAACAAGCACGTCAAGGACATGGCGGCCTTCGATATCAACAACCTCCGCTGGAACAAGATCATCATCTGCACCGACGCCGACGAGGACGGCTTCCATATCCGCACGCTGATCCTCACCATGCTCTACCGCCTGACCCCCACGCTGATCCAGAAGGGCTATGTTTATATCGCCGAGACGCCCCTCTTTGAGATCAACTGCGGGGAAAAGACGTGGTTCGCCTACTCCGATAAGGAGAAGAACGAGGTCCTCAAGGAACTGGAGGGCAAGAAGGTGAAGGTGGACCGCTCCAAGGGCTTGGGTGAGAACGAGCCGGACATGATGCGGCTCACCACCATGGATCCCGCCACCCGTCGTCTGATCCGGGTCATGCCGGAGGACGCGGAGCGCATGAGTCAGGTCTTCGACCTCCTGCTGGGCGATAACCTGCAGGGCCGGAAGGATCACATTGCGGAGAACGGTTACAAGTATCTGGATCTCGCGGATATATCGTAAAAAACTCCCGCAGCAAACCAGCGAAGCGTTTGCTGTGGGAAACAAAGGAGCAAGAAAGCGGGCGAGGTTTTGCCTGAAGAACGAAACGGAACCCAGTGGACTTTGCGATGACGGGATGATATTTCTTAAAGAACAGACAGAAAGAAGCGCTGCGGCGCGGGGGGAATGACAATGGACAAGAGAATGCTGACTCCTGCGGAGACCTGTGAAAGCTTTTATGCCGTCGGTGAGCGAAAGGCCGGCCTGCCCTTGGGGCGGATGCTGGTGCTGGCCATCTTCGGCGGTATGTTTATCGCGCTGGCGGGCGCGGCGTCCACATGGGCATCCATGCTGGTGGAGAACCCCTCCATCAAACGGCTCATTGCCGGCTGTGTGTTCCCGGCGGGGCTTGCCATGGTGGTGCTTACCGGTACGGAGCTGTTCACCGGCAACAACCTGATGACCATTGCGCTGCTGGAAAAGCGCATCACCCTGAAGGGTCTGCTGCGCAACTGGTGCATGGTGTATCTGGGCAACTTCATCGGCGCTGCCTTTGTGGCGGCAGCCGTGGTGTGGGGCGGCGTGTTCGCCGGCCATGAATCGGTGCTGATCTCTGCGGCGGCAGGCAAGATCCTGCCCTTCGGCGAGGCATTCCTCCGTGGCATCCTGTGCAACATCCTGGTTTCGCTGGGTGTGCTGATGGCTGCCGTGGGCAGGGACGCCGCCGGCAAGGTGGCGGCGCTGTTCTTCCCGGTGGCTGCCTTCATCATAGCGGGCTACGAGCACTGCGTTGCCAATATGTATTACTTCACCGCCGGTATTCTGGCGGGTGGTGAGCTTTCCTTGGCGGAGATCATCCTCGGCAGCATGATTCCCGTCACGCTGGGCAACATCACAGGCGGTGGCCTCATTCTGGGCGCCGGCTTCTGGTATGCCTACCGCGCAAAATAATAACGATAAGGAAACGAATCAATGGCCAGAAAGAAACAGCCGGAGGAAACCCGGCAGAAAGTCGATCACCCCAATGTCATGGGCCTGCATGCGGCGGTGGTGGAGCAGCCTATTACCGGCACGCTGGAGACCAACTTCATGCCCTATGCCATGTCCGCCATCGTGTCCCGTGCCATCCCGGAGATCGACGGCTTCAAGCCATCTCACCGGAAGCTGCTGTACACTATGTATAAAATGGGCCTGATGACCGGAAACCGCACCAAGTCCGCCAACATCGTGGGTCAGACCATGCGCCTGAACCCCCACGGCGACGCGGCCATCTATGATACCATGGTGCGTCTGTCCCGCGGCTACGGCGCCCTGCTGACCCCCTTCGTGGATTCCAAGGGCAACTTCGGCAAGGCATTTTCCCGCGACATGGCATGGGCCGCACCCCGCTACACGGAGGCCAAGCTGATGCCCATCTGCGGGGAGCTGTTCCGTGATATTGACAGCGATACCGTGGACTTCGTGGATAACTACGACAACACCATGAAGG
>CAZQJD010000033.1:0-15607 GCA_964593575.1 uncultured Oscillibacter sp.
CTCCATCCGGAGCCCCAACGCTTTTCTCTAAGAGCTTTTTTTACAGCCCCTTTTTCGGTCAATTTCATGAATCCATCAATGGAAGATGTCCAGAAGGCCACCAAGATTGAAGAGGATTCCGCCCCCGGCGGTATCGGGTTCTTCCGGTTCAGCGGGTTCCGTACCCGGCTGCTGTTCCGTGCCGGGTTCTTCCGGGACTGCAGGTTCTGCTCCGGGTGTCTCCGTTCCCGGCTCCTGAGGCTCATCGCCGCCGAAAATACTCTCCCACCAGTCCTCAAAGGTCCCGCCGCCCGGATAAGTCCCATCTTCACCGGGCTGGATCCAGTCCGGGATCTCTGGCTCCACCACCGGCGGCGTATAGATCAGGTTGCCCTCCTCATCATAGGACCAGCCCTCACCCAGTCCATGCACGGGACACTCCTTCGTATCATCCAGACGGCTGAGCACGTAGGCGTCATCCGTAGCGGGAACGATGTTCAGCGGCATCTCCACGATCTCGCCGTCAGCATTTTTCTTGGTAGGCGCACTGATTGTCCCGGTCTTCGCATCATATACGCCGTTGGTGTAAAATTCAGGCCGGTCAAAGTCCAGCAGAGCCACGGTGGTCACACAGTCCTCCGTACAGCCGGGGAACTTCAGGCACTTGCCCACTGTGCAATATTCCCGCATGACGTGCATGGTGCAGGTCTCCTGCGGCTGGGTGCCGATGGCCACCTCCACGGTGGTCACTCGACTGCCGCGGAGATCATGTGCGCAGTTCTCGCCGGCCAGCATTCCGCTGTCGCGGCAGATCTTCACTTCCATCAGACCACCGTCAGGAACATGGAACTCCTTATCCTCCAGGCCCTCATGGACCTTCTCCATCACCTTGCGCCACATATCGATGGCAGGACTGCCGGAGTATGTGATCTTTTCGTTTTGGTCATAGCCCGTCCAGACAGCAGCACTGTAATAGGGGGTATAGCCCACAAAATAGCGGTCGTAGTTGTCGTTGGTGGTACCGGTCTTGCCGGCGATGGTCATTCCGTCAAAGCGCGCGGTCTTGCCGGTACCACTCTCCACCGCCGTGGTCAGCAGCTTATTCATGAAGTAGGCCGTGGTCTGCTTCATGGCAACAGACGTCTCCTGATCGTTGACCAGAACATCTCTGCCCTCAGCGTCCGTGACCTTTACATACATACGTGGCTTGTTATAGACACCGTCGTTGGCAAAGGTGGCATAGGCTGCCGCCATCTCCATGGTGTTGACACCCTTCTGCAGACCACCCAAGGCCAGGTTGCCGATCTGAGAGCCATCCTGCTCGGTGATGGTGGTCAGGCCCAGATTCTCCGTCACAAAGTTATAGGAGTTGTTCAAGCCCAGCCGCTCCATGGTCTGTACCGCGTAAGTGTTGACAGACTCATATACACCGCGGGAGAGCAGCGTTCTGCCCTTGTAGGTGGTAGGAGAGTTCCTCGGCCAGGGCGTTCCGTTGAGATTGCGTACAGGATAGTCATCAAAGGACGTCGCCATGGTGATGATGCCGGCGTCAAGAGCCGGGGAATACACCGACAGCGGCTTGATGGACGAACCGCACTGGCGGGTGACCATGGCGTAATTCAGGATCATATCGCCCTGCTTGGGACCCACATCGCCCACCATGGCCACCACATTGCCGGTGTTGACATCCACGATGGTGATACCGGAGCGCAGCTGCTGTCCGCTGGAGGACACCACATCCAGATTGCTCCGATCCTCATAGACAGACTCTGCCAGAGCCTGAACCTCCGGGTCCAGAGTGATATAGATGTTATAGCCGCCGTTGAGGAGCTTGCTCACTGCCTGCTCTTCGGTAATCCCAAACTGCTCTACCATGTCGCTGACGATTTCGCGGCGGGCCTCATCCACAAACCATGACTGTTTGCCGATGCTCTGGTTCTCCTTTGCGTTCTCCTCCGCCACGATGTCTTCCACGCTGCGAACGTTTGCAAACTGCAGCTCCTCCGCCACAGCCTGGTCGTACTCCTCCTGCGTGATCTTCTTCTGATCCAGCATCTCGTAGAGCACGATCTCCTGCCGGTCCTTGTTCATCTCACGGGCCGTCTTCACCACGCCGGTCTCCGTATTGGTGACCTTGACCCCGGAGAAGGGGCCGTACAGCGACGGATTGTTGGTGATGGAAATGATGCAGGCGCACTCCGCCAGCGTCAGCTCGGAAACATCCTTGTCAAAATACAGCTGCGCTGCCGTCTGGACGCCGTAACAGCCCTGACCCAGAGTGATGGTGTTGAGATACATCTCCATGATCTCATCCTTCGTATACCGCTGTTCAAACTCCAGCGCACGGAAGATCTCCGTCACCTTGCGCTTGATGGTGCTCTGACGGTCTCCCGTCATATTCTTCAGCAGCTGCTGGGTGATGGTGGAGCCGCCGTAGCTCTTGTCGCCCTTTACCAGTTCCAGGACCGCGCCGCCGGTACGCCGCCAGTCCACGCCCCGGTGGGTCTCAAAGCGCTTGTCCTCGATGGCGATGGCCGCGTCAATGAGGTATTGGGGAATGTCCTCATAATCCACGATGACGCGGTTTTCCGTGCCGTGGAGCTTCTGCAGCTCCGCCCAGTTGCCGGTCTCCTTATCCATATAATAGATAATGGAGCTTTGCTTCAGCACATACTCGCTGGCATCCACATACAGGTCCGGCTTCAGCGAAGTATTGACATACGTCATAAAGATCCCCACCAGCATCAAGGCCGTGAGACATCCGATCAGCACCATCGTGAACAGGAATCCGAACACGCCGCCGATAAATCTCAGCACCCGAATGACGGGATGGGGTCTTCTCCCGCGTTGTCCGGAATGCGTGTGCTTTTTCGCAGAACCACTCCGCTTCCGGTCCTTCATATCACTCACTGCAGGACACCTCCTTCGAAAAAATTCAGGATGTACATAGTACTCCATTGTATCATCACAATTATATCCGTTTCCTATTGTAACACGGCTGTCAACTTTTGAAAACTGCTTTTCCGCGTATAATTCAAACCAAAAACTCCAAAATCACATCAATTTACTTGTTTTCAGCTTATTTCCAACACAATTCCACGCCTTTTTCAGTTTTTGCCCCCTCTTGCTTTTTACGCGGATTGCAGGTAAAATACCCAATAACAAATACACAGGAGGTTTTTCCATGAGTGAAGATAGCAGCCCCATTTTTGTGGAACTGACTGACGAGGAAGGCAATACCCAAACCCTGGAATATATCATGTCCCTGGAGATTGACGGTCAGGAGTACCGCGCATTTTTCCCCACGGAAGCCGAGGGCGAGGAAGACGACCCCGACGCCGGTCTGATCATTCTGAAGGTCATCAACGAGGGCGGCGAAGAGCTGCTGTCCACCTGCGACTCGGAAGAAGAGCTCATGCGGGCCTATGACCAGTTCGCGCTGGAGCTGTTTGAGGATGAAGAGGAAGAAAATTCCTGAGAAATCTCTTCGGTTTCGATTGCTTCTTCTTCGCAGATATGATATCTTGGTAATAGCTCCTGCGCGGTTCGTGATAGATCTTTTTTTAACCCACATTTCGTTATACGGGATGCTGGCTCAGCAAGTGGTTTGCAGGCCTCCCGGCTGCCGTTTGCGGCTGGATGTTGGAAGCAATAAAGCGTGCTGCAGGCGACCCACCTGTCCGTAAAGGTGCAGGTTATAACGGGGTCTACACGGCCAAGCGGGGCACAGGACTATGAAAGAGCAGAGTTTTCTCTGCTCTTTTTATTATTGTCCTATATCGCCACAGCTACCTTAATATAATCTGAAAGTCTTTTCAGCTGTTTTTCAGCTGCGTATGCTATAGATATCAATATGATATGTTTCTGCAGATCCACGGCAATTAACTCTTGCACAATGACGTAAATTCCGGTATAATGTCGTAGTGTGTTTTGTCACCGTGAATGCCCCCGCTTTTATTACTTGAGAGGACTGAATCAACTATGAGCGCATCAAAAGAAAAGAAGATCCGCAAGGAGCAGCGCAGCGCTGCTGACTGGGTGGACAACAAGGCGATCCAGGAAGAAAAGGACAAGCAGGCCCAAAAGAAGACGACCCTTCTCTTTGCCGTGGCAGCTGTGCTGTTTGTCGCCATCGGCATTTTCTCCTTCATCTTCAACTCCGGCTTCATGCAGAAGAAGACCGATGCTGTTACCATCAACGGCGAGGCCTATTCTCCCGCCCAGGTGCAGTACTACTATGTCAACACCTACCAGAATTTCATTGAGAACAACTACTATTACCTGTCTTACTACGGTCTGAGCACCACCTCCAGCCTGAAAACACAGGAGTGTCTCTTTCTGGAAGATGGCACCTGGCACGATTATTTCGTTGAGGCCGCCGCTGCTTCCATGACCGATATTCAGGCCCTGTGTGATGCCGCCGAAAAGGACAACTTCCAGTGGAGCGAAGAGATGCAGGCCGACTATGACTCCCAGCTGGCTGCCATGGAGGCCGGCCGCATCAGCTACAACGAGACCAACTCCACCTCCCTGGATATGGACGGTTATCTGGCGAAGGTCTTCGGCAAGCTGGTAACGGAGAAGGTTTTCCAGGAAGAGGTCAAGCGCAGCATCGTGGCTACCTCCTATGCCAACGCTTATGTGGAATCCCTGGAGTACAGCGACAGCCAGATCCAGGACGCCTATAACAACGGCAAGCTGGAATTTGACCGTGTCTCCTATAATCTCCTGCGTATTTCCGGCGCCGCCAGCACCACCGATGCCGACGGCAAGACCATCACCCCCACTGATGCTGACAAGGCAGCCGCCATGGCCGAGGCCAAGACCCTGGCCGAGGAGCTGCTGGGCAAGGCTCAGAATGGCGAGACCCTGAAGGATCTGAGCTCCGCCTATCAGAAGGCAAACCTCACCACCAGCGAGTCCGCCATCTACTACGAAGGCACGGTCATGGACTGGCTGTTTGACGAGTCCCGCAAGCCCGGTGACTTGGTCGTTCTGGAGGATGCCTCCATGTCCTACTACTATGTCGCCCAGTTCAACGAGCGTTTCCGTCACGACTACAACACCATCAATGTCCGCCACATTCTGCTGACAGGCGGCTCCGGTACTCTGTCCTCCGGTGACACCGGCTATGAGCAGCAGCAGTCTCTGCTGAAGGATATGGCCATGGCCGAGGCTGAGATGATCCTCATGGAGTGGGCCAACGGCGATGCTACCGAGGAAAGCTTTGCCGAGCTGGCCAACAAGTATTCTCTGGACAGCGACTCCAACACCAACGGCGGCCTCTATGAGCAGGTTTATGCCGGCCAGATGGTCACAGAGTTCGGCAGCTGGTGCTTTGACGAGACCCGTCAGCCCGGCGACACCGGCATCATCTATTCCGAGGACACCGGTGCTCATGTCATGTATTTCGTGGGCGAGGATCGTCCCTACTGGGAGGTCCAAGTCATCGAGTCCCTGTCCAGCACGGACTACGCCGAATGGTATGAGGCCAAGACCGCCGATTACGACTATGTGATCAACGACTTCGGTATGAGCGCTGTCGGCTAAACACCAACGCTCCCTCGCAGGGCCGGCAGAAGCCGGCCCTGTTTTTATCCCCGCCAAAGGAGGCAATATATGTCTGATCATCCCTTCCTGCGCAACGAGATGCTCTGGGGCGCTGCGGCGCAGGAGAAGCTGTCGCACTCCCATGTGATCGTCTTTGGTCTCGGCGGCGTAGGCAGCTATGCCGCAGAATGTCTGGCACGCTCCGGGATCGGTGAGCTGACCATCGTGGACAACGACACCGTTTCCCTTACCAACCGCAACCGCCAGCTGGAGGCGCTCGCCTCCACACTGGGCCAGCGAAAAACCGACGCTGTAGCCGCCCGTCTGCTGGACATCAACCCCGGGCTGGTGATACACCCCATATTCGGCACCTACAACGCGGAAAACCGCGGTCTGTTCTTTCCTGCCGGCGCAGCATATGACTATATCGCAGACGCCATTGATCTGGTGTCCTGTAAACTGGATCTGGCTGAGACCGCACAGCGGCTGGGGATCCCCATGATCATGACACTGGGCACCGGCAACAAGCTGGACCCCACCGCCCTTACCGTCACAGACATTTCCAAGACCTACGGCTGCCCGCTGGCACGGGTCATGCGCAAGGAGCTGCGCGCCCGGGGCATCGACCACCTCCCGGTGGTATTCAGCCCTGAGGAAGCCCTGCAGCCTCTGCAGCCGGAAGCACCTCCCCCCGGCCGCCGCAGTGTTCCGGCCAGCAACCCGTGGGTACCCGCCACTGCCGGTCTGCTGCTGGGCAGCGCCATCGTGCGGGATCTCATTCAGAAAGAGAGAGAAACAATATGATCACAGGTTCCATCATCAACGCGCTGGCCATTCTTGCCGGCGCTACCATCGGCCTGCTGCTGAAATGGCTGGCCGGCCGCTTTTCCAGTATCCTGCCTGCTGAGGCCGGTCAGCTGGGCCACCGTCTGCAGGAGATCATCATGCAGGGCGTCGCTCTGTGCGTGCTGTATATCGGCATCAGCGGCTCTTTGAAGGGCAGCAACACCCTGGTCGCTATCCTTTCCATGGTGCTGGGCGCTATCATCGGCGAGCTCCTTGATCTGGACCGCCGGATGCAGCAGCTGGGCGACTGGGTACAGAGCAAGACCCAGAAGCTGGCAGGCGGCGCCTCTGTGTCCGCAGGCTTTGTTACCGCCTCCCTGCTGTTCTGCGTAGGCGCCATGGCCATTGTCGGCTCACTGGAAAACGGACTCACCGGCAATTATGATACGCTGAAAGCCAAATCCCTGCTGGACGGCATCAGCTCCATCGTATTCGCCTCGTCTCTGGGCATTGGCGTAGCCTTTTCCAGCGTGGCGGTGCTGATCTATCAGGGACTGATCTCTCTGAGCGCCTCCTTCATCTCCCCCTATCTGGGCGGCGAAGCCGTCATCGCGGAGATGACCTGCGTAGGTTCCCTGCTGATCGCCGCTCTGAGCCTGAACATGCTGGGCATCACCAAGATCAAGGTAATGAATCTGGTTCCCGCCTGCCTGCTGCCGATCCTGCTCTGCCGCTTTATGTAAACCAGGAAAGCTCATAGAAAGCCCTGAAACGGTTCACACCTCCGTTTCAGGGCTTTTCATCATGATTTCCGCAATGCAGCCGGCACGCAGGAACAGCCGATACCCAATGCGTCAGGGCCGATGTGGCAGCTGATGCCCAAAGACAACGGCGCATACAACACATCCATGCCGGGGAACGCCGCCTGGATCTCTGCGATCCACTTCTCCACCATCTCCGGGCTCCCGTTGGAAGCCGCCAGCAAATGGACTTCGCCCTTTTCATACAGATCACGGAAGCGGGTCTCGAGATCACTGCGCATGGCCTCGATCATGGTCTTCTTGGCTCCGGACAAGCCTCTGGGATTTTTGAAGCCTGTCAGCACGCCTACATCCAGATGCAGCACGGGACGAATACCCAGCAGAGTTCCCACCGCCGCGGTGGTAGCTGACACGCGTCCGCCACGCTTGAGATATTCCAGCGTACTGGCCGCCACATAGATGGACATATCGCCACGGGATACTTCCAGCTCGCGGCAGATCTCTTCGCCGCTCATGCCCTTCTCCGCCATTTCCAGTGCGTCCAGCACGGAGCGGTACAGAAGGGTGGCAATGCGTCCGTTGTCCACGACAAACACCCGGCCCGCATATTCGGGTTCTTCCGCCAGGATCTTAGCGGTAGCGCAGGCGCCGCTCAAGCCGCTGCTGAGGGGCATGAACACCACCTGATCATGGGTCTCCAATGCCTGATCCCACAGCGCCATGATCTCTGCCGGCGAGGACTGGGATGTGGACATGGTCGCCCCGGCAGAAAGCTTGGCAAAAAAAGTCTCTCTGTCCGGCGCTTCGTCTTCCAGATAATCGACTCCGTCCAGCGCAAAGGGCATGGACAAGCGCAAAACACCCAGTTCCTCCGCCTGTTGGCGGCTCATACCGCTATGACTGTCGGTTATGATCTGAACACTCATAAAAACCTCTTCGTGGATATGGTTTCCAGCGCACCTGCTTTCGCAGTGCAGCAGCAAAACGGTGTAAAATGATAACATTATCATTTTACACCGTTTTGCAATTCTATGCAAGGGTTTCTTACCTTAACAGCTTGCGTTAACGGATTGTTAATAACATTCTATTTTGCACAAAGCCGGAGCCACGCAAGAAAATTCCGTTACCGGCAGCAAACTGCAGGGGCTTTCGCCAGTTCACGGTGCAATGTACGCACCATATCCAGAGAAAATCCGTCCTCACTGAGAACACATTCTTTGGTGACGCCATCCACAAAACCCAGTTTCTGCGCCAGCAGATAGGCTTTCTCCAGCTCCGCCTCCGTGGGCAGTCTGCCCAGACAGGAACACAGACCCAGCGCTCCCCAGTTGGACACTGTGGCAATAATGAGCCGGTCCACCGTCACACGACAGGGAGACAGTTTCAGTTCCTTTCGGATGACCTCTGCCAGATTACCCATGCCGATCTCATTGCCTCCGTCACCCACAGCCACCGTAGGTACCTCTGCCAATTCAAACAGGCGGTCCAGCGGCGCGGTATGCTCCGCGATGGAGATGCTCCGCATATTGACATAGTCGCCGTCTTCGTTTCTTCCGCACCGCTCCACCGAGATCAGTCCCACAGGCGCAAGTTCCTCCAGCAATGCCGTCAGTTCTTTCTCTCCGGCGGTGATCTTCAGGTATGTACAGGCGATCCCGCTCTGCTCAAAATAACCGCGGCACAGTGCGTCTGTCACTACCACCGGGTAAAAACCCAACTTCTCCAGCGCCTTTGCCAGCAGCAGCGTCCCCGGCGGGCCGTCTGTCTCCGCATGGCCCGCCACGTAGAATCCCGTTGTCAGCAGCACCGTTCTCCCCCGCGGCCAGCTGAGGATCAGCTCCGCTGCCGTCTGGCAGAAGTCTGCCGGCAAGTAAGGCCGAAGAATGTCCATCCCACGACAGGGATGGCGCAAAATCAGGTCCTCCACAAATCCCATAAGGGTTTTTCTCCTATCTCTGATGGATTATTCGGCCAAAATGTCCGACAAGCAAGCAACCTTTACATTGGCTGCAATCAAAGCGTTTCGGATCTTTTCAGCAAACGCAACCGCTTTTTCTCCGTCGCCGTGGAGGCAAACGGAGTCCGCCTGAATGGAGATGGTCTGCCCGCTTCTGGTTTGCACAGTTCCCTGCTGCACCATCTGCAGAACGCGGGCAATGGCTACCTCCTCATCGGTGATAACCGCTCCCTCCTGCCCTCTGGGCGTCAGGGAACCGTCATCCTCATAGGCACGGTCGGCAAAGACCTCGCTGGCACAGCGAAGACCGGCTTCCCGTCCGGCCTCCAGCAGACAGCTGCCGGAAAGCCCCAGCAGGATCAGCTTTGGGTCCACCTCGCAGATCCCCTGACAGATGGCATCCGCCAGCCGCCGATCCTTCGCCGCCATGTTATACATGGCGCCGTGGGGCTTCACATGCTGCATGGGAACGCAGTTTGCCGCGCAAAAAGCCTGCAGCGCACCGATCTGATACTGGACCATGGCCTTCACCTCTGCCGGGGTAACACTCAGATTTCGGCGGCCAAAGCCCACCAGATCCGGGTAACCGGGATGCGCTCCCACCGCCACACCGTGTTCCTTTGCCATGGCCACCGTTTTGTCCATCACCAGAGGATCGGAGGCATGGAATCCACAGGCCACATTGGCAGAGGAAATGTGCGGGATCACCGCCCGATCCATTCCCAGAGTGTATGCGCCGAAGCTCTCGCCCAGATCGCAGTTCAAATCCACACGCTTCATATGTACACCTCAGTACTTCAGATTCACGTTCTTCACATCCGTCACCAGCATGTGACCGGGTGCATGGGTAATGGCAAAGGCAGGTTTGCTGGCCATCAGCACCGCCTGCGGTGTGACGCCGCAGGGCCAGAACACCGGAACCTCACCCGGCCGGATGGTAACGCTGTCACCAAAGTCCGGTTTGTCAATATCGCTGATGCCGATGGCGGCAGGCTCGCCGATATGCACCGGCGCACCGTGTACCTTGGGCATGGCGCCGGTGACCAGCACGGACTTCACGATCTGGTCATAGGGCAGCGGACGCATACTTACCACCATGCTGCCCTGAAATACGCCTGCCGGCTGACAAGGGATATTGGTGATATACATGGGCACATTGCGCCCCTCCTCGATATGCCGCACCGACACATCCGCCTCCATCAGCTCACCCTCAAAGGAGAAGGAACAGCCAATGAGAAAGCTCACCAGATCATCACGCCAGAAGCCGGAGACATCGGTATATTCTCCGGTCATGACGCCATGCTCGTAAATACGGTAGCGGGGGATGTCCTTGGCAATGTCCGCGCCCGGCGCGATCTCCTTCAGATACCGGCTGCCGGTATCCGACACTTCCAGAATGGGGCAGGACTTGGGATTCCGCTGGGCAAACAGCAGAAAATCATAGGCCAGCTCACGGGGCAGGATCACCAGATTGGCCTGTGCATAGCCGGGGCAATTACCGGCGGTAGGGCCGGTATGTCCGCCTTCTCGGACAAGCTGACGAAATTCAGACGGCTTCATCATATACGCCTCCAAAGAATTATGTAAACTTATTTCATTGCTTCATACATGGCAAGACCCATCCGCTGGATCAGCGCAATGGTTTCGGTCTTCCCGGGTGTCTTAGTGCATACAGCCATCACATAGCAGCGGCCATCCGGCAGGATAAAAATGCCGGTATCATGGACAGCGCCCTCAGCCTCCTTGCTGCCGCCCTTGCTGGCCGCCACCACCTTGCCCTCCGCAGGCAGCTGCAGCGCATCCGCATAGGGATTGAGCCGCTCCGTGGTGGGCAGCAGGGACTGGAGCCGACCCAGCCGCTGACCGGCCATGATCTGCACCATCTTCCGGCAGGCTGACGGGCTGACGATGGTTCCGGCTGCGATCCGCTCCATCAGTCTGCCGAGATCGGCAGCGGTGGTGGCGTTGGGGATCAGACCCTCCGGCATATCGGCGGGAGACGGTCCCTTATGCATCATTTTCTGCCAGAGCCAAGTGCTGTCAAGGCCTTCTTCTTTACAGAAATTTCTGACCCGTTCCATGCCCACAACATCAATGATCTGGTTGGTGGCGATGTTGTCGCTCATCACCATCATCAAGGTAGCCAGATCAAAAATGCTGATCTCCAGATCGGGACTGAGGGACTGCAGGATACCGGAACCACCCACGCGGTTCTCCGGCTTCACCACGACCTTTTGGGCAAAATCCACTCTACCCTGCTCCGCATCCTGAAACAGAAGACACAACACCGGGATCTTGATGGTGCTGGCGGAGTATACCTGAAAGTTTTCATTCCACGCGAACTTCTCGCCGGTCTCCGGGACGGAGACATACAGGCCGCACTGGCCCTCCACTTCTTTGCAGAGTCTGGTCAATTCTTCCACAGGGATCATGCGTTCTTCCTCCTTCGTATCTTTAGATACGGCGCAGCAACGCCAGCCAGCGCCGCTTCCGAAGAAGCCACTGCGCCTCCTGCACCGAAATGGGTTTCATCAGTACCATGCCGCCCGGCTTCAGCTGGGCCAGCTTCGGCAGATCCAGCGAACACACCGTGCCCACCTTGGCGTAGCCGCCGGTGGTCTGCCGGTCTGCCATGAGAATAATGGGCTGTCCGGCGGAAGTCACCTGAATGGCGCCCAAGGCAATGCCGTCCGAAACGATATCAGACCCGGACACCGTTTCCACCGCAGGGCCTTCCAATCGAAGTCCCATGCGGTCAGAGCTGGTGGACACGGTGTAGGGGTTTTCCCAGAGCGTCTCCAGTCCCTTCTGCGTAAACAGGTCGTCCTGCGGGCCGGGGATCACCCGCACCGTCACAGACTGGGAAAGCTCCGGCTTGTTTGCCGTCTTCTTCCGTGCCGCTGCAGGATTTCCTCCCGCAGTCTCCAGTACATCGCCCCGCTTCAGGGCGCGGCCCTCCATGCCGCCCAGCTGGCATTTCAGGTTGGTGGAGCGACTGCCCATGACCAGCGGCACATCCACGCCGCCGGATACAGCCAGATAGCCGCGGCAGCCGGTTTTGGCCAGCCCCATGGTCAATGTCTCACCCGCCCCCACCCTATGAGAACAATACGTCTCCAGCGGCACTCCGTCCAGCTGAGCACCCATATCCGCACCGGTCAGGGCAATGAAACAGTCGCCGTCAAAACGAATGGTCGGTCCCATCAAAGTGGCTTCCAGCGCCGCTTCTCCGTTTCGGTTTCCCACCAGTGCATTGGCCGCATCATAAGCCGCCTGATCCATAGCGCCGGAGGGTCCGATGCCGTAAGCCATGTAGCCAAATCTGCCGCGGTCCTGCACTGTAGTCAGTGGGCCGGGGTTCAAAATATGCAGCTTCACAGCAGCCCCTCCTTCCGTGCGCCTTCTTCATAGGCTTCCCGGGAAATGGGAACAAAGCGGATATACTGTCCTGCCCGACAGAGGATAGGCTCCGCCCGGCCGGGATCGTAAAACCTCAGATAGGTGCGGCCAAGAATACGCCAACCACCGGGACTGGCCACCGGGTACACGCCAGTCTGGCTGCCGCCGATGCCCACAGAGCCCGGCTCGATGCGGGTCCGGGGGGTCTCGAGGCGCGGAACGCAGATCCGCTTGTCCAGACCGCCCAGATAGACAAAGCCCGGCAGAAAGCCCATCATGTAGATCTTATAGTCCACGCCGCTGTGGATGGCGATGATCTCCTCACGGGAAAGCCCCGTCAGAGCCATTATTCCATCCAGATCCGGCCCGTCATAGCAGCACGGCACCTGCAGTACGGTCTTCTCCGCTGTCTCTCCAGCCTTTGCCGCAGGACGATACTGCCGAAGCTTTCGCACCAATGACGAGTAGGAAAGCCTTTCAGGATCATAAAACACCATGAGAGACCGGAATGTCGGCAGCACCTCTGTCACACCGGGAATGCTGCGCGCTTCCAGCCACCGCGCCATATCATGGACACGCTGATTGACAGCTTCATCCACTTCCTTGCCAAATTCCACCACCAACGCGGAATCCCCCGCAGGCAAAAAACGAACCTCAGGATACATACCCAGCCTCCCTTCCTGGCACCTCTCCAAAATACAACATTTTATTTTTATCATAAGTCCGCGAAAAACAATAGTCAAACTGTTATATTTTGTATATAATACAGATATATACCTGTGTTGCAGAGGTGGATACATGAATTTTAAGAGTATTGACTATTTCCTGACAGTTGCGCAGGAACAAAGCATCACGAAGGCCGCATCTCTTCTCCATATCACACAGCAGACGCTCAGCGCGGATATCGCGGCGCTGGAGCGGGAGCTGGGGCACACGCTGTTTCTAAGGCGTGTCCCCCTGCAGCTAACCTATGCCGGAGAAGTGTTCTTACGCTATGCAGAGGAATTTCAGCAAGGCCGACGCACCATGGAGCGGGAATTTTCCGATATTTCCGACAGGCAGAAGGGTATCCTGCGGGTGGGCATCTCCTTCGCCAGAGGTCACGCCTTGATGCCACGCCTTATTGCCGCGTTCCAGCAGCAATACCCACAAATGGAGATCCATCTGGTGGAAGCAGCCAACCATCAGCTGTACCAGCACCTGCAGGATGGCAGCGTAGATCTGGCTATCGCCAATCTGCCCCAATCCTCCAACATCGTACTGCGTCCCTTCTACTGTGAACGCTGGGTGCTGCTTGTGGCCGACCGACTTCTGGAGCAGGTCTACGGAGCAGAAAAGGCTTCTGTTCTGCAGCGACTCCTGAACGGCGACTATTCTCCTCTTGCCCGCTGTCCCTTTGCCATGGGCATTCCGGATGATATCGGCGGCAGCTTTGGCAGACAGTTTCTGCGCCGGCAGCGGCTCCAGCCGCCGGTCAAGGCACAGTCCGAGAATCTGGACACTCTGATGGATCTTTGCGCCATGGGCATCGGCGCGTGCTTTGCACCAGACAACCTGATCCCTGACACGCTCTCCGCGCTCCACCGGGTGCAGCTGCCGAATTCGGAATATCAGTTGTATTTCGGCGCAAAAAAAGACGGCTACCAATGGCAGATGGTAGACGCCTTTATCGAAACCGCCCTCCACTGTTTCCCGGAGATGACAGCGAATACGCGCGAATATGCATAAAAAATCGTCCGTGGATATCCACGGACGATCTTTATCGAATGGGGGAAGTAAATTACTTCAGCTCGACCTTGCCGCCGGCCTCTTCGATCTTGGCCTTCAGCTCCTCAGCGTCAGCCTTGGAGATGCCTTCCTTCAGAGTGGAGGGAGTGCCCTCAACGGTAGCCTTAGCCTCAGCCAGGCCCTGGCCGGTGACCTCGCGGACGACCTTGATGACCTTGATCTTGGCAGCAGCGTCGAAGCCGGTCAGAACGACGTCGAACTCGGTCTTCTCCTCAACAGCGGGAGCGGCAGCAGCAGCGGGAGCGGCCATAGCGGCAGCAGAAACACCGAACTCCTCCTCCAGAGCATGAACCAGCTCGGACAGCTCCAGAACGGTCAGAGTCTTGATCTCTTCGATCATAGCAGTAATCTTCTCAGACATGTGTATTGCCTCCTAATCGTAAATTATAAAGAATAGTGGTTTGCCGAATTATTCGGCGACAGGTGCGGTCTCTTCGGCAGGAGCGCCCATCTTCTCGGCGATCTGCTTCAGGACAACAGCCAGACCGGTGATGGGTGCCAGCATGGTACCCAGGACCTGAGCCTGCAGGACAGGCAGTGCGGGGATAGAAGCCAGGGACTCGATGGTAGCCAGATCGATGACCTTGCCTTCCATGAAGCCGCCCTTGATCTCAAACTTGCCGTTGAGCTTCTTGGCATACTCGGACATGACGCGTGCGGGAGCGATGACATCGCTGTCGCACAGAGCCAGAGACGTGGTGCCGTTCAGCACACCATCCAGCTCGCCCAGACCGTTGTTGTTGAAAGCGAAGCGCAGCAGAGTGTTCTTGACAACAGCATAGTCGATTTCGTTCTCGCGGCATGCCTTGCGGAGCGCGGTATCTTCCTCGACGGTGATGCCCTTGTAGTCAACGATCACGCCTGCGGCGGCCTTCTGAACCTTCTCGGTCAGCTGAGCGACGATGGCCTGCTTCTCGCTTAAGACTTTTGCGTTAGGCATTCTTGGTTTCACCTCCATTGGAATTGTCGGTGCGTTCAAAAAAGGAAACCGTCCTTGTGCGTAAAGACACAAGGACGGAAAGCAATCTTACGATTTGCCGCCCTCGGCAGGATTTACGGCTTTCGCCACCTGCTGTCTTTGGAACGCATCAAATATTATATCAAACCGTCAGAATTTGTCAATAGGCAAATTCCTTGGATCGGATATCTTTTTCTGGTCTGATAAATCAGATCAGCTTGCTGGTGTTCATCTTGACGCCGGGGCCCATGGTGGAAGCGGCGACGCAGCTGCGGATATACTGACCCTTGGCAGCGGCGGGCTTGGCCTTCACGATAGCGCCGATCAGGGCGTTGTAGTTATCCATCAGCTTCTCGGGGCCAAAGGAGACCTTACCGATGGGGCAGTGGATGATGTTGGTCTTGTCCAGACGATACTCGATCTTACCGG
>CAZQJD010000034.1:0-15396 GCA_964593575.1 uncultured Oscillibacter sp.
AGTGCAGGAACACCATGCCCATCTGACGGCGGACACGGTTGATGTCCACCTTGGGCTTGGTGATAACGGTGCCGTCAAAGGTGATGGTACCGGCGGAGGGCTGCTCCAGCAGGTTCATGCACCGCAGGAAGGTGGACTTGCCGGAGCCGGAGGGTCCGATGATGACCACCTTTTCGCCGGGATAGATGTGCTCGGAGATATTGTCCAGCACCAGATTGCTTCCAAAGGACTTGGAAAGGTTCTTAACGTCGATCACTTGCCCGCAGCCTCCTTTCCAGCTTGCCGAAGATCCATGTCAGCAGCATCACCATCACCAGATAGATCAGGGCGGCGGCCATCAGAGGCATGAACGCCTTGAAGGTACGGCCCTGAATGATGGTGGCGCCCTTGGTCAGGTCGCCCAGACCGATGACGGTGACGATGGAGGTCTCCTTCAGCAGGGTGATCAGTTCGTTGCCCAGAGAGGGCAGAATGGCCTTGATGGCCTGAGGGATGATGACAAAGCGCATGGTGGGGAAATAGCCCAAACCCAGAGAGCGGGATGCCTCCGCCTGACCGGGGTCGATGGCCATGATGCCGCCCCGGACGATCTCCGCCACATACGCGCCGGAGTTGATGCCGAAGGACAGGGAAGCCACCAGGATCTGGCTGGCGGTGGGAGAGGTGATGATGACAAAGTACATGATCATCAGCTGGATCATCATGGGAGTGCCGCGGATCACCGTGGTGTAGAGCTTGCAGAAGGCGTTGCCCAGACACAGCAGGAAGGAACCGACGGACTGGAACCACCGGGGATGGTTCTGGTCATGGGCGGTGCGGACGGCGGCGATGACAACGCCGATGATGGTGCCAAGGATCAGAGACAGGATGGTGACCTCAATGGTCACGCCCAGACCGCGGGTGATGTACTTCCAGCGGTTGTCCTCGATGAAGCACAGGTAAAACGTGTTGGCCAGATCGGCCCACCACACGGAAAGCGCTGCAAACATAGTTGTTACCTCCATTGACGGCAGCTGCCGTCAAAAATCCAAAAAAACCGGGACGGCTGGACGGTCGTCCCGGTTTTCACAGCGTATCAGTTGGCAGCAACGAACGCCTTTGCGGGCTCGTTGTCGATGATAACGGCATCCACCTGGCCGTTCTTCAGAGCCAGAACAGCGTCGTTGCCCTTGGGGAAGCGCTTGACGTTGGCTTCGCCAAAGTCGTCGGTGGAGTAGATGTCGCCGGTGGTGTTCTCCTGCACGCCGATCTTCTTGTTGTTGT
Organism: uncultured Oscillibacter sp.; assembly: GCA_964593575.1. Taxonomy (GTDB): domain Bacteria; phylum Bacillota; class Clostridia; order Oscillospirales; family Oscillospiraceae; genus Oscillibacter. The sequence goes on from CAZQJD010000034.1 coordinate 1,264, forward strand.
ACAGGTCGTCCACGGTCTTGATGTCGGAGTCGGCCTTGACGATGACGGACTGGATGCCGGTGGCGTAGGTGTCGGAGAAGTCAACGCTCTCCTTGCGCTCCTCGGTGACGGTGATGCCGGCCATGCCCATATCAGCCTTGCCGGTCTGGACAGCGGCCAGAATGGCGCCGAAGTCCATGTCGCTGATGACCAGCTTCATGCCCAGCTTGTCGGCGATGGCAGCGGCCACGTCCGCGTCGATGCCGACGATCTTGTCGCTCTCATAGTACTCATAGGGGGGGAAGTAGGCGTTGGTGGCCATGGTCAGAGTGGGAGCGTCAGCTGCCACGTTCTGCTGGAAGGCAGGCGCGCTGCCTTCGCCGGAGATGTAATAGTTCACGATGGCGTCCAGAGTGCCCTCGCTCTTCAGCTCAGCCAGAGCCTTGTTGATGTCGGCCAGCAGGGTGTTGCCCTTGGCAACGCAGATGGCGTAATCCTCAATGGCGTACTCGGTGTCCAGGATCTTCAGCTCCACCTTGGCGGTGGTGCCGCCGCAGGCTGCCAGAGACAGCACCATGGCCAGAGCCAGCAGAAGGGTCAAAAGCTTTTTCATAGTGATCTTCCTTTTCTCAATAAATTCAAAAATTTCAGGTGTCAGACAGAACCCGACCCCGGAGTGGCCTCCGGGGGTATGCCTAACATAGCACTTTTTCCAATCACTGTCAATACAGGGACTGGAAAAATATGCGTGGATACCGGCGCAAGCATGGAAAAAAGTGCAGGTTTTGCCGGGGAAATGGCCTGCACCGCGGGGGGTTATGCATAAACAAATGAATATACACCGACCTGCTTTTCAACAGGCCGGTGCATGGGGGGGATCAGATCAGGCACGGGGCGGCAGCTGATAGGTGTTCAGGTCGGCCTGCAGCTCCCGGAGGAAGTCGGGGTTCAGCTTCAGATCCTCCAGATAGGCGTGGGAGTCCCGGACGCCGGTCTCGGATTCCAGCACGCACAGGGCGATGTTGGAGCAGTGGTCGGACACACGCTCGATGTTGGTGAGCAGGTCGTTGAGGACGAAGCCCAGCTGAATGGTGCAGTCGCCCCGCTGCAGACGCTCGATGTGGCGCAGGCGGATCTCCTCGGTGAGCCGGTCAATGGTCTCCTCCAGCGGCTCCACCCGGGTGGCGGCATCGCCGCTGCGGTCCAGAAAGCTGCGGAAGGTGCGCTCCAGAATGTCCTCAAGAGCGCCGATGGCCACAGCGATCTCGGCCTGCGCGGCGGGGGAGAAGGTCAGCTCCTTGTCATGGAGCTCCTGGGCGGACTCGTGGAGGTTCAGGGCATGGTCGCCGATACGCTCAAAGTTGCTGATGGAGTGGAGCAGACGGGTGACATGACGGGCGTCCTCCAAGGAGATGCCCTTCCGGGAGACCTGCACCAGATAGGAGCCCAGCCGATCCTCATATAGATCCAGCTTGTCCTCGTTGGCAAGGAGGGTGGCTTCCCGCTCAGGGGAATACTCCTTCAGCTGCTGGATGCCCAGCAGTACGCTCTCGTGGGCCAGGGCGGCCATCCGATCCGTCATGGCAATGCACTCGCTGACGGCGATGGAGGGGGTGCGCAGCAGCAGAGGATCCAGGAAGGCGAAGCTCTCCGCCTTGGACTCGGACTTCACCATCCGGCAGGCGACCTTTTCCAGCTGGCGGGAGAAGGGCAGCAGCAGAATGGTGGTGGCGATGTTGAAGACGGTGTGGAACATGGCGATGCCCACAGCATCAATGGGATCATCCATAAAGGTGAAGGGGATGAGCATATTGCCGCCGTAGAACAGGGTCAGGAAAATAACGGTGCCGATGAGGTTGAAGGAGATATGTACCGCAGAGACCCGCTTGGCGTTGCGGTTGACGCCCACGGAGCTGATGAGGGCGGTGACGCAGGTGCCGATATTCTGGCCCATGATGATGGGCATGGCCATGCCGAAGGTGATGCTGCCGGTGAGGGCCAGAGCCTGCAGGATACCCACGGAGGCGGCGGAGGACTGGATCAGGCCGGTGAACACCGCGCCCACCAAAACGCCGACGATGGGATTGTTGAAGGCGGTCAGCAGACTGCTGAATTCCGGCATGTCCGCCAGAGGACTGACGGCGTCCTTCATCAGCTCCATGCCGTACATCAGGATGGCGAAGCCCACCATGATGCGGCCGACGTCCTGCTTGCGCTGCTTCTTGGAGCCCATGATGAGGATGATGCCGATGAGCGCCACCACGGGAGAGAAGTTCTCCGGCTTCAGCAGCTGCATCCAGAAATTATCGCCCTCCAGACCGGAGAGGGACAGGATCCACGGGGTCAGGGTGGTGCCGATGTTGGAGCCCATGATGACGCCGATGGTCTGCCCCAGATCCATAACGCCGGAGTTCACAAGGCCCACCAGCATGACGGTCATGGCGGAGGAGGACTGGATGGCGATGGTGATGCCCGCGCCCAGCAGCAGGCTCTTCATGGGGCTGGAGGTCATCTTTTTCAGCATGCGCTCCAGCTTGCCGCCGGCCATCTTTTCCAGACTCTTGGACATGACGTTCATGCCGTAGAGGAAGAAGGCAAGGCCGCCGCAAAGGGTAAACAAAGAGAAAATATCCATACTACTAATCTCCATTTCGCGTGAGTTGGGGGGGATAGTATATGTAGACGGGGCGTGCCGCGTTTTGGGCGGCAGTTCCCATTGTTGTTCATAAAGCGGTTATCGTTGTTATGCCACCAGTTCCCAGATCATCTTGACGAACAGCATTCCCAGCACCACGAAGATCATGCCGCGCACCTTATCGCTGCCGCCGCGGATGGCGTACCGTGCGCCGCACTGGTTGCCGGCCACCACGAAGATCACCGCCGGCAGGACGATGCGCCAGATGACCTTGCCGCCTGCGATCCACACGGCGGCGGAGGCGATGTTGGAGGCCAGATTCACCACCTTGGCACAGCCGGAGGCGGTGATGAGATCCATGCCCAGCACCAAGGTGAAGCCCATGATGAGGAAGGTGCCGGTGCCGGGGCCCACCATGCCGTCGTACAGGCCGATGACGAGGCCGATGAGCAGGCTGAGAAGATGCTCCCTTGCGGGGGGCAGCTCTTTTCCGGCGGGAGAGCCGGTCTTGCCGAAGTCCTTTTTCACCGCAAGAAACACCGCCACCACCGGCAGCGCCACCAGCAGACAGGCCTGCAGGATGGCTTCCGGCATACGCAGCGCCAGCCGTGCGCCCACAAAAGCGCCGCCCAGGGCGCCGGCCGCAGCCCAGAGGGCGATGCGCATCCGGATCTTGCCGCTGCGGAAGAACCTCCACGTAGCGGACGCCGTGCCGATGCCGTTGACCACCTTGTTGGTGCCGGAGGCCAGATGTACCGGCAGGCCCACAAAGAGGTAGGCGGGAATGGAGATCAGTCCGCCGCCGCCGGCCACGGAATCCACAAAGCCGGTGAGAAACAGCAGCGGTCCCAGAATGATAAACATTTTCAGATATTCCATCACAGAAGACAACTCCTTCAGGATCAATTCCAAAGCTCCCGCAGCAGGGAGATCTCCGCCTGATAGCCGGGAAGCTCATTGGGCGTTTCCAGGCAGAAGGGGAGGCGCCGCAGGGCGGGATGCCGGGTGATGCGGGACAGCGCCTCCTGTCCCAGATGCCCGGCGCCGATGACCTCGTGGCGGTCCTTGCGGCTGCCGGGTGGGTTTTTGCTGTCGTTGAGGTGAATGGCTTTCAGCCGGTGGAGGCCGATGACCCGGTCGAACTCCGTCAGGACGCCGTCCAGATCATTGATAATATCGTAGCCGGCGTCGGAAACATGGCAGGTGTCCAGACACACGCCCATTTTGTCCGTCAGCTCCACACGGTCCAGGATCTCCCGCAGCTCCTCAAAGCGGCCGCCCACCTCGCTGCCCTTGCCGGACATGGTCTCCAGCAGGACGGTGGTGGTCATCTCCGGCGTCAGGATGGCGTTGAGGGTATCGGCGATGAGTTGGATACCGGTTTCCGTGCCCTGTCCCACATGGCTGCCGGGATGGAAGTTGTAGTACTGGCCGGGGAGATACTCCATGCGGCGCAGGTCGTCCGCCATGGTTTCCAGCGCGAACTGCCGGGTATCCGCTGCGGCAGAGCAGGGGTTCAGGGTATAGGGCGCATGGGCAATGAGGGGAGCGAAATGATGCTCCGAAAGCAGTGTCATCAGCGCTGCGGCATCCTCCGGGTCGATGGCCTTGGCCTTGCTGCCCCGGGGATTGCGGGTGAAGAACTGAAAGGTATCCGCGCCGATGGCGAGAGCTGTGCGGCCCATGGCGGCAAAGCCCGCGGAAGAGGAAAGATGGCAGCCGATATGCAGCATGGAATTCCCCTCCTGTCGTTCTTCAAAAGATGCCTAATCAAAACCAATATACCATGCCGCTCTTTTGAACGCAATAAAAAAGGAGCGGTTTCCGCTCCTTTTTTTACTAAATATTGTCAGAACTCACAAAACGCCGTCAATAGCTGCTGATGGAGAGGCTTTCATCGTCCTGTCCCTTTTCGATGGCGCGGATCTCCAGCGTGTATTTCATGGTGGGGTTCACCTCCACGGTGACCCGGTCGCCTGCCTTGTGGCCCAGCAGCGCCTTGCCCACCGGTGACTCCTTGCTGATGAGGCCGTTCAGCGCGTCCTGCCGCAGAGTGGTGACGATGCGGAAGGTCATTTCCTTCTGCATACCCTCGTGGAAGACGGTGACGGTGTCGAACAGACTCACGCCGCCGCTTTCCTCCACCCGGATCACCTTGGCGGTGCGGATCATGGCCTGCAGATAGCGGATGCGGCTTTCGTTGCGGTTTTTCGCCTGCTTGGCGCATTTGTACTCGTAGTTTTCGCTGAGGTCGCCGAAGGCACGGGTGGTCTGTACCTCTTCGATCAGCTGGGGACGCAGCTCCCGGATGCGGTAGTCGATCTCCTCCTGCATTTTTCGGATATCCACCTCGGTCAGTTCGTCATGCATGGGATTCATCTGCCTTTCTGTTAAATACGTTTTCTACAGTATAGCAGACCGGGACGAAAAAGGGAAGTGGCTTACAGGGTGGGCAGCTCGTCCAGAGAGGCGAAGCGGTAACCCATCTCCTCCCAGCGGGTCAGCAGCTCGTCAAGGATCCGGGCGTTGGTGGCGGAGGTCTGGTGCAGCAGGACGATGGCGCCGTTGTGGATCCGGGGCAGCAGCTTGGAATAGGCTTCCTCGTCGGTGGGCTGGTCGTCGTTGTACCAGTCCACATAGGCAAGGCTCCAGAGCACCGTCTTGTAGCCCAGCGCACTGGCCTGCTTCAGATTTTCCTCACTGTACAACCCTCTGGGGGGACGGTAGTACATGGGCAGCTCCTGCCCGGTGGTCTCCCGGTACAGGTCGGAGAGCTTGTCCAGCTCCGCCTGAAAGGCAGTCTGGTCGGTGATGGCGGACATGTCCGGATGGTTGTAGGTGTGGTTGCCCACGATGTGGCCCTCGTCCACCATCCGGCGGATGAGATCGGGGGCGGATTTCACCATGGCACCCACCACGAAGAAGGCGGCGGGAGCCTCGTGTTTTTTCAGCGCGTCCAGAATGGCGGCGGTATAGCCGTTTTCATAGCCGCAGTCGAAGGTCAGATAGATGACCTTTTCCGAGGTGTCCCCCACATACCAGCCGTTGTATTGCGCCAGCTCTTCCACCGTGGCGTTGCCCACGGGCGTATCGCCCTCCTTCTGGAAGGACAGACCCCAGCTGGCGGCGGGGAGGGCGGCCATGGACGCGCTGCCCAGCGAGGAGACTGAGGTATAGCCGCCGGCGCTGCAGCCGCACAGCAGGCAGACGGCAAGGAGTGGTGCAAAGGATCTACGTAGCTTCACAGGCAATGACCTCCGGAAAAAGATACGGTCATTTTGCCCGGAAAACAGAGGGATATACGAAAAAACATCCGAACCCGGAAAGGGCTCGGATGTTTCGGGGAAACGGAAAACCTTAGGCCTTCATCAGCTCCAGACAGATCTCGGAAGCCTTCTCCATGTCGGCGATGTTCTGCTGCTCGCCGGTGGTGTGGACCTTCTCCATGCCCACGCCCATGTTCAGAGCGTCGATGCCGTTGTTGCCATAGATGTTGGCGTCGCTGCCGCCGCCGCTGGCAGCCAGCTCAGGGGTCATGCCTGCGGCACGGACCACCTCGGACAGCTTCTGCACCAGAGGATGATCGGCGGGATGGCTGTAGCCCAGATAGCTGGTGGAAACATTGCACTCCAGAGTGGCGCCGAACTTCTCGCAGGCGCTCTCCAGGCAGCCCACCAGATGCTTGGTGTGGGCCTCCAGCTTATCGTTGTTGCGGCTGCGGACCTCCAGCTCCAGGGCAGCGGTCTCGCTGACCACGTTGGTGGGACCCTCGGCCTTGAAGGTGCCGATGTTGCAGGTGGTCTCCTCGTCGATGCGCAGCAGCTGCATGGCGGCCACGGCGTTGGCGGCTACCTGAATGGCGCTGATGCCGGTCTCGGGAGCCAGACCTGCGTGGGCGCGGCGGCCGGTGATGGTGGCGCGGATCTTGTTCTGGCCGGGAGCGGCGGTGATGATCTTGTTGGGGCCGCCGCTGGAGTCCAGCACGATGCAGCTCTTGGAAGCGATGCGGCTGTAGTCCAGATTCTTGGCGCCGAACATGCCGCTCTCCTCGCGGACGGTAATGACGGCCTCCACGGTGCGGTGGTCCACATCACGGGCGGCCTTCATGGCCTCCATGATGGCGCAGATGCCGGCCTTGTCGTCGCCGCCCAGAACGGTGGAGCCGTCGGAACGGACATAGCCGTCAGCATCCACCCGGGGCTTCACGCCGTTGCCGGGGACAACGGTATCCATGTGGGAGCTGAACATGATGGGCTCCAGGCCTTCCTTGCCGGGCAGGGTGGCGTACACATTGCAGCCGGTGGTCTGGGCAGCCTCGTGGACGTCGTCAGTGGTGACCTCGCAGCCGATGGCCTTGAAATCCTCCACCAGACGGGCAGCCATGGCGCCCTCGCTGCCGGTCTCGCTGTCGATCTGGACGTACTCCAGGAAGCGCTCCAGCAGTGCCTTCTTATCAATTGCCATAAGTGAGTTCCTCCTTGCAGATATTTGAAACCAATTTAAAAAGAGGGCCGCAGCAGAGTATTCCGCTGCGGCCCGAAGTTATGCGTTCGGATCTCGCGCCTAAAATCAGGCAGCGGGATAGAACAGGCTGGTGCCGAGGCCGATGGGCAGGCCGGCGGACAGCCAGATGATGAACAGCAGAGTCCAGGACACCAGGAAGGCCACGCTGTAGGGCAGCATGGTGGCGGTGATGGTGCCGATACCGGCCTTCTTGTCATACTTCTGAGCGAAGATGATGATGACGGCATAGTAGGTCATCATGGGAGTGATGATGTTGGTGGAGCTGTCACCGATGCGGTAGGCCAGCTGGCACAGCTCGGGGCTGTAGCCCAGCAGCATGAACATGGGAACGAACACGGGAGCCAGAATGTTCCACTTGGCGGAAGCGGAGCCCATGAACAGGTTCATGAAAGCGGAGAACAGCACGAAGATGATGACCAGGGGGATCAGACCGATGTTGATGGACTTCAGGAAGGAAGCACCGGCCAGAGCGATGATGGTACCCATCTTGGTATAGCTGAAGTACTGGATGAACTGAGAGGAAACGAAGGCCAGAGCCAGGAAGGAGCCCATGCCGGCCATAGCCTTGGCCATAGCGCCGGCAACGGCCTTCTCGTTCTTCAGGGTGCCGATGGCCTTACCATAGACAACACCGGGGATGAAGAACAGCAGGGCGATGATCACCACGATGCCGTTGATGAAGGGAGATGCGGGACGGCCCAGCAGAGAACCGTTCTCGTTCAGGAAGAAGGAGTTGGGCATGACGCAGCAGGCCACGATGATCAGAGCATACACCAGAGCGGCGATACCGGCCTTCTTCAGAGCCTTGTTCTCAGCCTCGGTGATGGTGGTCAGGTCGGTATCCTCGTCGCCACCCTCGCCCATGGAGGGATCATACTTGCCCAGACGGGGCTCAATGATCTTGTCGGTGATGATGGTGCCGACAATGGTGATCAGGAAGGTGGAGACGCACAGGAAGATGTAGTTGCCCATGACGGCGACCTCATAGTTGGGGTCGATGATGGCAACGGCGGACTGGGTGATACCAGCCAGCAGGGGATCCAGGGTGCCGATCAGCAGGTTGGCAGAGAAGCCGCCGGAAACACCGGCGAAAGCAGCGGCCAGACCGGCGATGGGATGACGGCCGCAGGCCTTGAACATCATGGCGCCCAGGGGGATCAGGATGACGTAGCCGGAGTCAGATGCGATGTTGGACATAACGCCCAGGAACACCATCATGGGGCTCAGCAGCTTGGCGGGAGTGACCTTAACGGCCTTCTTCAGCAGGGTGTTGATCATACCGGACTGCTCGGCAACGCCGACGCCCAGCATGGCCACCAGAACCATGCCCAGAGGAGCATAGGAGGTGAAGTTGCTCACTGCGTTGGAGAAGATGTAGGCCAGACCGTCGCGGGTCAGCAGGCTGACGACGGTAACGGTCTGCTCCTTCAGCTCACCGCCGGAAACCAGGGTGCCGGTCGCGGACACACCCAGTGCGGACAGAACTGCGGACAGGACAATGACGAACAGTGCCAGAATTGCGAAGATGGTTACGGGATGGGGAAGGCTGTTGCCGGCTTTCTCGACTGCGTTCAAGCAGCGGTCGAGCAGGCTGGCTTTCTGGGTATTCTTCTTGCTCATAGAATGCCACCTCATAAAAAAGTTTAGTTGTCACCCAGACATCTCAAACCGCAGTGCATGTCTCTCCGCCAGAGAATGTCCGCGCTCGGAAATGGGTGACCCGGGTTCAAATTATTACAAAAAATTAACGATTCGTCAATACATTTTGTGATTATTTTAGTCTTTTTTCATAACTTTTTTGAATTTTCTGTGAATCAAAGGGAAGAAATGCCGCCCCGTGTATTTCGTGGAAAAACAAACGGCCACGGCGCGTTTTGGCCTGTTAGAGCGGTAGCGAGAGGGCGCGGTAAAGCGCCGGGGCGCAAATCTCCGCAGGCTGTGCCATGGGGCGGCTGTCGATAAAATTCCCTCCCGGCGGAAACCGGGAGGGAATGGTCGGGTTCGGATCAGAAGTACATCTGTGCGAGACAGATGAACACGATGACGAGGACGACAGGATAACCGTAATTGATATAGTATTTCATCCAGCCGTAGACGCGGATCTTGCCGGTGGCGCCTTCGTTGGCCTCGCTCTGGAATTTATAGAACTTCCAGCGATGGAGGATGTAGATCAGCATCACGGCCACGCCCACTGCCATGCCGGTGGTGGCAAGGAAATCGAAGAAGTCGAAGAAGCCCAGACCCAGCGCCTTGAACTCAGCGAAGAAGCCGCCCCGGAAGGACAGGGTGAAGAGGATGCTGAACAGGAATTCCGCCGCACAGACGATGGTGGCGGCGGTCTTGCGGTCCACCTTGGGTCTGGTGTCGCAGATGGTGGCCACCAGCGCCTCGCTGCCGCCCAGAATGGAGGTGAAGCCGGCAAAGAACACGCAGATCATAAACAGCAGGCCGAACACGGTGCCGAAGCTGCCCATGGCGTTGAACAGGTTGGGCAGGGTGATGTAGACCAGAGAGGGGCCGGCGGTGGGCTCGATGCCGAAGGAGAACAGGGCGGGAACGATGACCAGACCCGCCAGCACGGCCACGAAGGTGTCCATGGCCGCGCCGACCGCCACAGATTTGGTGAGGTTTGTCTTCTTGTCAATGTAGCTGCCGTAGACGAAGGCACCGGCCTGTCCCATGCCGATGGAGTAGAACACCTGACAGGCCGCGGCGGAAACGGTGTTGGTGGACACGTTCTTCAGATTGGGGGTCAGATACCACTTCAGACCCTCCACGGCGCCGGGCAGGGAGTTGGAGTAGAAGGCCAGCACCACCAGGATCACAAACAGGGTGGGCAGCAGTACGGAGCAGACCTTTTCCACGCCGATCTTCACGCCGGAGATCAGGCACAGCCACAGCAGCGCTGCCTGCAGGAAGGAGAAGAAGATGGTCAGGTTGGAGCCGGCGGTGGCGCCGAACAGATTGGCGATGCCGGCACTGTCCAGACTTTTCATGGAGCCGGTGATGAGGTTGAGGATGTAGTTGCCGGTCCAGCCGCCTACGATCATGGTGGCGTAGCTGCAGATGGTGAAGATGGCGAAGCAGCCCAGAACACCGATGACAGACCAGCCGGTCTTTTTACCTTCCAGCTTCTCCATGCCCTTGATGGGGGACAGACCGGAGGTGCGGCCCAGGGTCAGCTCAATGAGGAAGCCGGGGATGCCCACCAGAATAACGATGAGCAGATACACCAGCAGGAAGGCGCCGCCGCCGTTGGCGCCCACGATGTAGGGGAACTTCCACAGGTTGCCGATGCCGATGCTGAAGGCCGCCATGCTCAGCAGAAAGCCCAGCGTGGAGGAAAAGCCTCTCTTGTTTTCCATATAGTATTCTCCTTACGATTTACTTGTACAGCAGGTCCTCGCAGTAGCGGTAGACCCATTCGGTAGGCGTGACGCCCTGTTCTCTGGCTCCGTTCAGGGAGAGGATGGTGTTGGCGGGCATGATCTCCTCCACCTTCCTGCGCAGGGACTCGGCGTCGCCGTCGTAGAGGTATTCCTCCGCGCCGCAGATGACGCCGGCGGTGTTGTGCCACCACTCCACCTGATAGAGGATGCCGCGGTCCGCGATGAGCTTGGCCAGACGGATCTCCTCCTCCTGAGAGGAAGCCTTCAGACCGTTGTTGGAGGAACCGAAGATATACCTGCAGTTCAGCTTTGCGATGCTCTCGTCGCTGAAGATGCCGCCGATGGCGCAGGGACTGAGGATATCCACCTTCTGATACAGCACCTCGGACACGGGGCAGCTGTCGATCTCATAGCCGGGATGCTCAGCGATGAAGCGCTCCACAGCGGCGGGGTTGATATCCGCCACAGTGAGCTTGCTGACGCCGCCCCGCAGCAGATGCTCGCCCATGTACCAGCCGACAGCGCCCAGACCCATCAGCGCGGCGGTCTTGCCTTCCACGCTGCGGACGCCCTCCTGGAAGTGGATGGCCTCCAGCAGCGCCAGATACACGCCGTAGGCGGTGGGAGTGCCGGTGGGACCGGTCTTGGCCTTGACGCCGCCGGTGTACTGCATGGAGTAGCCCTGCTCGATCATCACGTCGCTCATTTCCACGGGGAAGTTCATATCCGGGCCGGTCATGTCACGGCAGCTGTCCAGCGCGAAGGCCAGAAAGCCCATGATCTCCAGATTGTCCATGTCCAGCGGGTCCATGGTGACGGTGGCCTTGCAGCCGCCGAAGGGCAGATGCCCGGCGATGTTCTTGAAGCTCATGCCGCGGCCCAGATTCAGACCGTCGATGATGACATCCATCTCCGGCTCGTCGTAGGAGTGCCGGCGGATGCCGCCGGCCATGATGGCGTGGCTCTTGTTCAGCAGGCCCAGCTTGCGGCTGTGCTCATTCATCATGTAGCGGATGTCGTACTTTTCATAATAGTAGATGTCGATGCCGAAGTGACGGCCGGCACGCAGCAGGTCGATGACCTCCTCCAGATATTCCTTCTGGCCGTGCTGTTCAAACAGCGCCCAGACCTCCTTGGTGTTGAGATACCGGGCGTCCTCGGTGTAGATGCCGTCGATCCACCAGCTGTGGTTGTAGCCGGCGAAGTCGTGGTCCTTGTCCCATTCCTTGGCGGCGTACAGCTTCACCTTGCCGGTCTTGAAGTCGTAGCGGATCTTCATGGTGGTGAGACCCTCTGCGCGCAGAGGGATAAACAGGCTCTTTTCCATAATCAAACTCTCTTTCCTGAACGACCTGCGGACAAAATGCCGCAGTTTGCAAAAAATATCAACGCAGCTTATTCTATCTCAGAAAAAAAGGAATTGCCAATATCATATTTCTATTATAAAATAAGTTAAACTTATACCATGGGGAGCACAACCATGAATCTGAACCAGCTGAAATACTTTGTGGCGGTGGCGGAGCATCAGAGCTTCACCAAGGCGGCCACCCAGTACTATATTTCCCAGACGGCCATCACCCAGCAGATCCACGCACTGGAGACCACGGTGGGAATGGAGCTCATCGACCGCGGCACCCGGCCCATCTCCCTGACCCCTGCCGGACAGATCTTTCTGACGGAGGCCCGTGCCATCCTCAAGCACATGGATACGGCGGTGTGGCGCACCCGGGAGGCCTCCACCGGTCTCATGGGCAGCCTGCGGGTGGGCTTTACCAAGGGCTATGAGCAGAGCGATCTTCCCCGGCGGCTGCGGGAGTTCCACCGGGAATTTCCCAACATCCTCATCACCTGCTACCGCAACGACACCGACACGCTGGCGGCGGGACTGCTGAACATGGAGTATGACATCATCTTCACATGGGACAGCACCAACATCCGGCAGGAGGATTCCCTGCAGATCCGGCTGGTGGAGAAGGTGCCGCTGTATGTGGCCATGTATACCAGCCATCCTCTGGCACGGCGGCCCAGTCTGGCCCGTGAGGAGCTGAAGGGCGAGACCATCCTGTTCATGTCTCCCTCCGGCGGCGGCGACTCCTTCGGCGACGCCTATTACGTCCAGCTCTATCAGAAGGCGGGCTATCAGCCCAACATCCTGCTGCGCACCAGCGACTATGAGAGCATCATGATGATGATCGCCGCGGAGCAGGCCATCTGTATCGTGCCGGAGTACTGTATCGGCAAGCTGCGCAGCGTGGACAACATCACCTTCTGCCCCCTGCGGGGTGAGGAGGAAACAGAGGAGATCCTGGCGGTGTGGCATGAAAAGAACCTGAGTCCCGCCCTGCGGCACTTTGTGCAGCGCTTGGGATAAACGAACAATGTCGGCGGATGAAACCATCCGCCGACATTGTTGATTCTATGGAATTACAGAAGGTGTACTGCCAGGATCAGGCCGGAGAACACGATGGACACCGTGGAGCACAGCTTGATGAGGATGTTCAGGGAGGGGCCGGAGGTGTCCTTGAAGGGGTCGCCCACGGTGTCGCCCACCACGGCGGCCTTATGCTGCTCGGAGCCCTTGCCGCCGTGATTGCCGGCCTCGATGTATTTCTTGGCGTTGTCCCATGCGCCGCCGGCGTTGGACATGAACACAGCCACGGCGAAGCCGGTGACGGATACGCCGCCCAGCAGGCCCACCACGCCGGTGGGGCCAAGGATCAGACCGGTGGCGATGGGGACCACGATGGCCAGCAGAGCGGGAGAGAGCATCTCCTTCAGCGCGCCCCTGGTGCACAGCGCCACGCAGGAGGCGTAGTCGGGGTCGGCCTTGTATTCCATGATGCCGGGGATCTCCGCAAACTGGCGGCGGACCTCCACCACGATGGACTGGGCGGCACGCTCCACGGCGCTCATGGTGGCGGCGGCGAATACGAAGGTCAGCATGGCGCCGATGAACAGACCCACCAGCATCAGAGGATTGGTCAGGGAGAGGTCCAATGCGTCCTCAGCATGGCTCTGGACGATATCCACATAGCTCACCAGCAGCGCCAGCGCCGTCAGGGAGGCGGAGCCGATGGCAAAGCCCTTGCCGGTGGCGGCGGTGGTGTTGCCCAGAGAGTCCAGCGCGTCGGTGCGCTGGCGCACCACCTCCGGCAGTCCGCTCATGGCGGCGATGCCGCCGGCGTTATCCGCCACAGGGCCGTATGCGTCGGTGGCCAGGGTGATGCCCAAGGTGGACAGCATGCCTACGCCCGCGATGCCGATGCCGTAGAGTCCGGCGTTGAAGGACTCTGCGCCGCCGGCGGCGTAGAAGCTCACCAGCACGGCGGCGGCCACGATGAGGATGGAGGACATGGTGGAACGCAGGCCCAGAGAGATACCGCCGATGATGATGGTGGCGGTGCCGGTCTCAGAGGCGGCAGCCAGCTCCTGCGTGGGCTTGTAGTTGTCGGAGGTGTAATACTCGGTGAAGTAGCCAATGAGGCAGCCGCCCACCAGACCGCAGAGAATGGCAATAAAGATGCCGATCTTCTGCATGATGACAAGAGTCAGAATCAGGGCCACAACGGCGGCAATGATGGCGGCGGCGTAGGTGCCGGTCCGCAG
>CAZQJD010000035.1:0-14971 GCA_964593575.1 uncultured Oscillibacter sp.
CGAACGGCACACTCGGTGGTGTGAGAGGGGCGGAAAACCGCCCCTACTCGATTTACCTTATTTTTCCTTGTTGAACAGGCTGTTGCCCTTCAGGCGGAGGCATTCCCGGTTGCGGCGCAGGAAGCGCTGGAGCTGCTTTTTGTGGTGACACAGCTTTTCCGGGCAGCTGGCGCAGGAGAGACACTGATTGGTGGCTTCGGAAAACCGTTCCGGATGCTTCCGCAGCAGGTATTCCCACTCGATGAGCAGCGCCAGCGCGATGCCCAGCAGACTCCATGTATAGAAGTGGGGTACAAACAGCAGGGGCGTGAACATCATAGCGAAGTCCCAGTTATAGATCCGGCAGGTGGCGCAGCAGCGGTTCTTCATAAACCATGTCTGGAAGGGGCAGAAGAACAGGATGCAGATCATGTCGCACACGGAGTAGGCCAGCGCAATCAGCATCAGGATGCCCTTGTCGATGATCCCGGCGAAATACAGTGCGCCGATGGCACCGTTCAGCGCAAACCATGCGATGACCACAGCTGCTGTGGTTCGTGCGGACTGGAGAACAGGCTTCGCGTTTTTGCTGCTGACAGGCTTGTAGTTCCGGGCGAACTGCTTCTGGCAGCCCATGCTTTCCAGTTTGGAAGGGAAGAAGCGGAGGATCATCTCAATGACAAAGACTACCCAGATGATGTCAAACAGCACCGGCCAGCGGGAAATGTCATCGTACAGAGGGTTGTCATGTTGAGGATGATCCAAGATGTATACCACTGTTGCTGCAAAAAAGAGGAGCCCGCGGAAGAACAGCTTGAAATAGTGCATGGCGGATATATGCGAAAGCCGCCGCTTTTGAGAGGACATAGAGCAATACTCCTCGTGAGATCAATCGTAATGACTTATTATACCAAAAAATCCGACAGAAAAGCAATGACGAAATATGCCGCAGCGTGGTACGGCTCAGCTTTTTGCGCCATGGATACGCTTCAGCCAATTGCCGCTGCGCAGGCGATAGTAGCACCAGATGCACTTGATGATCTGGTCGATTTTCAGGAAGGTGTAGATCCAGAAGGCGGACATGTGCAGAACCAGACCGGCCAGAGCGCCAAGGGGGATAGAGGCCACCCACAGGAACAGAATGTCGCCGGCCATGAGGAACTTCGTGTCGCCGCCGGCGCGAAGCACGCCCTTGGTGAGGATGGAGTTCATGGCCTGGAACACGATGATGAAGGTGATGGCGTTCATCAGGTCGGCGGCGATGAGCTTGGCCTCCGCGGACACCTGATAGTAATTGATGATGGGGTTTTTCAGCACGGTGATCACCAGCGCGGCAAAGCAGCCGATGAAGAAGCCCATGCCCAGGAAGGCATAGCCATCCTTCTGTGCCTTTTCGTAGTTGCCCTCGCCCATGGTGTGGCCGGTGATGATGCCGCTGGCGTTGGAGATGCCGGTGGTGAGAACGCTGCTGAGCTGCTGCACCACGGTAGTGACGGAGTTGGCAGCCACAAAGGCCTGACCGATGCGGCCCATGACCATAGCCACGGCGCTGTTGCCCAGCGCCAGCAGGGAGTCGCTGATGAGAACAGGGATGCTGATGCGGATATACTCCCGCAGCAGGTCGCCGCAGCGCATGAGCACGTTCCGGATGCGGTAGCCGATGCGCTTGTCGATGAAGAAGAAATAACCGCAGATCACGATCAGCTCGAAGATACGGGCGATGAGCGTACCCAGCGCAGCGCCGCCGATCTCCATCCGGGGTGCGCCCAGCTCACCGAATATGAATACCCAGTTGCAGAACACATTGACAAAGAATGCGGCGATGGAGGTGAACAGGGGGATCCGCACCTGTCCCACGCTGCGCAGCACCAGTGTGCAGGTCAGGGAGAAGCCCATGCAGAAGTAGGTGGGGATCAGCCAGCGCAGGTAGATCACGCCATAATCAATGATCTCCTGATCCGGCGTATAGATACGCATAATGCCTGCGGGAACCAGTATGGTGGCCAGCGTAAAGACGGTGCTGAACACGAGACAGAAACGCAGCATGATGGTGATGGCCTTTTTCAGAGAGTGTTTGTCCTGCATACCCCAGAACCGGGAGGTCAGGACGGAAGCGCCCATGCCCATACCCATACAGCAGATCTGGAACAGGGTGATGAAGTTGCCGGCCAGCGTACTGGCGGACAGCTGCGCGTCGCCCATGCTGCTGAGCATGATGGTGTCCATCAGGTTGATGCCCACAGTGATGAGAGACTGCAGGGAAACGGGGATGGCGATCTTTGCCATTTTGATATACAGATCCCGGGTGCCGATGTAATCGCGGAATGATGCCTTGCTCACGGTGCATTTCCTTTCCAGCCATTAGGTAATAATCACTCTACTATATGAAACTGCAAAAAACGGAAAATGTCAAATGCAAAGAGGGGCATCCTGTGGTATAATGCAAAATAAAAACAAAAAATTTGCGTTTGTGCACATATTTTCCGGCGGTTTGCGACTGTATGGGTGAAAGGCTCTTTTAAGAGAGAGGGAAGGGGGCACCTTATGGAGGATCAACAGATCATTGCCCTGTATCATGGCCGGGACGAATCGGCCATTGCAGAGACAGATCGAAAATACGGTTTCTTCTGCCGTACCATCGCCATGAATATCCTCAGCGTCCGGGAGGATGCGGAGGAATGCGTCAACGATACCTGGCACGCTGCATGGACAAAAATGCCGCCGGAGCTGCCGCGCTCCCTGAAAGCTTTTCTGGGCCGCATCACCCGGAATCTGTCCATCAGCCGATTCCGTGCCAACCATGCGCAGAAGCGGTATAACGGACTGGAGCTGATGCTGTCGGAGCTGGAGGAATGTGTGCCGTCCTCTGCCAGCGTGGAGAAGGTCGTGGAGCAAAAGGAGCTGGGCGGCTTTATCAGCGACTGGCTGGAGACTTTGCCGGAGGATGACCGGATTCTGTTCATCCGCCGCTACTGGTACGGCGATGCGGCAAAAATGCTGGCGGCAGAGCGTAAATGCAGCGAAAATCAGATCGCCCAACGGATGCGCTGGCTGCGGGGACGGTTGAAGACATTTCTGGAAACGAGAGGAGTGATCCTGTGAGCGAGAAAAGCGAGAAGCTGTATGACGGCATCACCAATATCCGGGAGGAGCTGGTGGAGCAGGTAGAAAAGAAGAAAAAGCCGGCGTGGAAGCGCAGGGGCATCCGTTCCGCGGCGGCGGTGCTGGCACTGGTATTCGTGCTGGGTGCGCTGCTGGACCCTGCCGGCGGCGGAGGCGGCACGGTGGCATCGGCTTATGCCATCGCCGAGGCGGAATATCCCAAGATGGCTCAGTATCCCAAGGAAAACGGGGATCCGGGCAGCAGAGAGTACAAGGCGTGGCAGAAGGATGTGGACGCGCAGAAGCAGCAAGCGGGCTATGCAGATGGATTGGGAAATTACTTTACAGCCAGCATACGGCAATTTCTTTCCGGCGCGGAGGCGGAGAATGTCGTGTATTCCCCGCTGAATGTCTACATGGCGCTGGCGATGCTGGCGGAACTGACCGACGGCAGCAGCCGTCAGCAGATTTTGGAACTGCTGGGCAGCGAGGGGATTGAGAACCTGCGCCAGCAGGCCACTGCCGTATGGAACGCCCAATACCGGGACGACGGTATCGTCAGCCGGATTCTGGGTTCGTCCGTATGGCTCAACGAGAATGTGCAGTTCGTCCAGTCCACCATGGACACGCTGGCGGACACCTACTATGCATCCTCCTACCGCGGCAGAATGGGCACGGCGGAATTTGATCAGGCGCTGCGGGACTGGCTCAATGCACAAACCGGAGGTCTGCTGGAAGAAAGCATCAGCGGAGAAACTCTGCCGGAGGACGCCATTCTGGCGCTGGCCACCACCATTTACTATAAAGGTAAGTGGAGCAGTAAATTTTCCGAGAGCAAAACCACGCAGGATATTTTCCACGCTTCTTCCGGTGATGTGACCTGTGGCTTTATGCACCAGTCCACGCAGGGAGTGTATTACTGGGGCGAGAAATTCTCCGCGGTCAGGCGTTTTATGGATGGCGGCAGCATGTGGTTCCTTCTGCCGGACGAGGGCTATGCGCCGGAGGCTCTGCTGGCAGATGCTGAGACAGCTGCATTTATGGAGACTGTGTTTTTCGGCGGTGCGTGGGAGAACAGCAAACGACTGGAGATCAATCAGTCCATTCCCAAGTTTGATGTAACATCCTCGATAGAACTGCAGGAGGGGCTGACGGCGCTGGGGATCACGGAGGTCTTTGACGGCACGGCCGATTTTTCACCCATGACGCAGGATATTGCCGTCCCCGTTGCCGTCTCGAAGGCAATGCACAATGCCCGGGTCATCATTGATGAGGAGGGTGTGGAAGCCGCCGCCTATACCGTGATGGTAAACAGTCCAACCTCGGCTGCGCCGTCTATGGAGGAAATCGACTTCGTGGTGGATCGGCCTTTCCTGTTCCTCATCACCGGCGCCGATGGGCTGCCTCTGTTTGCCGGTGTGGTGAACAACCCTTGATATTCCTTGAAACGCAGAAAGCCGCGGCACGGGCCGCGGCTTTCTGCTTGTCGAAAAACTCAAAACTGTGCTCGGAGCCTGCAAAATACAGGGGGGAGCTCGAGGGGGCGAAGCCCGCCTCGAATTGGATCAAATGCCCCGAGATCCCTTGCAACGCAAGGGTTGAGGCGAGCGAAGCGAGGATTTTTGTGCTGCTGTGCAGCACGAAAATCTGGCATTATTCAGGCTGTCAAAATAGTCCAAACGGACTTTTTGACAGCCTGAAAGCCGCGGCACGGGCCGCGGCTTTCCCTCTATGGGGCTATTTTACAAATTCCACTCGGATGGGTGTGTTTTCGTCGAAAACCTTGCCCATCTGTACTTCTACCATGATGTGCCACTCCGCCATATCGGCGGTGCCCTCTTCCGGGGTGATGCGCTGGATGCTGACCACCCATTCCGTGCCGTCGTACCGGACGTCTGTCACCTTGTGGCGGATGGAGCCGCTGCCTTCTTCCAGCAGAATGAACAGCACATCCCGATCCGCGAAATAGGCATCGTCGTATTTGTCACAGGCGTCCAAAAACCCGATGGTGGTGTCGGAATAGACCTTGTCTTTTCGTTCCAGATCGTAAAGCTCCCGGTTGGCCTCGTAGTAGGCCTCCAGCTCTGCCCGGGAGCGGATCACCACCGTCCGGGGGAAGTCTGCATTGTCGTGATACCCGTTGGTGCGGATGTACTGGGCATCAAAGGCGTAGCTGTCCGGCTCGGCGGGAAGGGCAGGCGTGTTCGGTGTGCTGGATGTATTGGAGTCCAGCGTGATCCAGCCCAGTTCCGCCAGCTCTTGAAGATGCTGGGGCTCCATATCTGCGCGGCTGCCGCTGCCTAAACGCAGCAGAAAATACGCGGCGGTCTGAGAAGGATAGCTTTCAGCGATGCCGTCATGAAGGACGAGGACCCTGTCTCCATCGGAAAGACCTTCGAAAAGGTTCCCGGCCAGAGAATGGTCAGACATACAGATAGGACCGTGATCCTCCAGCATCAGCAGGACAGATCCGTTGCCGGCAATGAGACACCGGCCTGTGTTGACGGAAAACCCGCGGTTCATCAGCATACAGTTCCCTGCAAAAAGGAGCAGGAGAACGGGAACAAGGAGCAGGGCGAACTTCTTTTTCATGGGGCCGACCTCCTTTGGTTTCTTGGCAGTTTTGACGAAAAGCAGCGGGAAAAAGTTCCCGTAAGACGGAGAAACAAATCCGCCGCAGGCGGATGCCTGCGGCGGGACTGGCACCCTGAACTGGATTCGAACCAGCGACCTTCCGCTTAGGAGGCGGATGCTCTATCCTGCTGAGCTATCAGGGCGAATGTGAACTTTTCAAGATGGGGCGGATGTTCTGCGTCCGGATCTCTGGATGGCAACGCACTTATTGTAACCGTTTTTCCCCGCTCTGTCAATGCAAAAGGCGCTGCCGCGGCAGCGCCTTTTGGGATTCATTCGATGACCCGGACACGGATCACGTTGGGGAGGTTCTTCACATCTTCGATGACCTTTTCATCCACACGGGTCCCCAGATCCACCAGTGTGTAGGCGTAGGGCCCCTTGGATTTGTTGCTGAGGTTTTCCACGTTAACGCCGTCGGTGCTCAGCAGGGAGGTGATGCTGGCCAGCATAGCCGGTACGTTCCGATGGATGATGCACATGCGCATTACGCCGCTGCGCTCCAGATAGACGTTGGGCAGATTGACGGCGTTGCGGATGTTGCCATTTTCCAGATAGTCCCGCAGCTGATCCACTGCCATGACGGCGCAGTTTTGTTCACTTTCCGGAGTGGATGCGCCCATATGGGGCATACCCAGTACGTGAGGCGCCTGCAGGAGCTTGTTGTTGGGGAAGTCAGTGACATACACGGATACCCGGCCGGTATCCAGCGCCGCCAGCATGGCATCATCATCCACGATCTCGCCCCGGGCCAGATTGATGAACCGGACGCCCCGCTTCATGGATGCGATGGCCTTTGCGCCAATCATGCCCCGGGTCTGCTCGTTGAAGTGGATATGGATGGTAATATAATCAGCGCGCTTATAGATGTCCTCGATGTCCTTCACCACATGGATGTGCCGGTCCAGCTGCAGGGCGGTGTCCACCGACAGGTAGGGGTCATAGCCATAGACATCCATGCCCAGCTTCACCGCCATGTTGGCCACCAGCGAGCCGATGGCGCCCAGACCGATGATGCCCAGCGTCTTCTTATAGATCTCCGGGCCCACAAATGCGGCCTTGCCCTTTTCCACCACCGTGGTCACATCCACGCCGGAAGCTGCCTGTTCCCTGACCCAGCGGATGGAGCCGTCCACATCACGGGACGCGATGAGCATGGCGCACAGCACCAGCTCCTTGACGGCATTGGCGTTGGCACCCGGCGTGCTGAATACGGCGATACCGGCTTCCGAACAGCGGTCAACCGGGATGTTGTTGAAGCCGACACCGGCACGAGAGATGCCCAGCAGTTCAGACGGGAATTCGTAGTCCAGCAGCTTGGCGGAGCGCACCACGATGCCGTGGGGATTTTCCACGTCTTCGCCGACGCGGTAATGCTCTGCGTCGAAACGGTTCAGGCCGATGGGGGAGATGCGGTTGAAGGTTTTGATCTGGTACATAAGGGAATTTGCCTCCTTGGGCGGCTCCGGTGAGCCGCGTTACTTGCGGCGGAACCTGCGGCGCTGGCGCCGCTTCCGTCACAGCACCCTCATTATAGGCGAGTAAAATGAAGGGAACAATGGGCGAAAAGGCGAAAAAACGGCAAGGAAAGCGAAATTCTTTGTGAGAAAAACTCGTGTCCTTTCGGAGAGGACAGGTGGGCGGAGAATGTTTTTGAAAAATCCGAAAAAAGTTGAAAAAAGTGCGGAATAATCTTGAAATACCATAGAAATCGGAATATAATTACAGATTGTGTGTAAAACTGTAACAGAAAGGGGTCTTTCCTTTGCAGAACGAAAAGCTGAGAAATGTAGCCATCATCGCCCACGTTGACCACGGCAAAACCACGCTGGTGGATCAGATGCTCAAACAGGGCGGTGCTTACCGTGAAAATCAGGCCACGGTGGATCGCGTCATGGACTCCAACGATCTGGAGCGTGAGCGCGGCATTACCATTCTGGCCAAGAATACCGCTGTCCGTTATAAGGACACCAAGATCAACATCGTGGACACCCCCGGCCACGCAGACTTCGGCGGCGAGGTGGAGCGCATCCTGAAGATGGTCAACGGCGTTATCCTGCTGGTAGACGCCGCCGAGGGCCCCATGCCCCAGACCCGCTTCGTGCTGTCCAAGGCGCTGGAGCTGGGTCACCGCGTCATCGTGGTGGTCAACAAGATCGATCGCCCCGACCAGCGCATCCATGAGGTCATGGACGAGGTGCTGGAGCTGCTGATGGATCTGGACGCCACTGAGGAGCAGTTTGACTCTCCCACGCTGTTCTGCTCCGGTCGTCAGGGCACGGCGTCCTATTCTCCCGATGCCGCCGGCACCGATCTGACGCCGCTGTTTGAGACCATTCTGGAGTACATCCCCGCGCCTGAGGCGGACAAGGATGCACCCTTCCAGATGCTGGTCAGCTCCATCGACTACAATGAGTTTGTGGGTCGTATCGCCATCGGCCGCATCGAGCGGGGCAGTATCCGCCAGAATCAGGAGATCGCCGTGTGCAACTATCACGAGCCGGAAAAGAGCCGCAAGGCCAAGGCTGTGAGCCTGTACACCTTTGACGGTCTGGGCCGCACCCCCGTTACCGAGGCGGAGGCCGGTGAGATCGTGGCCATGAGCGGCATGGGCGAGATCACCATCGGCGATACCATCTGCGCCACCACTGCCGTGGAGCCCATCGAGTTCGTGAAGATCTCCGCTCCCACCATGGAGATGACCTTCTCCATCAACGATTCTCCCTACGCCGGACGTGAGGGCAAGTTCGTCACCTCCCGCCAGATCCGCGACCGCCTGTACCGCGAGACTCTGAAGGACGTGTCCCTGCGTGTTACTGACACCGGACTGGACACTGCCTTCAATGTGGCGGGCCGCGGCGAGATGTCCCTGTCCATCCTCATTGAGACCATGCGCCGCGAGGGCTACGAGTTCCAGGTATCTCCGCCCCGTGTGCTGTATCAGGAGATCGACGGCAAGAAGTGCGAGCCCATCGAGCGTCTGGTGGTGGATGTGCCCGGCGACTGTGTGGGCAGCGTCATTGAGAAGCTGGGTCAGCGCAAGGCCGACATCGTGGAGATGAACCCTGTGGGCGACCGCATGAAGGTGGAATTCCTGATTCCTGCCCGCGGCCTTTTCGGCTACCGCAACGATTTCCTCACCGACACCCGCGGCGAGGGCATCATGGCCTCCATCTTTGATTCCTACGCACCCTATAAGGGCGAGATCCAGCGCCGCGGCATGGGCAGCCTCATCTCCACGGAGACCGGTGAGTCCGTCACCTACGGCCTGTTCAACGCACAGGAGCGCGGCTCACTGTTCATCGGCGCAGGCGTTCCCGTTTACGAGGGCATGATCATCGGCATCGCCAACCGCGGCGAGGACATCGTGGTGAATGCCTGCCGCAAGAAGCAGCTGACCAACACCCGTGCCTCCGGCTCCGACGAGGCGCTGCGTCTGGTGCCGCCCCGTCAGATGAGTCTGGAGCAGTGTCTGGAGTTCCTGGCAGACGACGAGCTGCTGGAGGTCACTCCCAAGTCCCTGCGTATGCGCAAGCAGATCCTCAACCATGAGATGCGCATGAAGGCGCTGAAGGGCAAGAAGACCGCTACCTGATTATAAAAAGCGATCCCTCCGATCTGTCCGGATCGGAGGGATTTTTTCATGCTTTTCGGAACACGTGGATGCGGAAGGAGATGCGGGTGGTGAGCTGCTCCAGCGCAGCCAGCCGCTTCGCGCCCTCCTTGGGCGTTTTCCAGTAATACGGGGTCATCTGGAACAGGTTGCGGATGTCCTCCGGCGCTTCCAGCGTGATGGAGGCGTCCACCGGGACGACCTGCTCATAGCGGAAACCCTCGTAGGGAGTCAGCTTCTCCTCGTTGCGGTAGGGCGCATCG
This sequence comes from uncultured Oscillibacter sp., assembly GCA_964593575.1. Taxonomy (GTDB): domain Bacteria; phylum Bacillota; class Clostridia; order Oscillospirales; family Oscillospiraceae; genus Oscillibacter. Next base: position 9,592 of record CAZQJD010000035.1, read on the forward strand.
TAGAGCACCTGCTTCATTTCCCAGAGGTGGTCGGCTGCCGGTACTACATAAAGGAATGTGCCGCCCGGCTTCAGAATGCGGCGGAATTCCTCCAGCGCCAGCGGGGAGAAGCAGTTCAGCAGCAGGTCGATGCTCTCATCTGCTGCCGGAAGCTGATAGGAGGATGCCACGGCAAATTCGATCTCCCGGCTGCGTCTGGCGGCGGAGCGGAGGATGAACTTGGAAATATCAATGCCTGCGGTGCGGGGCGCTTTTCCGGCGTCCAGCAGAGCCTGATGGATGCCGGCGGTGTAGTAACCCTCGCCGCAGCCGGCGTCCAGCAGAGCGGGAGAGTCTCCGCTCATGGAGACGGAAAGAGCGCACAGAGAGTCCAGCAGCGGTTGATAATAGCCCTTGGAAAGAAACGCTTTCCGGGCGGCGGCCATTCCCTTGTCATCACCGGGGGCGGCAGAGTGCTTCCGGTTGACAGGCAGGAGGTAAGTGTAGCCCTCCCTGGCAATATCATAGCTGTGGCGGTTGGGACAACGGTAGGTATGGGTGTCCCGGGTCAGTGCTTCCCCGCACAGGGGGCAGCGAAACAGGCTTGTCATATCAATCCCTCCGAAGGGTCGCGTTGTTGATCCACTTGCGGCTGCGCAGGCGGATCACGCCGGCCGGCGCCTTGATGAAGCTTTCAAACCGGGTCGCGGCGCGGCGATTTCAGCATATGTGTTCCTCGCAGTTAAACAAGTGATAGAGCCTCAGTTGATGGTGACATCGTTGATCCATTTGCGGCTGCGCAGTCGCAGCAAGCCCAGCGGCCACTTGATGAGACTTTCCGACTGGGATGCCAGACAGATCAAGGGGATGGGTGCATCCAGCACCAGTGCCAGCAGCGCCATGACGGGAAGAGACACCAGCCAGATGGGAAGAATATCCAGAATGGCGGCAGCCTTGGTGTCGCCGCCGGCGCGGAGGACACCTACGATGTTGGTGGCGTCAAAGGAGCGCAGGGGAAGGAGCAGAAGATACACGATGCAAAGCGTGGTAGCGATATAGGTGGACTGAGGTGAAAGATTGAACAGGGGATAGAGCACCGGAATAAACAGCGTGGGCAGCAGGATCGCCAGCAGAACTGAGACGGCTGCGCCGCAGAGGAAGGCGGTCACCAGTACGGATATGCCCAGCTGATAGATATTGTCCTTGGATGCACCCTCCCCAATGCGCTTGCCTACCATGACGGACGCGGCATTGGCAACGCCAAAGCAGGAGACGGTGGCGATCTTGTCGATATTGCCCATGATGGCATGGGCGGCCAGCATATCGGCAGAGATGGCCATGTGTCCCATAATGACAGTAACGGTGGAAACGCCTGCGCTCCATAGGGTCTCGTTGAGGATCACCGGAGCGGAATAGTGGATGGTCTTCCGGAAGAATTCTTTGCCCGGACACAGCAGCGCACGCAGGATCAAAGGCGTCCGGCGGCTGCGTGCCGCATAGACGACCACAATTATGAACTCCAGAACACGGGAAAGCATGGTGGCCAGCGCGGCGCCGGTAACGCCCATGGCGGGTGCGCCGAATTTCCCGAAAATGAAGATGTAGTTCATCAGGGTGTTGGCCAGCATGGAGGTGCCGAACAGCATCATGCCGAAGGCGGGGTTCTCTGTGCTGCGCTGCAGACTGACGTATACGGAGCTGACGGAGTTGAATATGTAGCCGATGCCCACCAGCTGCAGATACGGCGCACCCAGCTCAATGAGCAGGGTGTTGTTGGTGACAATGGACATCACCTGTGTGGGAAAGAAAAACAATACCAGTGCCGCGGCGGAAGAAAGAGCTAATCCAATATAAAGGACAACACCTAAACAGCGGTTGATAGATCTCATATCCTGACGTCCCCAGTACTGCGTTACCAGCACGGTGAGGCCGCTCATCAGACCAAAGATGGAGCATTGCAGCAGAAAGATAGGGGTGTTGGCGGCAGTGACGGCGGAAAGCTCGTTGCTGCCTACCAATCCCACCATGAAGGTATCCACAAAGCCCAGGGAGGTGGTGATGAGGTTCTGCAGCACCATGGGCAGAGCCAAAAGGAACAGCCGCTTATAAAAGCCGGGTTCACGACGAAATCGTTTCAGCATATTTCCTCCTCATAATTGCAGCATGGCCGGAGCTTAGCCAATGGTGACGTTGTTGATCCATTTGCGGCTGCGCAGGCGCAGAACACCCAGCGGGAACTTGATGAGGGTTTCCATCTGTGTGGCCGCGCAGACGAGGGGAATGGGGGCATCCAGCACCAGTGCCAGCAGTGACATGACCGGGATGGTGCCCATCCAGAGGGGAAGTGTATCCAAAAGCGCTGCAAAACGTGTGTCGCCGCCTGCACGGAGGATGCCTGTCACGTTTGCCACATCGAAGGAGCGTGTGGGCATGACCACTGCGTAAACTACGCAGAGCATGGAAGCGATGGAAACAGCCTGCGGAGAGAGATCAAACAGCGGGTAGATGACCGGGATAAACAGTGTGGGCAGTAGGATCATCAACAGCAGAGCGACCGCTACGCCGCAGAGAACCGCACACAGCAGAAGCGTGACGCTGAGGCTGTAAACTTCTTCCTTGGATGCACCCTCGCCGATCCGCTTACCCACGATGACGGAGGACGCATTGGCGACGCCGATGCAGGCTACCACGGCGAATTTGTCCACATTGCCCATGACGGCATATGCAGCAAGCATATCGGCGGAGGTGGCCATGTGACCCATGATCACCGTGATCATGGAGAAGCCTGCGCCCCAGAACGTTTCATTGAACACAACGGGGCCGGAATAGCGGAGGGTCCTGCGCAGGTATTCTGTGCCGGGCCGCAGCAGCGCCCGGGGCATCAGAGGGACCCGGTGATTGTGTGCCGCATAAACAACCACGATGAGAAATTCCGCCACACGGGACAGTGTGGTGGCCAATGCTGCACCTGTGATCCCCAAAGCGGGTGCGCCGAACTTGCCGAAAATCAGAATGTAATTGAGAAGTGTGTTGAGCAGCATGGAACAGGCGAAAACCTTCATGCCAAAAGCGGGGTTTTCGGTACTGCGCTGCACACCTACATATACGGAGCTGGCTGCGTTGAAGATGTAGCCAATTCCAACGATTTTCAGATAGGGAGCACCCAATTCGATCAGGAGCGGGTTGTTGGTGATGAAGGACATGACCTGTGTGGGGAAGAAGAACAGGATCGCTGCCGCGAGAGCAGAGAGAGCGAAGGAAATATAAAGGATAATACCCATGCAGCGGTTAATGGACTCGATATCCTGGCGCCCCCAATATTGCGTAACCATAACCATCAGTCCACTCATCAGACCAAAGACACAGCCCTGCAGCAGAAACGCAGGCGTGTTGGCCGCGGTGACGGCAGAGAGCTCGTTGCTGCCTATCAGACCTACCATAAAGGTGTCTACAAATCCCAGTGCGTTGGTGATGATATTCTGCAGTACCATGGGAAGCACCAGAGCGGTCAGCCTCCGATAGAAGCCGGGTTCCCGGCGAAGCAATTTCAGCATGAGAGCCTCCTTTCGATAGCGATGGGCAAAACTGTCAGAGCATGGCCATGCGCTTGTGCCGCTCCGCAAGGGCGGCTGCACAGGCGTCGATATCTTCTCTGGTGGTCTCCGGGCCGAAGCTGACGCGGATCACACCGGCGGCGGTTTTCTTGGGCAGATTCAGAGCTGCCACCACATGACTGGGCTTGCCCTGATGACAGGCGGAGCCGGCGGAGATGCAGACCCCCAGCCGGGACAGCTCGTTGACGGTGGTCTGACTGGGATACCCCACCATGGACAGCGCCAGAATGTGGGGGGCGGTGCCGCCGCCGACGATCTCCACGTCGGGAATGGCGGTGAGGGTTTCCACAGCATAGGCTTTCAGCTTCTGCATCTCTTTCAGCTTGTCGGTCAAGTTTTCACTGCGCAGCTCCACGGCTTTGGCGAAGCCGGCGATCTGGGCGGTAGCCTCCGTACCGGAGCGCAGACCGTCCTCCTGACCGCCGCCTGGCAGCAGCGGGCGGGGATTGCGGATCCGGTCGCCGATGAACAGTGCGCCGATGCCCTTGGGGCCGCCGATCTTATGGGCGGAGACGGAGATGAAGTCCGCGCCCAGCGTTTTGGCGGAGAAGGGGACTTTCAGGAAACCCTGAATGGCGTCGGTGTGCAGCAGCGTTTGGGGATTGCGGAGCTTCAGACCCTTGGCAATCTCCCCAACGGGAAAGACGCAGCCGGTCTCGTTGTTCACCATCATCACGGAGACCAGCGCCGTGTCCGGGCGGACGGCTGCCAGCACCTGCTGAGCGGTGACCATGCCAGCCGCATCGGGGACGATGCGGGTGATCTCATAGCCCTCCATCTCCAGCCAGCGGCAGGGCTCCAGAATGGCGCTGTGCTCCACGGCGGTGGTGACGATGTGCTTGCCTACCCGACGGTTCTGCCACAGGGCGGCCCGGATGGCCCAGTTGTTGGACTCCGTGCCGCAGGAGGTGAAATGCAGCTGTCGGGGATCGCAGCCCAGAGCGGCAGCCACGGTTTTGCGCCATCGCACGATATTCTGTTTCATTGCCAGTCCTGCCTCGTACTGGGCGCTGGGATTGGCGTATTCCTCCGACAGGACCTGATACATGGCGTCAGCCACCTCCCGGGGGATGGGAGTGGTGGCGGCGTGATCCAGATAAACCATAGTGACCTCCGTGTATACAGCCTTTTGCGGCAGGGGAGAAAATTCCTGCCGCGGCAATCTGTCCGCCCTCTTGTATCGATGGCGGAACTTGAGTATAATAAGGAAAATGACCGCAGGATACGGCAGAATATTTCCGATCACTGCAAATTACCATTATAAATCACAATGCCGGGAATAGCAAGGAGAGACCCCATGAAAGTTGCCATCTACACCCTTGGCTGCAAGGTAAATCAATATGAAACACAGGCTATGGAGCAGGAGCTGCGCCGCCGTGGGCACGAAGTGGTGTCCTTTGCCGGCGAGGCGGACGCCTATGTGGTGAACAGCTGCTCCGTCACCGCTGTCAGCGACCAGAAATCCCGGCAGGTGATCCACCGCGTGCACCGGGAGCATCCGGACGCCGTGACCGCTATCTGCGGCTGCTATTCCCAGACCCATCTGGAGGATGTGCGGAAGCTGGGTGTGGATCTCATCGCCGGCACCGGCGACCGTGGCCGCTTTGTGGAGCTGCTGGAGCAGGCAGCGGCGGAGCGTCAGCCGGTGGAGTGGGTGGACGATTCTCTAAAGCGCCGTCAGTTTGAAGTGCTGCCTGCCGGCGGCATGGAAAGCCGCACCCGTGCCATGCTGAAGGTGGAGGACGGCTGCGTCAACTTCTGCACCTACTGCATCATCCCCTATGCCC
>CAZQJD010000036.1:0-14881 GCA_964593575.1 uncultured Oscillibacter sp.
ACTATAAGGATTGGTTTGAAAATATTTGATGGATACAGTATGAAAATCTGAAAAAATTTGTTGTCCCATATTGACATCAAACGTGAGCGGCAGTCCGATCATTCAGGACGGCAAGATTGTAGGAGCGGTGACCCACGTTCTGGTAAATGATCCGACGAAGGGATATGGGATATTTATTGAAAATATGCTGGATGCGGCGGGATAAAGCGACCCCCACACCTTGATCGGTGTGGGGGCTTTACATTAAATCAATTTTACTGCAGCATTTTTCCCATGTTATATCCGAGAGTACGCAGAATTTCCTCTCCGTATTTGTCTTCGCCTTCCAGCTTGATATTCCAGTACGAGCTGCTCACAACAGGCATTTCCGAAAAGGTAAAATACTTATTGAGTCTGTCAAGTGTAGCACTTGCGCCGGAACGCCAACAGGTTGCAACCGCCGCAGCTGGTTTTCCAGCAAAGAGTCCACCATAAAAAGCGCCGGCGTAAAACACCCGGTCGAGCAATGCACAGAGTGCACCATTTGCGCCTGCAAAATAAACGGGTGTTCCAATAATCACCGCATCGGACGCAGCAATTCTGTCGATCAATTCATTGCAGGCGTCATCATTGAATATACATCTGTATTTATTTTCGCAGCCGCCGCAGTGAATACATCCGCGCACAGGTTCGGTGCCCAATTGGAACCATTCGCAGTCAATTCCCTTTTCTTGCAGAGCTGTCTCGATGATTGAGAGAGCGGTCCATGTTTCACCATTAGAGCGGGGACTGCCGTTAATTAGAAGAACTTTCTTCATTCCGTTATCTCCCCGTATAACCAAATCCTTTTTTCTGGGAATGATTTTGAAAAAAGGGATTTTTTACAGTCCCATTTTCCCGTTCTGTGCGATAATCCATACAATAGACGCAGTATATGCTCAGTATTTGTTATGTACCTTTTCCGCAAAGCACATCAGCTCCTTGATCTCCAGCACCTGTCCGTCATCCAGAACGGCCTTGCCGCTCATGCGTCCGAAGACCTGATGCTGCCTGGAGCAAAGAACTTTGAAATCAAGGTCTGCCGCCCGGTCCAGAACGGGGATAAAGTCCATCTCAAACCGCCCGTCGGAAGAGGAGAAGGTCCAGGGCTTGCAGTAGTCATCCGGCGGGATGTGGAAGGTGACATCGTCCAGCTTGTGCGCCTTGCCGCCGTAGAACAGGATGTTTTCTGTGGCGGCGCTGGTGTTGCCGAAGCCGTAGCCAATGTTGAAGCCGAAGGGCTTGCCGTTGACAACGCCGTTGCCGCTGCCCCAGTACCAGGTGTTGTCGTAAGTCCACACGCCCCGCCCCCAGTCCAGCGTACCGAAGTCCGTGGTGGGATCGAATTCGTAGCGTTTGCCGTCATACTCCATCCAGCCTGAGGCACGCATGCAGTTGATCTTCTGGTTGTAGTAGAACGCGTGCTTTTTGTCCCACGGCGTGGCGATGACCATGGAGTCCATAGGCGGCTGCTCCAGTGTGATGTCGCAGCAGAAGGGCTTGCCCTTCCAGAAATTTTCGTACCGGCACAGGATCCGGCGCAGGCGCTCTGATTTCAGAAACTGCATCTGCAGCCGCTTGTCCTCGTAAAGGACATGGCCCTCGTTGGAGGATTCCGGCAGATTCAGCCTTCCCATAGGCAGCACATTGAGGATGGTCTCGGTGTGCTCCCATGGCTCACTGTCAAAGGACAGGAGGGATACGGACTGCAGACCGATATAGCCGTCATCGGAGATGGTAAAGGCACCGGCGAATTTATCGCTAAGCACCAGATAGTAATCCCATTCCTTGATGCGGAACGCCGGCGCTTTGATCATGCTCCGGTGATATTGCCAGACCTGCTGTCTTGCCCAGCCGGGCTCCCTGATCTCGCCGTGTTCATCCAACAGAAGCTGGGGGGTAGTCACTTCATGGTTGCGCATGCCGGTTTACCTCCGAATCAGTTGAGTGGGATATTTTTTCCATTTTACCACATTCGACAGGATATGAAAAGTATGAAACCCTCTTTTCAACCGTTGAAAACTGTGTTAAAATCGTTTGCATAATAAAAACGCAAGAAAATTTTTGAAAAAGCAGAAGGAAGTGCGCTATGAGCAAGAAGAATGGCAGCAAGAAATGGAACTATAAGCAGTGGACGATCCTGACCCGAACCATGTGTCTGGCGGGCGGCTGCCTGCTGCTGGGGCGGATGTTCACCGGATATACCGGCTTTGTGCTTCCGGGTGTGCTGCTGCTGTTTCCCGGTATGGTCATCGCAGCCTTCACCCTGAATTGCCCGCATTGCGGCAAGCTGATCGGTGACTTGCTGACGCATAACTCCACCAAGTGCCCCCATTGCAATAAGCCGCTGGAGCCGCTGTTTGCCAAAAAGGAAAAGTGATATCATTGTGCTGATGTTCGTCTGCCGGTCATATGACCGGCAGACGTTCCTTTCTGCGGCGGTGCCGGATTTGGAAAGAAAATGCTTACGCTACGGGAAATACATGTGCTATAATGGACAAAAACCGGAAATGAGAGGGTACACACATGGCGGAAAGATCGCAGATTCGTGACTTTACACAGGGAGATATCACCAAACAGCTGGTTTCCTTCGCTATGCCGCTGTTTCTGTCCAACCTGCTGCAGGTGGTCTATAACATGGTGGACATGGTGGTGGTAGGCAATGTGCTGGGCGAGGCGGGCTTGTCGGCAGTCTCCATCGGCGGCGACGTGACCAACTTTATGACCTTTCTGGGCATCGGCTTTTCCGCTGCCGGACAGGTGCTCATCTCCCAGTATATCGGCGCGAAAAAGCGTGATCAGCTCGCCCGCTTTGTCAGCACGATGTTTTCTTTTCTGATGGTCTGCGCCGCTGTTGTCAGCGGTGTCTGCCTGCTGCTGCGGGTGCCTATTCTGAATGTTATGAATACGCCGCCAGAAGCATTTGATCAGGCGCTGTCCTATTCCACGATATGCATGTCCGGTCTGGTGTTTATCTATGGCTATAACATTGTCAGTGCTGTGCTGCGTGGTATGGGTGACTCACGGCACCCCTTCCTGTTTATCAGTCTTGCAGCGGTGATGAACCTGATTTTGGACATTGTGTTTGTCTGGGGCCTGCGCATGGGCGCCGGCGGCGCTGCGCTGGCTACGGTGATCAGCCAGGGCGTCAGCTTTTTGTGCTGCGCGGTATTTTTGCTGCGGAACCGGGCGCGGTTTGAGCTGACCTTCTGCCGTGAGGATTTTCTGCGCTGGGACAGCGGCATGCTGGGCGATCTGATCCGACTGGGGACCCCCATGGCCATCAAGTCCGCATCTATCCAGTTCTCCAAGCTGTTCGTCAATTCCTGGATCAACTCCTATGGCGTGGATGTTTCCGCGTTTGCCGGTATTGCCAATAAGTTCAACAGCATCAGTAATCTGGTGTCCAACGCCATGAATACTGCCGGCTCCACCATGGTGGGGCAGAATATCGCGGCGAAGGAGTATCGCCGCGTCACGCAGATCGTTCTGCGCCTGTTGGCTATCACCTTGTCGGTGGCATCGGTGATCTCCCTCCTGATCTGCCTGTTCCCCATGTCGATCTTCAGTATTTTTACCCAGAAGGAAAACGTTCTGGCCATTGCGCTGGAATATGTCCCCGTAGCCGTGCTGATCTTTTTCGGCAGTGCGTGCCGCTCTGCCGCCAATGCGCTGATCAATGGCAGCGGAAACTATAAGATCAACTTTGTCACCGCCATTCTGGACGGTATCATTCTGCGGATCGGACTGTCGCTGCTGTTTGGCTTGGTGCTGAAGCTGGAGTATGTGGGTTTCTGGCTGGGCGATGCCGTGTCCGGCTTTACGCCTTTTGTCATTGGCCTCGTATTCTACTTTACCGGCCGCTGGAAAAAGGGCGGAACGAGATCTCTGGAGAGGAAAGCGTAGAGTGGTTGCGAACACAGCGTGTGTATGATACAATAAACTCGATATCGGCAGAGGGCGCGGCCTGATCTGCTGCAGGGAAAGGGATATGTCTATGAAGAGAGTGACTTTGCGGAAAAAGAGATACATGATCGTACTGGTGACAGTGGTAGTGGCCGCTGTAGGCTGGTGGTTTCTGGAGACGATTGGAGACAAATGGGCACTGGCTGTGGCCGTTATCGGTACCATGGTGGAATGGCAGCTGATCCGCTGTCCTATGTGCGGCCGACATCTGGGCTGGCTGGATAAGGAGATCTGTGCCTCCTGTGCTGCAGCCATTGCGGAGAGTGAGGAACGGGAAAAACGCAGATAAGCTGCGCGTCCATATGTCTGTCAGGGCCTGCTCCGGCAGGCCCTTTCTCTGAATAAGCGGCTGAAAACGGCGTGGGTCGATCATGGGTGAGGTGTATGTATGATGGATTTTATTTTTGCGGCGCTGCCGTGGGTGATGTTTGGCCTGGCTCTGGCTATCTATTTTTCCAAAGTGGGCGCAAAAAAGGTCAGTGACGGAAAGGACGATGTGGGGCGGTTGAATTTCGCCTTTTGTGCAGGCCTGATTTCCGGCGTGCTGGTGAGCCTTTTAGGACTGGTGCCGCTGAGTGTGGGCCTGGGTATGGGCGCGCTGCTGGGTGTGCTGTTTGGATCTGCAGGCGGCTGATGCGGCCTTGATCAAACGGTTTGATCAAGGCCGCGTGCTGTGCACGCGCGAAGTGCGCCGCAGGCGCACATTGGCGTCAGCTGTGCATGGATATCCGTAAGGCGGCAAAGCCGCCAACGGCTATCGCATCATAAAAGCTTGGTGTGATTCGTGCTGATAAAAAGGTTTTGGTATGAAACCACACTTTCGCGTGGTAAAAAGTCAAGCGAATTTTGTCGAACGGTTGTGGGAGAAATTTCCACGCCTGTGGTTGAAAAATGTGTCCGATTATGATAGTTTATTGCTAACGAGATTTGAAGCTTCAAGAATCCGTCACAAGAGAGAAATAGGAGAGCGTCCAATAAATCTGAATTGTGAAGGAACAGTATAACATGGAGAAGGATATCAGGAGCCGCGTTCTGTTGGCAGATGCCAACGAGGAATTTCGCAGACTTTTGCAGAAAGCGATCGAGAATACGGGAGAGTTCACGGTGGTGGGCTCTGTGGGCGACGGAATGGAGGCTCTGCGCCTGATAGAGGAGCGGGAGCCGGAAATGGTGCTGGCAGACGTGGTGCTGCCGGGACTGGACGGGTTTGGCCTGATTCGCCGCGCGCCCAAGAATAAGAAGGCGCAATTCATTGTGATCTCCGCCTTTTGCAGTGACCGCACCGCGGAAGAGGCCATGCGGCTTGGCGCGGCCTATTTTATTCCCAAGCCCTGTGAAACGGGATCCCTTCTGGAGCGGATGCGGGAGCTTCGGCAGGGCACGGAGCAGGCCGAGCATCCGGCGGAGCTGAAGAACATGGTCACCTCTATCATCCATGAGATCGGTGTACCGGCGCACATCAAGGGTTATCAGTATCTGCGGGAAGCCATTATGATCGCGGTGGATGATATGGATGTGATCAATGCAGTCACCAAGGTCCTATACCCTGAGGTAGCACGTCGGTTTTCCACAACGCCCAGCCGGGTAGAGCGCGCCATCCGCCACGCCATCGAGGTGGCATGGGATCGGGGCGATCTGGAGACGCTGCAGCGCTTCTTCGGGTACACGGTCAGCAACACCAAGGGCAAGCCAACCAACAGCGAGTTCATCGCCATGATCGCGGACCGCCTTGTGCTGGAGCGCCGCCGCCGGACGCGGGCAATGTAAGGCCTGTGCTGCAAGGATTTGTGGCTTAAAAAATTCCGAGACCTATGAAGACGGCAAGTCTTCAATGGATACGGACAAAACAGACCTATAAGCTTTGTTTGCTGAACTTATGAACACTCCTGTTTGATTGGGTATGAAGACGCCCCGATCAAACAGGAGTGTTTATTGCTATGCTGAGTGATTGGAAGTATCAAAAGAATTATGAAGAATCCTTGCGTTTGTGCGGCTGGATATGGTACACTGCCTCTGATAATCCAAATCAACAGGAGTATGAAATTATGACGTATGAATTTTCTCCACGGGGCGTATGCTCCCGGAAAATGTGTGTGGAGCTGGATGAGCAGGGTGTGATCCGTTCTCTGCTGGTGGAAGGCGGCTGCAGCGGCAACCTGCAGGGGATTTCCGCACTGGTGAAGGGCATGAGCGCTGCAGAGGCGGTAGAGCGCCTGAAGGGCATCCGCTGTGGCTTCAAAAACACCTCCTGCCCGGATCAGCTGGCGCAGGGCCTGGAGCAGCTCTTGCAGCAGAAAAACTGAATCATCGGATGGAAAAGACTGTCAGGGAAGTTCTGGCAGTCTTTTTCATTGTCACTGATGGTATGGGGGCTGCATATCATGGAACAGCGACAGGAGCGTGAACGATATGGCTTATTCAGATCGGGAGTTGCTGGCGCGTCTGATCGAGTGTGAGGCGGGCGGGGAAGGTGACGCAGGGATGCGGGCTGTCGCCAGTGTGGTGATGAACCGGGTCAATGCTGTCGGTGGTGAGTATGCCCGTGTGGGGCAAGGGAGTATTCGGCGGATCATTATGCAGCCGGGGCAGTTTGTTTGTGCCAGCGAAACGGAGAACGGTGTATACAATCCTCAGAATATCTACAATATGCGCCCAACGGACGTACATTATGATATTGCGGATTGGGCCATTGCGGGCAACCGGCTGCGGGATGTGGCGGAGTCCCTGTGGTTTTACAACCCGTTCTCGGCGAATTGTCGGCCCAACTTTCCGTCCAACGTCGGTTATCTCCAGACGCGGATCGGTGACCATTGTTTCTATAATCCTACAGATGCGTACTTTGAAACTTGATGAGGTGAGTTGATGTATCAAACTGTGAATGGTATGGGCTCCATGGGGAGAGCGCCCCGGGAGATGGCGATGGTGTCGGGTACAGATGGGCGTGCCGGAAATGGCGGCAGCGCATGGGCCCGGCAGCCTATGGATATGTCCGACCGGCCTGGCGGCCGGAGCAACGGGCAGAGCGCCAGTGAGATCTTTGGCGAAATGCCCGGCAGTATGTCCGGCAATATGAACGGTAATCTGTCCGGCGGCATGGCTTCCAATATGCCTTGGGATATGTCCAACGGCGGCATGTCGGCGAATTCAATGAGACCCCAGGCACATATTTCCACGCCGGAGGAGACCGCTATGCAGCAGCTGGATCTGAGCATCGGGCTGCCGCAGGATGCCATTGAAAACCCCACCAGCCTGCTGGAGGCGCGGCTTGGCTCCCTGCGTGCACTGCTGTCCAAACTGGTGGGTCACTATGTGATCGTTACCTTCCTGATCGGAACGCAGAACTCTGTTTCCTGGGAGGGATTCCTGTACAGTGTAGGGAACGATTATATTGTGATTTTCCAGCCGGATAACGGGCGGTATGTCACGGGAGATATGTTCTCTCTGAAATTCGTGGAATTTTACGAGGAGAAGGGCGTGATCCCGGCCTGTATCGGCAGCCGCCGGCGGGATGCGCAGAACATGTGGTGATCTGGCGGCAGACAGAAAAAGTCCGGGAGCAGTACAGGCTGCTCCCGGCAAAGTGTCATTTTTTACGTCCACGATAGTTGCTGCGTCCGCGCACGCTTTTTCCGTAGCGGTAACGCCGCCGGCCGATGGTCATTTTCCACAGGAACGCCAGCAGGACAAGCGCCGCCGCGGCGATAATGGCGATCCTGATCTCTGCGCGGGTAAAGAAGATCTGAACATCCCGCTCTATGATCTGTGTTTCTGATGCCGCTACGCTGTTGAGCGCCACCAGGGGAACCACCGCGTAGACATCATCGCCGTAGGATAGCTCCACCTCTGCCAGCTGCTGGCCGACAGTGACCGGCGCTTCCACGGATTTCGAGGTAAAGCGGATGGTGCGTGTCAGGTCCTCCGGAGAGAGGACGACGGGCATCAGAACGGTGATCTCCTTGTCGGAGTGCAGTGTCACGGCGTCGGAGTCGGACATGGTTACCGGCATGGAGGCCAGCATGTCGTTAGGCGTGAGGATGGTCTGGTAGGAGAAGCTGCCAAAACCCCATTTCATCAGGCGGGTGGCTTCCGAAAAGCTCTGCACCTGTACCTTGCCGTCGGGCAGTGTAGCCTTCTGAGCGCCCATCACCACGCAGAGCAGCTCCAGCTCATCTTTCGCGGCACTGGTCACAAGGCAGTAACCGGCTTGTGTAGAGGAACTGTCCTTGATGCCGTGAGCATCGCGGTAGATGTAACCAAGTGCGCGCCAGTTGGACAGCAGGTAATTGGTGGTGCGGTAGTGCCGCTCGTTGGTGGTGTTGGTGGGCGGAATGATCAGGTCGGCACTGTCGCAAATAGGAAGAAAGGCCTCGTGCTTCAGTGCTTCCTCGGTGATCACATACATATCCTGTGCAGAGGTATACATATTGTCATTGTGCTCGCCGGTGACATTGGTGAAATTGGTGTTGGTGCAGCCCAGCTCCCTGGCACGCTCGTTCATCTGCAGAACAAAGCTATCCACAGAGCCGGCGACAGCTTCTGCCAGCACGTTGCTGGCGTCATTGGCGGAGACCACCAGCATGCAGCCCAGCAGGTCGCGCACAGACATCTCCTCGCCCAGGTCGAGGCCGGCGGTGAGGCCCACGGTAGCGGCCAGCGCCGTTGGACTGACGGTGAGCTTTTGCTCCAGCGCCAGCTTTCCATCCTCCACGGCTTCCAGAACCAGCAGTGCCGTCATGATCTTCACCAGACTGGAGGGGTAGAGCTGCGTGTCGGGATTCAGAGAATACAGGATCTTGCCGGAGGTGCGCTCCACCAGCAGGGCAGCCTTTGCCTGCACGGCGGGATCCTCCAGCGTCTTATCCGCCTCTGCTGCCAGTGCCGGGGCAGTCAGTATCAGCGCACACAGAAGTGTGGCAAAAAAAGAAGAGAAAAAACGGCGGGTTTTCATATCAATCTCTCTCAATCTATGTTATACTCTTCATAAATGTATGTATTTATCCGATTTTGGAGAACCAAACGGGGTTATATAATCAGTATAGCAAAGAAAATGCGGGAGTTCAACTGCTTACATGAGAGGAAACATTACCAAAAACGAAAAGATTCTCCTGCTTTGTACGGCGTTTTTTCTTCTGGCGATCTGCGGCGCCTGTTTTCGGGAGATGGCTGAGAACCGCAGCAGCGGCTGGACGGTGGAGACCACCACTGCCGTGGATGCGGAGGCGTGGTTTCCGGCGGATGCGGGACGGATCAATATCAACACAGCGTCGGTGGAGTTGCTGAAGGAGCTGCCGGGGATCGGCGATGCTCTGGCGGCACAGATCGTAGAATATCGGGAAGTGCATGGTCCCTTTGCTGCTCCGGATGAGATCATGGAAGTGAAGGGCATAGGTGAGAAGACCTACCGGAAGTTTGAGGAAATGATTACAGTGGAGGATGCGGCAACATGAAGATTTTGGTGGTAGATGACGAGAAGCTGCTGGTCAAGGGCATGAAATTCAATCTGGAAAACGAGGGCTATGAGGTGGAGTGCGCCTATGACGGCGCTGCCGCTGTGGATCTGGCGCGGACATGCCGCTTTGATCTGATCATTCTGGATGTGATGATGCCGCAGCTGGACGGCATTGAGGCCTGTATGCGTATTCGTGAGTTTTCCAATGTGCCGATCATTATGCTGACGGCAAAGAGCGATGATGCAGACAAGCTGATGGGCTTTGAATCCGGCGCAGACGACTATCTGACGAAACCCTTCAACATTCTGGAGCTGAAGGCGCGGGTGCGCGCCCTGCTTCGCCGGGCGGCCGGTGTCCAGCGTTCCGCAGGCGCGGAGCTTACCGTGGGAGACATTACCCTGAATACAGAGGAGCGAGCTGCCTTCAAGGCCGGACGGCCTGTGGAGCTGACCGCAAAGGAATATGACCTTGTTGAAATGCTGATGCGTAATCCGCGGCGTGTATACAGCCGGGAAAACCTGATGAACGTGGTATGGGGCTATACCTATTCCGGAGATTACCGCACCGTGGATGTACACATCCGCCGCCTGCGTGAGAAGCTGGAAAACAATCCGGCGGAACCGGAATACATCCTGACCAAGTGGGGAGTGGGATATTATTTTAAGGGGTAAGAAAGAGAGAAGAACCAGCCTGCAGCTGAAGTTCAGCATCAGTTATATTCTGGTCATTGTAGGCGTTCTTGTGCTGCTGAATACCTATCCTCTGGTGGTGTCACAGGATCTGGTGTTTCGTTCCAAGACTGCCAGCATACAGGGCAGCGTATCGGTGATGCTCTCATCCCTGTCGGGCTTGGAGCAGCTGACGGTAGAAAGTGTCTCGGCCGCTGTTTCCAATGCGGCTGAGGAGTCTGGCCTGAGCCGCGTGCTGGTAACGGACGCTGCCGGCAAGATCCTGTACGATACCCGTGATTCCGGCAATGCGGAGGGACAGGTTACTTTTTATACAGAGGTGGTGCAGGCACTGCTTGGCTACGATGTATCTGTCTGTACCTTTGAAAACGGTGCCTTTCGCAGTCGCTGCGCAGCTCCGGTGGTCTATCAGAACCGCGTGATCGGCGCGGTGTTTGCCTACGAATATGATCCGGAACAGGCCGCGCTGCTGCAGGAACTCCAGGATACCATCTGGATGATGTCTGTCATCGCCGCGCTGGCAGTGGTGATTTTGTCTGTGATCATGTCCCGTGCGCTGACTCGCCAGATCCGGGAGCTGCTCAGCGCCATCCGGCGTGTGCGAGCCGGCGCTTACAGCCACCGTGCCTATGTGCGGGGCCATGATGAGGTCGCCCAGATCGGCGCGGAATTCAACAGCCTGACGGACCGGCTGCAGAAGACGGAGGAGACCCGCCGGCGCTTTGTATCCGATGCTTCACATGAATTGAAAACGCCGCTGGCTGCCATCCGTCTGCTGACAGACTCTATCCTGCAGACGGAAGACATGGATCCGGAGATGACCCGGGAATTTGTGTCGGATATCGGGCATGAGGCGGAACGCCTTTCCCGTATCACCGAGGATCTTTTGCTTCTGACGCGTCTGGATAGCGGAATACTGCCCCACGCGGAACCGGAGGATGTCCGTGAGGTGCTGGAGCGGGTGCTGCGTATGATCGAGCTGCTGGCAGAGGAGCGAGGTATCACCATCACCTCGCAGGCTGAGGAGGGCTGCCGGGTTCGTGCGACGCAGGATGAGATCCAGCAGGTGATCTATAATCTGCTGGACAATGCCGTGAAGTATTCCCGTGACTGGGGGCGGGTGGAGGTATCCCTGCGCCGGGACAACGGCTGGGTGGTTTTCACCGTGGCGGATAACGGTGTTGGTATTCCCGTGGAAGATCTGCCCCGTATTTTCGAACGTTTTTACCGTGTGGATAAGGCGCGTTCCCGCGAGGCCGGCGGCACCGGCCTGGGTCTTTCCATTGTCCGTGAGATGGTGAAGCGCCGGAAGGGCACCATCACTGCGGCTAACCGGGTGGAGGGCGGCGCCATCTTCACTGTGTGCTGGCCGGATGCCGGAAAGGAGGGACGTGCATAATGAAACGGATATTTGTCCTGCTGCTGTGCGGCCTGTTGGTGCTGTGTGCCGGCTGTGCGTTTGCACAGAAGGAGGAGCCGGAGTCGGAGCCGGTATATGACCTGTATTTCCGGGTGGCCAATCTGGGCACCGCCACAGGCGCGGATGCCATTGCCGTGCAGCCGTCGGATATTGTGGTGGATGCGGAGGCGGATGCAAAGCTGTTGGCCGAGGTGCTGATGGACGCGCTGCTGTCGGGTCCCCGGGATCCTGCTTTGAGATCGCCCTTCCCAGCGGAGACGGCGCTTCGATCCGTTCGTATCTCCGGAGGTCATGCCGTCGTGGACATGAATCCCGTATATGCCACGCTGTCCGGTGTGGAGCTTTCCATGGCGGATTACTGCATTACCCTGACACTGACGCAGATCCCGGAGATCCGCAGCGTACAGACCACAGTGAACGGCGGCTTGCTGGCGTACCGGTCATCCCAGAATTTCACTGCCAGAGATGTGCTGATCTCCAGCGCGGAGGACGTGGTGGCAACGGTGGAAGTGACCCTGTACTTTTGTGATATCAACAGTTTTCTGGTGGGTGAACAGCGGATGTTGGAGCTGTACGAGGGTGATACCCGCGCGGAAGCTCTGGTAGAGGCGCTGAGCAAGGGGCCGGAGGGAGGCAGGACAGATCTGTTTTCCTCGTTTCCGGATGGCTTTGCCGTGCAGAGCGTTTGGGTCAAGGATGGCGTATGCTATGTGAATTTCTCGTCGGCAATGCTGAAGGATTTGCCGCAGGAGCTCAATACGGTGCTGCCGACCCAGGCCCTGAGGGACTCGCTGCGGTCACTGGAAAATGTACGGGAAGTCCGTTTTCTGGTAGACGGCGAAGTGGTGACCAATATTGACGATGTCAGAAGAATAGAGATGGCCGCGGAAACCTGAGCCTTTGTGATCGAACCCCCTGAGCAGCTTGTCTCATGTGCTGCACAGGGGGTTCTCTTTCGTTTTATGATACTGCCGACGCGTGCGCAGCACGGGGGATTCCTGATTGAACTGTTTAATTAAGAATCAGTATCAGAAAGCAAAGCACCGTAGCAGCCTGCAGGAGAAGGATGACCGGAATGCCGATGCGGAAGGAATTGTGCCGGGTCTTATGCCCCCACAGCTGCATGCCTGCCAGTGCGCCAAGGCTGCCGCCAAGAAGGCTCAGAAGAAACAGCGTCCGTTCCGGAATACGCCTTTTCTGTCGTCTGGCCCGGGCCTTGTCCAGAGCGAACAGGAAGAAGGTCATCAGGTTCAGGGCGGACAGCCAGAAAGACAGCGCTGCCGGGAGCGGGAACTCCTTGCATATAGAGGAAAGTATATTCATCCTTTTGCCCTCGCGATCTGCCGGAATGCTTTCATGCTACCAGATGCGGCGGAGGAATGCAAGTTTACCGCGGATGTGCCAAACAGAGCAAGTGGAATTTCTGGGGAATTTCTGTACGGATTGTGCTTGCATATTCCGCCGGCGGGGGGTATGATAAATACATTCTATTTTTGTGTGAGGGAAGAGCAACTGTCGAAAGACGGAGCTGCTGCAGGAGGCGTATTATGTCACAGACGAGGGAAATGAAGCAGGAAGCGCGCAAAACCATGATGCTGACGGAACCGATCTCGAAGATCATCCCGAAAATGGCGCTGCCCACCATTGTGTCCTTTGTCATCAGCGCCATATATTCTCTGACAGACACCTTTTTTGTCAGCTCTCTGGGCACCAATGCCACGGCGGCGGTGAGCGTCAACTCCTCGCTGGATCAGATCATCATGATGGCCGGTTCCATGCTGGCGGTAGGCGCTACCAGCTACATTTCCCGCCTGCTGGGTGCAAAACGGGACAAGGAGGCCAGCGAAACGCTGTCCACGGCATTCTTCATCGCCATGGCTTTCGGTACCGTGGTCATGGTGCTGGGCATTGCATTTATGGAGCCGTTGGTCCGTCTTCTGGGTGCCACGGATACCTGCCTGCAGTACAGCATTGACTATGCCACGTATATTCTGGTGGTGGCTCCTTTTATGGCGGCCAACTTTGTTATGAACCAGTGCCTGCGCGGCGAGGGAAGCGCTACCTTCTCCATGATCGGCATGGGCATCGGCAATATCCTAAACTGTATTCTGGACCCCATCTTTATCTTTACTTTTGAGCTGGGTGTGGCAGGCGCTTCCATGGCGACGGCTATCTCCAAGCTGGTGAGCTTCTTTATCCTTATCACACCTTACGTCCGTAAGCGCACGCTGCTGCGGCTTTCCATCCGCCGGTTCCATCCCACTGTGGAGATGATGAAGCAGATCGTCAGCGTGGGTTCTTCTTCGCTGCTGCGAAACGGTCTGGCCATCATCGCGGCGGTGGTGCTGAACAACATCGCCGGCGGCATTTCCGATTCCGTGCTGGCGGGCATCGGTGTTTCCAACAAGGTGATGCAGTTCCCCTTCTTCATCATTCTGGGCTTCTCCAGCGGCTTCCAGCCGGTGGCTGGCTTCAACTGGGGTGCCAAGCGTTATGACCGTGTCCGGGAGAGCTTCCGGTTTGCGTCCCGGATCGGACTGATCGGCGCTATCGTCATGGGACTGGCTGTGGCGGTCTTTGCCACGCCGCTCATCACGTTATTTGCCGAGGCGGATGTAGAGATGCAGCGTCTTGGCGCACTGTGTATCCGGATGCAGTGCATTGCTCTGCCGGTTCACGCATGGGTGGCCATCGTCAACGGCCTGTGCAGCGGTCTGGGCTTCGGCAAATATGCGGTGATCCTGGCCACCTCCCGTCAGGGCAGCTGCTTCCTGCCCATCGTGTTCTTCATGGCAATGCTGGGCGCCAACGGCGTGGTCTCCGTTCAGGCGGTGGCGGATTGCCTGACGCTGCTTCTGGCCATCCCCATCCTGCGGACTGTCCAGCGGAAGATCAACGAGGCGGAGGCCCTGTTGGCCGCACAGAGTGCGGAACAATAAGCGCGTTTCTCCCGGTGAAAGCTGCTTTCACCGGGAGTTTTTTCGCCTTCGGGTAGATTCCTCTTGTAAATAACAGGGAAACGGAGTATAATGACCAGAATAGTGCAAAAGTGCCGGTATTTCCGGTAATCATAATCAAACAGGTGAGTAAAATGAGTTATACCAAGATTGCAGCGATCTATGCCGACAGCGACCGTCTGGGTGATCAGAAGATCACCGTGGGCGGCTGGGCGCGCACCATCCGCGACATGAAGACCTTTGGCTTCATTGAACTGAACGACGGCTCCTGCTTCAAGAATCTGCAGGTGGTGATGGATGCCAACGTGCTGTCCAATTATAAGGAGATCGCTTCCCAGAACGTGGGCGCTGCCCTGGTGGTTCATGGCACCGTGGTGCTGA
>CAZQJD010000037.1:0-14854 GCA_964593575.1 uncultured Oscillibacter sp.
CGAACGGCACACTCGGTGGTGTGAGAGGGGCGGAAAACCGCCCCTACTCGATTTTCAGGAAGGCTTTTGGGCGGACGGACGGATGGAACGACGCAGAAGCCACAGAGCGAACACGGCGCTGAGTGCTTCACCGGTGATCAGTGCCAGAGACAGTCCGACCTCACCCCAGAGCCGGTCCATAAGGAACATCAGAGGGATGTACAGCACCAGCTCCCGCACCATGGCGTGAAGCATGGTTCCCTTGCCGTTGCCGATGGCCTGCATGCAGTAGGAGGTATGGTAGTTCAGGAACTGCACGGGGGAGGCGGGGCACCGCAGCCGCAGGAAGAGGGCGGCAAACCCCACCGTCAGAAGTGCGGTCTCCGCATTTCCGGAGGAAGTGCTCAGGAACAGTTTTGTTACCGGTGCGGCGAAAATTTCCAAAAGGAGAATGCTGACAGCGGAGATGGTCAGACCCCAGCGTTGAGCCGTGCGGATGGCGTCCTTCATGCGGGCGTGGTTGCCGGAGGAGAAGTTGTATGCCACGATGGGCAGCATGCCCTGACAGATGCCGATATTGATGGCGTTAGGCACGCGTTCTACCTTCATGACGATGCCCATGCCGGCCAGCACCAGATCACTGTGCGCCGCGGCCAGCATGTTGAGAACCACATTGGCCACATCGAAAAGACCCGTCAGAATGGCGGAGGGAACGCCCACGGAAAAGAGATTACGAATGTTTTCCCGGCTGATGGCCATGGCGTCCTTGGGTCGGAGACTGAGAGGGGCGGATGCAGCTGCCTTGCGGAAGGTCAGCAGCAGATAGGTGCAGGAAAAGATGTTGGACAGAAGGGTAGCCAGCGCGGCGCCCATGACCTCATATCCCGCCGGAAGCAGCACGAACATGAACAGGGGGTCCAGAACCATGTTCAGAATGCCGCCGCTGCTGAGACCGAGGCTGGCTTGCTTGGCACAGCCCACGTTGCGGAGCAGATGCGCCAGGGTGGCGGAAAGAATGCCGGGCAGACTGCCGCAGACGATGACCAGAAGGGTATACTGTCTGGCGTAAACCAGTGTGTCCGGCGAAGCCCCCAGAAAATTCAGAACAGGGTTCATAAAGAGGCCAATGACCAGAGAATACAGCAGGGCGATGGAAATGGCGCCGTAAAAGCTGAAGGCGCTGACCTGTTTGGCGTCGGTTGTGTTCTGCCTGCCGATCAGTCGGGCAATGAGGCTGCCGCCGCCGATGCCGAACAGATTGGCAAAGGCAACATGCATCAGCATCAGCGTCAATGTCAGTGTGGTGGCGGCCATCATGTAAGAGTTTCCTGTGCGGCCGATGAAAAAAGCGTCCACCATATTGTAGACCAGATTGATGATCTGGCTGATGATGGTGGGAATGGCCAGTGTGGCCAGCGCTTTGGGGACGGAAACCTTTTCAAACAGTTCCTGCTTGCTGATTTCGGTATTGGATTTCGTAGTGCATCCCGGCTTTCTCGATTGATTTCTATTATGATAGCACTTCTGCCGGTAATTGCAAGGCGTGGTGCGTAAAGATCAAGCAAACTTTTGTCCCTGAAACGCCGGAAATTCCTGCAGAAGTTTTGCGCCAAGAAGCGTGGTTTCCTTGAAAAATGCCGGCGATGCGGTTACAATAGAAGCCATGAAATACATTCCCTCCCCTCGAGTGTTTTCGGGGGATGATCGGAAATGATCCGCAAGGAGGAACATCCCATGAAAGATGGTTTTATTTCGGTTGCCTGCGGTACGCCGGAGCTGAAGCTGGCGGACTGTCGCTATAACGCGGAGCAGACCTTCGCCATGATGCGCATGGCGTCTCAGGCTGGTGTCCGGCTGCTGGTCCTGCCGGAACTGGGGCTCACAGGTGCCACCTGCGGCGACCTGTTTTATCAGGACACCCTGCTGCGGGGCGCGGAGCAGGCGCTGGCCACAGTGCTGGAGGCCACCCGCAATCTGGAGCTGGTAGCGGCGGTGGGCCTGCCTCTGCGGGTTGATAACAGGCTGTATAACTGTGCTGCTATTATACAAAACGGACAGGTTCTGGGCGTGGCGCCCAAGACCCATCTCTCCAACGCCGGAGACGCCTATGAGAAGCGTTGGTTTGCCCCGGCCCCGGCGGAGAATACCACCATCACCCTGCTGGGCAAGACGGTGCCCTTCGGAAACCGTCTGGTGTTCCGCTGCAGAGACCTGCCGGAGCTGGCGGCAGGCTTCGAGCTGGGGCAGGATCTGGCGGCCCCTGTGTCGCCCTCTGTCACGCTGGCGTCCGGCGGCGCTGTGATCATCGGCAACCTCTCTGCCAGCAGCGACATCGTGGGGCGCGACAGCTATCGCCGCCGGCTGGTGTCCATGCAGTCGGCAAAGCTGGTATGCGGCTATATCTGCACCAGCTCCGGCGCGGGGGAATCTACCTCCGACGCTGTGTACGGCGCCCACCAGCTGATCGCGGAAAACGGTCATCTGCTGCAGGAGAGCCGGTTTGAAACGGGTCTCCGCATTTCGGAGATCGATGTGCAGAAGCTGGCCTATGAGCGCCGCCGCACCCAGCTGTTTGCGGAAACGGCCGCCGTGCAGGAGATCCCCTTCTCTCTGACGGTGCGCAAAACCAAGCTGACCCGCTATATCAACCCCATGCCCTTTGTGCCGGAGGGCAGGGAGCATCGGGACGCCCGCTGCCGAGAGATCCTGCTCATCGCCTCTCTGGGATTGAAGCAGCGAATGGAGCATACCCACGCCAAGACTGCCGTGGTGGGGCTCTCCGGCGGTCTGGATTCCACGCTGGCCATTCTCATCACCGCACTGGCCATGAAGCTGCTGGACCGCCCCATGACGGACATCGTGGCCGTCACCATGCCCTGCTTCGGTACCACGGACCGCACCCGCAACAATGCGGTGATCCTGGCGGAGCGCTTGGGCACAACCTTGAAGACAGTGGATATTTCCAACAGCGTCCGCAGCCATTTCAGGGACATTGGCCACGACATAGAGGACCACTCCGTCACCTTTGAGAACGGACAGGCCCGTGAGCGCACCCAGGTGCTGATGGACATTGCCAACAAGACCGGCGGTCTGGTCATCGGTACCGGCGACCTCTCCGAGCTGGCACTGGGCTGGTGTACCTACAACGGCGACCACATGAGCATGTATGCCGTCAATGCCTCCATTCCCAAGACGCTGGTGCGCCATCTGGTGGCCCATCTGGCCCGGGACAATGCCCGGAAGGACGAGGAGCTGAAGGATGTGCTGGAGGACATTCTGGACACGCCGGTGTCGCCTGAGCTGCTGCCGGCGGTGCAGGGCCAGATCGCCCAGAAGACGGAGGATCTGGTAGGCCCCTACGAGCTTCACGACTTCTTTATGTATCAGATCCTCCGCTGGGGCAGCAGTCCTGCCAAGGTGTTCCGTCTGGCGGAGTATGCGCTGGGCAGCCAGTACAGCCGTGAGGTGATCCTCAAGTGGCTGAAGACCTTCTACCGCCGCTTCTTCACCCAGCAGTTCAAGCGCAGCTGTCTGCCGGACGGCCCCAAGGTGGGCAGCGTGGCTGTTTCGCCTCGCGGCGACTGGAAAATGCCTTCTGATGCCCATGCCGCCCTGTGGCAGATGGAAGCGGAGGCTCTGGAGTAATATGGCGGACACACAGAAAACGCCCATTCGCTTCGACGAAAACGGGAAGCTGTCTCCCCAGGATTGGGACAGGCTGCTCAGCCGGCTGGACGAGGAGATCCGGCAGGCGGAGGAGGCCGCCGCCCGAAAGGCCGGCTGGACCGAGGAGTGCGACGAGCTTTGGGACGAGGAAGCCCTTTTCCAGGAGGAGGAAGAGGAAGAAACTGACGAGGAACAGAACGACGACGAAGAGGTCGTGGAATGCTGGGACCCTGACGATTTCTGACAAAAGCATCCCCGCTGCAGAAGGGAAGTTTCTTCTGCGGCGGGGATGCTGTCTTTCGAGTGTGCGCAGCACGCGAGATTGTCGATCAAAGTGTTTGATCAAGGAACAGTATCAGTTCTGCAGGCTCAGGGACGGGCGCAGGATGGCGTAGGCAAACCGTCCCGGCAGACTGTCCAGATATGCCGCGGCCTCGTCACCGGTCAGGAGGGCGGGGGGCTGACCGGGTGCAAAGCTGCCGAGGAGGCCTGCGCCGGTATACATGGATTCATAGAGGTTGAAGTTCGTATAGTCGTCGCTGACCAGCAGGATATCGCCGGGCTGCAGGTCTTCCATCCGCAGCTGTGTGGTGCGGATGAAGGGATCGCAGGCGATCTCCGGCGTCACCACACCGGCACCGCCGAAATAGGAATATACCGCCATGTCCTGTGCGGGGTTCTGGATTCTTCGGATGAAGATCTCTCCCTGTACAGAGTCGTACCGGTGGAACAGATCCCGCAGCAGAAGACGGCGCTCCGGCATGGCGATGCCGACGGACTGATATGCTGCGTTGACCGCTTCCACAGTGGAGCAGGTCTGCGCGGCGGCTTCCATGGTGGCCAGCACCGTCCGGGTCTGATCGGCGGAGAGGTTCCTGCCTACCAGTACCCGGGGGGCATAGACCTGCAGACCGTTGGCCATGATGACCGGCGGCGTGATCCATGGCTGTTCGGTCTGTTCCAAACGCACCGGGAAGGTGATGGCGACCATTTCGCCGGGAGTCAGCTCCGGCGCGGCGGCGGTTTCGCCCAGCGGTGTGCAGCCGTCAGGCGTCTCAAAGGAAATTTCCACCCTGGCGGCAGTCTCTCTGTCGTTGCGCACGGTGAGGGTGTATTCCACCGTGTCGCCGAGCTGAGCGGTCTGACCGCCGGAATGGCTGACGGTGACGGCGAACCACAGATCCTTTGCACTGCCCATGCGGGCCATGGCGTTGGGCGTTGGGTCGCCCACCCGGTTCAGCGGCCGGAGAACGGCAAGGGTCTTGAACGCCCGGTTGAAGAGATAGTTGCGGCCGTCCACCTTGTTCTCGGTCTCCTCAAACCACCAGCGGACGTCTTCTTCGTGCATGCCGCCCTTTTCGCTGACCAGATCCCGGCGGTTTGGATAGTCATAGCTGCCGGGGATACCGGCCTGAGAGGAATTGTAGTAAGTATGCTCGTCCACATACAGCATGATGTGGCCGTTGGTGGCCTTGGACCAGACCACCGCGTCGCCGGGCTCCAGCAGTGCGCGAAGCTCCGCCTTCATGGCCTCGATCTCCGCGTCCGTTTCCTCGCCGGTGAACTCGTGGAGGAATACGCGGTCCTGCACCAGATCCCGGATGTTCCAGGTGACGTCCGCTTCCAGCCGGTAGCCGAAGGCTTCATAATAGGCGGCGCAGATGAAGGTGGCGCAGTCCAGATACAGCCGCTGCTGGGAGGTGGCTGCCTCCGGCGGCAGGGTGTAGCGCCGGCGGGAGGTGATCTGCAGGGTACGGTCCATGCTCAGCTGGTCATACTGCAGAGCGGCTCCGCGGCTCATATAGGCTTTGGCGGTGGTCAGCAGGATGGCCTGCTTCTGTTCTTTGGTCATGGGATTCACTCCTTTGTGTTGTCACAGCCGGATCAGTCTGGGGATTCGGCTGCGGAATGTGGCGGTATAGCGGATGCCGGCGGCCTGCGCCAGTGCATAGGCTTCCCGGAAACGGTGGCCCACTTTGGCGGGCACATGCCCGTCGGAGCCGAAGGTGACGAACTCGCCGCCCAGCTGGGCGAAACGGGTGAGGACGTCCAGTCCCCAGCCGGGAGCATCCCGCCAGATGGCGGTGTTGATCTCCAGACCCTTGCCGTTCTCCGCCAGATAGCGAAGGATGGCGTCAAATTGCTCCGGTGCGTCGGAGCGGCTCAGCGGACGCGGCGTGTAGGGGGCGTTTTTGGCCACAAAATCATAATGGCCCAGCACAGAAAGCTCCGGAAGTGTCCGGATAGACGCCTCTACCGCCGCCAGATATTCGCCGTAGGCTTCTTCCCGTGAGCGGGAGGCGAAATACGGCGGGTCAAATACGTTCTGGTCTCCCACGATGTGGATAGAGCCGATGATCAGATCCGGCTGCGTATCCCGTACATGCTCCCAGCCCTGCCGCGCATGGGTCGGGTCCGGCGTCAGTCCGATCTCCGCCCCGTGGAGCAGAGGGATGCGAACCTGTTCCTGCGCCTCCCGCAGCTCCGCCAGACGGGCGTCGGGGTCAAAGGGCACGTTCCATGGCGGATATTCAAATTCCAGATGGTCGGAAAAGCACAGCTCGGCCAGACCTGCTGCCTCCGCTGCCTGCGCCATGCTCAGAATGGAGCTGTCTGCATCAAACGAGTGGCGGCAGTGCACATGATAGTCGCAATAGAAAGGCATGGGTATTCCCCCTGCGTCAGATGGTGCCGAAGAAGTGCATGATGTTCATGTCCTCGATCCGCTTGCTGCCGTGGAGTCCTGCGTAGCCGGACAGGTCGACACCCTCCACGCTGACTTCCTCCGCTGCGCCGCCCATGGTGGCGTGCTGGCCGTGGTCGGGGGAGTAGGTCATCAGGATGCGGTGCTGTCCCCGGAACTGCTCCAGAGCTTCGGCCAGCCGGTGGAAGCCTTCCGCCTCCAGAGAAAGGGCGTTGAGGGCCTGCTTGGATTCCGGGCCGAAGGCGTGGGCGGCGTCATCGTAGTCAAAGGTGTGGATGCTGATGACGTCATATTTGTCGGAGGCGATGAGCTCCAGCGCCTTCTCCTGAATCTCTGCGGCGCCGGAGGCCTTGAAATAGTCCATGTCCCGCCCGGCGAAAATGTGCTCAAAGGTGGAATCGCTGGTGGCCAGAATACAGGGACGCTTGCCTGCTTTCAGCAGCTCATCGAACAGTGTGGAGCAGGTCAGCTGCGGACGGGTATAGGTGCGGATGCCGTGTCCCTCCGGATCCAACCCGGTATACATGGAGGCGTGTGCCACCGGCGTGAAGGAGGCTACGGTGCTGCAGAACGGCAGAGTGAAGGAGGTGTGCTTATATACCGGTGCGAACAGGTAAGGGTACTTCTGCCAGATGTAAAGACCCACTGCGTCGGCATGGTACAGTACCACCCGGTCAGCCGTTCCGCCCAACCGCTCCTTGAGGATCCGGCTGGCCCAGCTGATGGGTGGGGCATAGGGCTCCGGCAGAGTGAGACCCATGCAGTCGGCCACGGTAGCGGCAAAATGCTTTAAGGGATAATGATTGTAATGATCGGCCATGGTGAACCCTCCTCAGTGCGATGTTTTCTGAAAATATTGTCTGGGGGACATCCCCTTTTGTCTGACAAATGCTTTATAGAAATGGGAATAGGTCTGAAAACCCGCTTCCGCGGCGGCGGTCTCAATGCCAGCTCCGCCGCGCACCAGCTCGGCCACCCGCAGCAGTCGTTTCTGGATGATGTATTCCGTCAGCGTCATGCCGGTGCTGCGGCGAAAAACCTCGCCCAGCTGGTAGCGGCTGACATGACAGTGCTCCTGTATGTGCTGGTAGGACAGCGTTTCCGTGAGATGCTCCCGGATATAGCGGCAGATATTTTCCACATCGGGGTCGCCGGAGCGGGGTGCATCGTCTGCGGCAGACTCCCGGACGCGGCACAGCCGGATCAGCAGACGGAGGATCAGAAGCTGCAGCTCTGCCTGCGCAATGCTGTCGCCGCTGCTCTGGAAAGCAGCCATCCAGTCCCGGATCTCCAGCAGAGTGTACCATCCGGTGCTGTCATCCTCTTTCAGCCGGATCCTGTTGCCGGTGCCGGGCGTGCGGTTCCGGAAAAGCTGCAGCAGGGGAAGCTCGCCGAAGGAATCGGGAAACGAGGGCTGCAGATAGATGGAGAGCCGCTCATGCACACCGTCCTGTGCAAGCCGGCAGCAGCGCAGCTCGTCGGCCCGCATCAGCACCAGATCTCCCGGTGCCATGGGGTACACGCTGCCTTCCACGAAACAGGTGCCGCTGCCCTGAAGCAGGGTGGTCATTGCCAGAGATTCGTCATAGTAAGCGCTCCGGGTGAGGTGCGGCCCCGCCTGCTCAAGGGTGTGGGTGACCTTGAAGGCGGCGCCTTGAAATACAGCCTGTGCCATCGCAGCTTCCTCCCTCAAGTCGTTTGTGCCCTCATTATAGGCCGCATATCTGCCGGAAGTCAATTTCCGATCTGCGGAAAAACCTTTCCGATTTACAGGAAAATGTGTCCGGAGCCGCGGGCTCCGGACACAACACTTTTTATGGATGGCTCAGCGCTCCGTCAGAAGCACACGGCCCAGCTTTTTGCCGTTGTAAACGGCGTCCTCCACCACGACCTCACCGGCCACGATGACATAATTCAGACCCTCGGCACGCTGGTTGCAGTTGGTGAACTCGGAACGGTCGATGATCTTGCCGGCGTCGAAGATGCACAGGTCGGCGTCCATGCCCTCCCAGATGAGACCCTTGGACTTCAGACCGTACACGCTGGCGGGCATGGCGGTCATCTTGCGGATCATCTCCGGCAGGGAAGTGACCTTGCGCTCGCGGACATACCGGCCCAGCACACGGGGGAAGGAACCCTTCAGACGGGGGTGATACACCACGCTGTTCTTGGCCACGCTGGCGTCGGTGCAGATCATGGCGCGGGGCCATGCCATCACCGTTTCGATGTCTTCTTCGCAGATGGTGAAGTAGCAGGCGTTGGAGCCCTCGTTCTGGCAGGCGGCGATCATGTCATAAATGGCGTCATAGCCGTCGGTGCCGCGGAGCTTGGCCACCTCGGGGATCCGCAGGCCTTCATATTCGGGGAAGGCGCGGCAGGCGGTGACCTGGGTCCAGGAGAGATCGTCGCCCCAGCGCTCGCGGCCCCATGCCTTCAGCTCCTCGCGCTTTTCGCGGGAGGAGAGCAGCTCCACGATGCCCTGGTCGCCATTGGCGTGCAGCTCCGTGGGGATGAAGGTGGCGCCCATGGAGGTGTGGGTGGCGCAGTAGGGATACACGTCGCACCAGATCTCCATCCCCTCTGCGTTGGCGGCCTCCAGCATCCGCAGGGTGTTGTGGACCTTGCCCCAGTTTTCCTTACCGCCGGCGGCCTTGTGGTGAGACAGCACGCCCCGTGCGCCGGATGCCCGGATGACATCAATAAATTCAGCGGTGGCGCGGGTCAGCGTGCCGCCCTCGCCGCGGATGTGTGCTGCCACGATGCCGTAGTATTCCTGTGCCACCTTGGCGATCTCAATGAGCTCGTCGGTTTCAGCGTAGCAGCTGGGGGGATAGATCAGGCCGAAGGAAACGCCCAGCGCACCGTGCTCCAGCGCTTCCCGCAGCAGAGCCTTCATCTGCTCCAGCTCCTCGGCGGTGGGGGCGCGGTCGTCCATGCCCATAACGGCCTTGCGCAGGTTGCCGTGACCCACCAGAATGGCCTGGCTTTCACCCAGAGGACGGTCCTTGATGGCATCCAGGAAGGTGCCGAAGGTGCGCAGCACATCACCGGCCTTGCCGATGCCGCCCACGATCTTTTCCTTTGCCTCATCAGAAGCGTCACGGCTGATGGGAGCGGGGGAGCCGCCGCACTGGCCGGAGATGGAGGTGGTGATGCCCTGCTCCAGCTTCTCGATCATTTCGGGATGGCTGAGAATGGCGTTGTCGGAATGGCTGTGAGAATCGATGAAGCCCGGAGTCACGGTGAGACCCGTGGCGTCGATGGTCTTCTTTGCATCGGTGAGGCCCTTTCCGATGCGGACGATCTTTCCGTCGGTGATGCCGACATCACCGAAGAAGGACGGGCTTCCGGTGCCGTTGATGATGGTTCCGTTTTTGATCAGCAAATCAAACATATCGCAGTACCTCCTGTCAGGTGCGGTGGTTTATTTCTCAAAGTGGGATGTGACCAGCAGCATACCGATCTTCAGACCCGTTTCCAGACTGTCGATCTTCACATATTCTTCCCGGGTGTGTGCCTTGCCGCCGGAATACAGGCCGAAGGTCACGGCGGGGATGCCCTTGGAGAGGGGGATGTTGGCGTCGGTGGAGCTGGAGCCCAGAGTGGGTGCATTCTCTGTGATGGTGACGATGGCGTCACTGCAACGGCCGATGAGCCGCTGATGTGCGTCCTCGGGAACGCTGCTGCCGCAGGGACGCTCGCCCACCAGCTCCAGCTCAAAGCCGGCGTCCTCGCAGCGTGCGGCCTCCACCAGCGCAAAGAACTGCTTGCGCATCTGGTCCAGACAGTCCTTGTCGTCGGAGCGGTACTCGTAGAGCATCTCCGCGTCCTGTGCGATGGTATTCACAGAGGTGCCGCCCTGAATGATGCCCACGTTGTAGGTGGTCTTTCTGCCCTCCACCTGAGGCACCTCCTGCTGATACAGCTTGGTGATGAGACCGGCCAGATGGGCAATGGCGTTGGGATTGCCGAAGGCGGAGAAGGAGTGGCCGCCGATGGTGGCGGTCTTCACCTTCCAGCGCTCGGAGCCTACAGCGCGCACACACATGCGCTTGAAGCCGCCGTCGAAGGAGATCAGCTCCTTGATGCGGCCCTCGTAGTCGGCGCAGATCTGGCGCACGCCCTTCAGGTTGCCCAGACCCTCCTCACAGCTGTTCAGCACCACCAGCACCGGCTCCTTTGCGGTGCACTGATTGCTCAGCAGATACTTCACGCACATCAGCAGAGCCACCACATTGGCGGTGTCGTCACCCACGCCGGGCGCGAACAGCTTGCCGTCCTCCTCCCGCACGGGCAGGGGGGTCAGATCGGGGAACACCACGTCGGTGTGGGCCATGTACACGGTGATATCGTCCCGGCCCTCGCAGTGGAAGGGCACCTTCACGTTCAGCGCTTCATCCACGATGACTTCCTTTGCGCCCTGCTCTTTCAGCCAGCTGGTGATGAATTCCACCCGCTGCTCCTCCTGATGGGAGGGTGCGGGGATAGCGGCCAGCGTCTTCAGCAAATTCAGCTGCTCCTCCTGATGAGCGGCAGCCCACTGAAACAGTTCCTGCATTTCCATGTTCACGTTCTCCTTATCTGAAAAGTATTATCCGTATCGTTTTTCAGGGTCAAAAGACCCACATTCCATATTTTAGCACAGCTTTCCCTCTTTGCAACCACAGATTGCAAAATAACGAACTGCAAATATTTGCCTATAACTAATTGGTTATAGGCTGGCTCCGAAATCCGTCTATTTGAAATGGCCGTTTTGCCTTTTGCCGATGCATTTTGTGTGCTATGCTTTGGGAAAGCGCGGCTCACAGGGAGCCCGGCAGCAGCGGCTGCAGATGCGGGCGCTCTGCCAGATACTCCCGGCAGCAGCTTAGAAACGCATCGATGACGTCTGCGCGTGAATAGCTCCTGGATACCATGATGCTGACAAGGCGCCCCGGCGGCGCGGGGGAGATCTGACGGGTGGTCAGCTTCCCCGGATCCTGCGCCGTCAGGAACGCGGCGATGCTGGTATGGGTAAGGAACCAGCAGCGTGGATCGTCAAACCAGTCGGCAGCGTTCAGGCTATTCCAGACAGCGGGATAATGGGATGCCGCGCCGTCCGGGAAATGCTCCTGATACCACATTGCGGTGGGTTCCTCTACCGTGATTGACCGCACTTCGAAGGTGAGATCCAGCTCCTCCGGCGCCAGGACCCTGTCCGGCAGAGGTGTATCGGCGGGGCAGAGGATACACGTGGAACTGCGGAAAAAGGAGGTCTGAGCGTACACTGCTGTGGATGCCGGATGGCTGAACGTGGTGGTGCGCAAAACAATGTCATACGGCAGAGGCGTATTCATAATGATGCTGGTTCCCGAAGGGAGAGCGCACAGCTGCAGGTCAATGTCGGGGATCGCCTGCTGCAGCTTTTCGGCCAAGGGCTCCAGCAGGTACCGGTGGGCGCTGGCAAAAGCGGCGAGCCGAAGGGTCTTGCGGCTGCAGGAATCCTTGAAGGCCTGCAGCGTTTTCTCCGCTGAGAGCCACTCTCTGGCCACGGAGATAAAGGCCTCGCCCTCCGGTGTCAGCAGGATTCTGTGCGATCCCTTCTGACGCCGCACCAGCGAGATGCCCACATCTTCCTCCAGACGGTTCAGATGGGCGGAGACCGCCGGCTGGGAAATATACAGCGCCCGTGCGGCGGCGGAAATGCTCTGGTGCTCCACGATGGCGAGAAAGATCTTGGCGCTGAGACTGTTCATCTGTGATACCTCCCCATGCGAGATAAAACCAAGTGGTTATAGGCTGATTATAAGAAGCCTCCGGCGGAAAGTCAAGCCGGAGCGGAATGCATCATAAATATCTCCGGCAGTGAACCTTTCTTTTTGCGGACAACGGCGGCAGAGACGGGCCTCCTGATAAATGATGGTTTTGGGTTCCCATCCGTGTCATGTGCTCTTTTCATACCGTTTCTGCCGCCGTTTCCAATCCATCGGCGCCCTCTGACGGGGGGAGCTTCCCTCATGATCATTACGCGCAAGCGTTGTGATAAAAACAAAGATATAGGAGGATACCCCATGAAAAGAATCATCGCACTGATCCTTGCCCTGGTCATGACCATGGCACTGGTGGCCTGCGGCGGCGACAAGCCCACCAGCAGCACCACCGCTGCCAGCAACCCCGCTGCCAGCACACCCGGTACCACCGACCCCTCCACCAGCACGCCCGCTGAAAAGCCTGCGGAAGACCCTGACGCCTGGAAGTACGGCGGCGACCTGGTCGTCGGCACCGCCAACGCCTGGAACACCTTCGATCCCGTGCACACCAACGGTACCCTTGGCCCCTGCCTCATCACCCTGCATGTGTGGGAGGCCTTCGCCGTTCTGGACGCCAACGGCCAGGTCTACGGTCAGGTCTTCGATTTTGAGGAATCTGCCGACGGCTGCACCATCACCCTGACCCTCCGGGAGCGCTATTTCTCCAACGGCGACAGGATCACCATGGAGGATGCCCTGGCATCCCTGCACCGCGCCGTGGGCAACAGCTCAGAGGCAACGTATGATAAGTACTGGCCAAACGTCACCATGACGGTGGAAGGCGATACCATTACCTTCACCCTGGCCGAGTACAACATCAAATTCCTGGATATGTTCGCCAACGCCTATTCTGACTTTAAGATCATGCCCAAGGAGATCTGCGACAAGTATCCCGTTACCGGCGGCGAGCTGCAGCCCAACGGCTTCATCCGCGGCGGCGAAGCTGCGATCATCAATAACGTCGAGGACGCCATCGGCTCCGGCCCCTATACCCTGACCAAGTACTCTGAGGAAGAGGTCCTTCTGACCCGTAACGAGAACTATGTGTCCATCCCCAGTGAGGGCGCCATTGGCGTTGCCAAGGAAGCCAAGTGCTATCTGGATACCATCACCGTAAATCTGAATAAGGACGCCAGCTCCCGTACCGCCGCCATGATGGCCGGCGAGTACCACATCGGCTCCATTCAGAGCGATCAGGTGGAGACCGCTCTGACCATGGGCGTCAAGAAAGTGAACTCCGGTACCGCCTGGACCCACGCCATCTTCTTCAACCTGCACGAGTCCAATGCCGACAGCCCCGTGGCCGACGTCAATGTCCGAAAGGCCATCCGCGCCGCCATCGACTGCAACGCCGTGATGCTGTCCATCCTCAGCGGCGATGCCAGCCGCATCAATCTGGATCCCTATCCCGTGAGCAGTGCTGCCGCCGCCTATAATACCACCATCCTGGAGGACTCCGGCGAGTGGAACGTGGCTGACCAGGCTCTGGCCAAGGAGTATCTGGCCAAGTCCAGCTACAACGGCGAGTCCATCGTGTACCTGACCCATGCCTCCGGCGCCTTCTACAGAGCTGCCATGGCCGTCATCCCCATGATGGAAGCCATCGGCCTGAAGGTGGAGCTGCTGGCTGTTGACAACGGCTCTCACTCCGCTATGCGCAAGGACCCCACCACCGGCCACGACATCGGCGCCTGGGAGACGCAGAAGAGCTTTACCAACCCGGTGCTGCAGAGCTCCCTGTGCAACAACGTGGGCGGCGAAGGCTGGTGGACCAGCGACGCCAAGACCGCTGCCCTCCAGATCATGCAGACCGCTCCCACCGGCTCTCCCGAGAGCGTTGCTGCCTATAAGGACTTCATGCAGGCTGTCGTGGATGAGTGCCCCTGGATCGCCTTCGGCTATCCCACCGGCGTGTCCTACTACCGTGAAAATGTGGAGAAGGGCTCTGAGGGCAATATCACCTTCTACTACTGGAACGACTACTTCACCGACAACAAGAAGTAAGCCTCCCGCTGCATTTGACACTGCATAAATCAACCGTTCCGGGAAACTGCGTCTTGCGGTTTCCCGGAACGCTGTTTATAATCATCTTATACCAGCATAGGCATAAAGAAACATAAAGGAGAGGATCACCATGGAACAGCTTCGCGGCACCCGTGCGGAGATCGATCTGGATAACCTGAAACATAACCTGCAGATCCTGCGGGAGACCATCGGCCCCGATGTGAACATTATGGCCATCATCAAGGGAGACGCTTACGGACACGGCGCCGTGCTGATGATGGAACAGCTGCTGAAACACGGCATTCGCTATTTTGGCGTGGCATCCCTGAACGAGGCCATGGAGCTGCGCCGCGTCCACAAGGACGGCGAGCTCCTGATTCTGGGTCTTTCTCCCGACCGGCTGCTCCATCACTGTGTGGAGAACAATATCACGCAGGCTGTCTGCTCTCTGGAACAGGCCAAAATCCTGTCGGACTGCGCCGCTGCGGAGAAGCCCGCCAAGATCCAGATCAAGCTGGACACCGGCCTCCACCGCCTTGGCTTTGCCCCCACTGAGGAGAGCATGGACATCGTGGCGCAGATCGCCGCCCTGCCCAATGTGCGCGTCGAGGGCGTCTTCAGCCATCTGGCCGTGGCCAGTGAGGAGTTCGAGACCCGGCAGGGCGAGATTTTCCAGACCTTTATCGACGGCTGCGCCCAGCGCGGCGTCACC
>CAZQJD010000038.1:0-14724 GCA_964593575.1 uncultured Oscillibacter sp.
GGTAGTACAGGGCGTCGGCGGTGAATGCGCCGGTGTTGGTGCCCTGCTTGCGCACAAGGCGCTTGCCGTCGGCGTCATAGTTGTCGAAGACGACGTCGGTGGAGCCGATGACCTTGCCCAGCTGGGTGTCGATCTCGGCGATCCAGGCTTCCTCAATGGCCTTGACCTCAGCGTCGGGGGTGATGAAAGCCACATTCTCGGCGGTGAGGAGCTGGGTGGTGATGGAGCCGTCGGCGGCGATGGTCATTTTGCCCACGGCGTTCAGGTACTCGCCGGTCTGGGTCAGCCAGACATCGCTGCCGGCCTTATCGGCAACAGCCTTGCCCTCCACAGTGGAGTGGGAGTGGCCGTCGATGAAGGCGTCCAGACCGGTGGTGTTGGCGATGACCTCCTCGGAGGTCCAGGGCTTGGAGGCGGCATCGTCGCCCAGATGGCCCAGAGCGATGACAATGTCAGCCTCGGCGCTGGCAGCGTCGATGGCGGTCTGCACGGCGGCGTACAGCGCCGCGCCGTCCTCACCGCCGGCAATGCCGTAGATGTAGCTGCCGTTCTCGTCCTGGAAGTAGGCGGGGGTGGACTTGGTGAAGGACTCGGGGGTGGTGATGCCGACGAAGGCAATCTTCTTGCCGCCGGCCTCGATGACCTTGTAGGGAGCCAGCACGGTGCCGCCCACAGAGCCGTCCTTCTCATGGTAGAAGTTGGCGGAAGCGTAGTCGAAGTCCGCCCACTCGATGGCGTTCATGGCGCCCTCCATGCCGTAGTCAAACTCGTGGTTGCCCAGAGTGGCCAGATCATAGCCGGAGGCGTTCATCAGCTCGATGATGGTCCTGCCCTGGTCCATAGAGCCGTAGGCAGTGCCCTGAATGGCGTCGCCGGCGTCCACCAGAATGGCGCCCAGAGCGTCCTTCAGAGCGGCTACGTTGGAATAGCGCAGACCGTCGTTGGCGATGTAGGTGTGGATATCGTTGGTGTAGAGGATGATGGCCTCCTCGGAGGGGGGCACCGTTATGGTGGGCGCCGTCGTGGTGGGCGCCGTCGTGGTGGGCGCAGGAGAGATGACCAGCAGATCGTCCACTGCGCCGACAGGGATGGCGAAGGACAGCGCCACGATCATGGCCATCAGCAGGGATAGGAACTTCTTTTGTGTTCTCAAGAGAATACCACCTTTCCTATGATTTCGCGGGGTTTGATACAGAATATTTTACCATGTTTTCCCGTGGGGGAAAAGAGGCGGCGTGCGCTTTTGTAGAAAAATACAAAACTGGCAAAGCGTTTTCGGCGCTTTGCCAGTTTACATAATTTTATAGATGCTTTTGGGATGCCGAAGGATACCGGCTCCCTTCGTCCTGAAAGCCGTGAGGGGGTCTCCGGGTCTGTGTAACGGGGCGCCCAGCCCAGCAAGGCGTGGGCCGTTTCATGGAAGATCCTTCGGAATGCCGCTCCGGGCTGCTGTTTATTGGTTCTGCGCCTGATGGTAGGCTTCCAGCTCCATGATGCCGCTGATGATCAGCTCCGCGTCCACGGGATAGGGCCAGCAGCGGACGTCGATACCGGCCAGCGCCTTGGCGGTGACCTTGTCCAGATCCTCGGGGGTTGCATGGATATCGGCAAGGCAGGTGGGCAGGCCGATGGACTTGCTGAACTGATAGAGCTTATCCCGCTCCTCGTACTGCTTGTCCACGGTCAGCAGCACCAGAATGCCGTAGGCAACCACCTCGCCGTGGAGGTGACCGTGGTGCTCGGTGCTGGGCAGAACGGTGAAGCCGTTGTAAACGGCGTGGGCCAGACCGGTGGTGTAGTCCACCTGCACGAAGTTGGACACGAGACCGGTGGAGATGATGATGCCCAGAATGACCTCCGTCAGCTCGTTGGTGACGGTGCTGGCCTTGCAGTCAGCCAGCGCCTTCTGACCCCAGCGGACAATGGGAACCGCGCACATGGAGCCGAGGGTGATGCCCATGGCGTCGCTGTGGGCGGGGACATGGCCGCGGGAGGAAACGGTGGTCTCATAGTGCTTGGCCATGGTATCGCCCATGCCGGCCCACAGATAGATGTCGGGAGCGTCGGCGATCACCTGCGTGTTGATGAAGATGTGGTTGGGCGGGATCTTGGAGAAGGAGTACTCCCGCAGGCTACCGTCGGGATGATAGACAATGCCCAGACTGGTGCAGGCGGCGCAGGTGGAGGCGATGGTGGGGAAGGTGAAGAAGGGGCGCTTCGTCTCCTGAGCGAGCACCTTGACGGTGTCGATGGCCTTGCCGCCGCCCACCGCAAACAGCATGTCCGCCGCTTCCACCTGAGGACGCAGCATGTCCATGTTCTCGCGGGAGGCCTCGCCGCCGTACCAGAAGACGCCGATCACGTCCAGTCCGGCCTTCTTTGCAGCCTCTGCAATGGCGCCGCCGGCAGCTGCCAGAGCGCGCTTGCCGCCGATGATGGCGACTGTTTTGCCATGAACGGGGCAGACGTTGGCAATATCGTCATAGGCATCCGTGCCGATGGTATATCCGGGAAAGAGAGTCTTTTGCATGGTTTGATATCTCCTTACATCTTAAAATCGCAGGGCTGCTCAGCGGGCCTCGAACTCCTCACCGTGCTCTGCCATGTACTTGCGGTTCTTGTAGACGCCGACGGTCAGGAAGGGAACCACCACCACGGCGATGCCCAGATAGCCGCAGTAGCCGTAGCCATACTTGATGATGTTGGTCAGGCCCATCAGGGAGATGCCCATGGAGACGGCAATGATAAAGATGGAGCTGATGGCGTTGCGGGTGGTGCGGGAAGCGATGCCCTTGTAGAAGGGAGCGTTTTCAAAGCGGGAAACAAAGCCGAAGGTGATGGTGACGCCGGTGGAGACCAGGCACATCACCAGGCAGATGCCGTAAGCCACGGTCAGCCAGGTGGCGTCCATGGCCACGCAGCTGGTGAGAGTGGGGATGGAGGTGCCGCCCTGAACGGAGGTGTAGTAGCCCTCCCAGCCCAGCAGCATCAGAACGGAGAGGCCCAGCGCCACGGCGTTCATGGCGAAGGAGATCCACATGGACTTGGCGCAGCCGCTTTTGCTGGTCATGGTAGTGCCGCAGGCGATCAGCGTGGGCAGGGTCACGCACTGGAAGCCGGCGTAAACAAAGGCGTTGACGATGGCCTTGGGCAGGCTGGCGAAGCCGTTCTCTGCAAAATCAGAGCGCATCACAGAGCCGATGGATTCCGGAGCCTTGAAAATGCCGATGACATAGATGGCAATGGCGGTGATGAGGATGGCGATGCCCATGTAGGTGGAAGCGGCACGGACCAGACCGGCGCCGAAAATGGTCAGGACCATGACGATGAGGCCGACCGCCACGATGCCGATGTAGTAGTTCAGACCGAAGTAATTGTTCAGAGCGGTAGCCGCACCGGAGATGGCGGCCGCGATGGCCATCAGCACCATGATGTAGAAAAAGACCTCGAAGAGAAGCTCGATCTTATCGAGCGGATGGAACAGGGTCTCAAACAGCTTCTTGGTGGAGGTGAGCTTCCGGGAATTGTACATCACCATGGCCTGCCGCATGGTCAGGGTTAGCAGCAGCATGGAAACGATGGCGGCCACAGGACCCAGCCAGCCGAGCCCCACATAGTAGGTGTTTGCCTGATTGCCGGTGGCAAAGCCGCCGCCCGCGTGGGACGAGAAAAGAACGAATCCCACGGAAAATGCCATAGCGAGAGAAATTTTGGTCTGCTTGTTCATGATGATAGCCTCCTGTTTTTTGTTGGTTCAGCAGGAGAACAAAAAAAGCCTCCCCTGCCTTCTGGCAGAAGAGACGGAAAAATGATTGTTCCGCGGTACCACTCTTCTTATCCCCGTTCCGGGAATCCCTCTGTGGGATACAAGCATATCCCTGCACTGTAACGGGAGCACCCGTCTGCACCTACTCTTTCGTTCAGCGCAGCCGCTCTGCAGCCAGTTCAACGATTCTTCGGCTTTGTGCCTCGCACCGACCGGCACTTCTCTGGAAGCGAATCCTCGTCTACTACTCTGCGTCCTTGCGTATTGTAATTGGTTTTAGCACAGATCCCGGCGTCTGTCAAGCATAATTTTTCATTGGGCTATCGTGCTAAAGAGTTGAATGACGGCTCGGACTGGACAAGGGCTCTTTTCTGTGATAAAGTGGCCTTGCGCACCATTGTGAAGAAAAACTGTCTCCCGCGGCGGACGCCCCTCCCATGCGCCTGCCGCCGGAGACTAAAAAAGGAGTGGACAGAATATGAAAATCGTTTCCACAACGGGCGGCTTGACCGTCACTGCCCCGGAGGGCGCCGTGTGCGGCGTGTATCCGCAGGCGCCGACAGCCCGGAATTACTTTGAAGCCATCGATATTGCCAATGCCATTCCCGCTTCCTGCGTGATCACGGCAGGCGGCGTCACCGCCTATTACTATGCCGATCTGACGCCGGGACTCTACCACTGCGCCGCATCCATGGAAGGCTACAGCGCGGTTTGCCAGATGATCAACTACACGGCGGAAAAAGCCGAGGCCGGCATGCATTACGAGATGAAGCTGGACAAGCTGGCCGGCAACGGCTACGAAGCGGGCTATGTCATGCTGAATACGCAGGAATTCATCGACGCCCAGCTGGCGTCTGACAAGGACACGTGGGGCGAGGCGTATGCCGGCCTGTTCCAAACGCCCCAGTTCCTGCGGGAAGAGGGACGTCCCGGCCGGCATCAGCAGACCACCAATGAAGAGATGATGGACTTCATCGCAAAGCTGGATGCCGTCCATGACCATATGCATGTCTTCTCTTTGGGCAAGTCGCCCAAGTACGGCTATGATATGCCGCTGGTGCTGTTTACCCGTGAACAGGTGGCCGGTATGACGCTGGAGCAGGCGGCGGAGGTCATCCGCGGCAACGGCAAGCCCACCGTTCAGTACGCTGCCCAGTGCCATTCCACCGAGCCTGCCTCCACCGAGGGCGCCCTTGCCATGATGCTGGCGCTGTGCGGCAAGTACGGAGA
This sequence comes from uncultured Oscillibacter sp., assembly GCA_964593575.1. GTDB lineage: Bacteria > Bacillota > Clostridia > Oscillospirales > Oscillospiraceae > Oscillibacter. Next base: position 4,997 of record CAZQJD010000038.1, read on the forward strand.
GGACGTGCTGGACGCCGTGGATGTGTACATCGTGCCCCGCATCAATCTGGACGGCGCTTTCGAAGTGACGCGCACGTCTCCCACCACGGGCGACGATATGAACCGCAGTTATCTGCGCATGCATCACGCAGAGACCTGTATGCTCAACACCGCCTACAACCTGTTCCTGCCCGAGGTGGCCATTGACGGACACGGGAAATACCACTATGCGGCGGTCACCGGCGAATCGTCGTGCCATGACGTGGAGCTGCAGGTGGGCGCCGGCTCCCTCAATCACCCCGCGGCCATGACCGCTCTGGGCATGAAGATGGCGCTGACCGCTCTGGGCAAAGCCCGTGACCTCGGTCTGCGCGGCAACTTCTACGGGAAGCTGGCCTCCGCTGCCGGCGGCTCGGCGGGCAGCAGCTACTACGGCACCCGCAACAGCCTGTCGTTCCTGATCGAGACGCCCGGCCAGATCCACCTCGGCATGGCCTTCATGGAGCGCCGTGTGATGGGACAGTATGTTCCGGCCTCTGCCTTCATCAGCTACGCCGCAGAGCATACGCAGGAAATCATGGACACCGTCCATGGCAGCCGGGAAACCATGCTCCGCAACGGCCCGGTCTACGACGAGAACGACTGCATCGTTCTGGAGCACGACGGCGGCGAAACGGGTTATTGGACAGCGCCGCGCATCCATGTGCCCACCGGTACGGTCACAGATCCGGCCACGTGCTATGCCTATAAGGAGCATGTCACGGCGCTGCGCAAGCGCCCCCGCGCCACGGCGTATCTCATTCCGCAGGGGCTTCCCAACGAGGCGGAGATCCTCCGGGTGGCAGGCGTGCATGCCATCGGCTGGTATCAGATTCCCGCGGGCAGCGCGGTGGATGTGCGGCAGTACATCCGCGGCGATGAGGAGGCCACACTTTCCGATGAGTACACCCAGCGCTTTGAACAGGGTGCCTGGGTGTTCCCCAACACCGTTCCGTCCACCATCCTCGGCGTCATCATGGAGCCGGACTTCAACACACTTTCCGGCAGAAAGATGACCCTGCTCAGCATGGGTCTGGTGGATGCCGACGAGAACGGCCTCCTGCCCATCTTCCGCTACTGTCATGACCTGACAGACGGCAAGGTGGCTGTCACGCAGCAGAACTGATCCACAGCAGAATGAGCGCGAGATGATCCGTTTGTGAAATTAAAAGGCTCGCCGCAAGTGACATATCGCTTGCGGCGACGTGGCCGGGGTGCTCACTTTCGAACCCGTGCTCAAACTCACCCCGCAAACCAGCGGAGCGTTTGCGGGGTGAAGGCGAAGAAAAAGCGCGTCCGGCGTATGAAAAGGCCCTAAGGCCTTTTCGTCGCCTTAGGGCTTTTTCTGAGCTGGTGCGCCTGAAGGGACTCGAACCCACACGCTGAAAGCACGAGAACCTAAATCTCGCATGTCTACCAATTCCATCACAGGCGCGTATGAACTGCTGGAAAACCCAGCAGTTATTTCTTTTTTCTAGGAGCGGGGAGCTCCTCGTACATTGCTTCAAACAGTTTTGTTAGAAATGCGCTGTCATCCACATTCTCAACCAGTAACATTTCTTTGGCTCCCTCATAAGGAAGTTCATAGGGGGCATTTGGCATCAAAGAAATCGCTGACGGAATCGGCTTTACCAACAGTCGGTCATCGTAAATGCCGCCGATGATTTTACCTCTATAGTAGAGGATATATTCACCTATCATGGCCCGGTGCGTGATGCCGTCCAGACCGGACAACTGCTCCAATATAAAACTCAAGTATTCTTTACTGGAAGCCATAATCAAAAACCTTCACTGAGGTGACAGCACCTAAATCTCGCATGTCTACCAATTCCATCACAGGCGCGTATTCTGTTGACAGGGCGCATTATATCACACTTTCCGCTCTTGAACAATAGGGAAAAATGCCGTATAATGAGCCGACACGTGATTCTGAACAAAGGGAGGTGCGGCTATGCCCAACCAAAAACACGTCAATCGAATGTACTGTCTGCTGCAGATAGGCTACTGGGGCGCACTGGGCTCCTTTACCGCCTTCCAGTCGGCCATCCTGCTGGACCGCGGCTTTTCCAGCGGCGATGTGGGCGTATTTCTGGCCCTTGCCTGCCTCGCCGGTATGATCTCCATGCCCCTCATCGGCAGCTGGGCGGACAAGCACCCGGAGGTGCCTGTCAAGTGGCTGTTCGCGGGACTGATGATCCCCACGCTGGCGATCCATCTCCTGTTCTGGTCCAGCCGACCCGGCTGGTGGGGTACGGCGGTGATCTTCCTCCTGATAGGTATGCTGGAGACCAACTCCTTCCCCCTCATTGACTCCCTGGCCATGCAGTTCGTCAACGCCGGTATGGACATCCAGTACAGCCTCGGCCGCGGGCTGGGCGCCTTTGGCTACGCCGTTGTCTGCGTGGTGGTGGGTCAGCAGACCGCCCGCTTCGGTATCCAGACCGCCAGTCTGACCCACGGCGTACTCATCGTGGTGCTGATCGCCATCGTGGCGCTGTTCCCGCGGTTCCCGAAAGAGGCGCTGCCCCCGGCGAAGGAGCAGAAGGCGACCCATTCCGCCCTGCAGGTGCTGCGGGCAAATCCGCCCTACACCCTGATGCTCTTCGGCTGCTTCCTCGGCATGACCGCCGCGATGCCCCTGGGCAACTTCCTTGTGACTATGATCACCGAGCTGGGCGGCAACAGCGGACATCTGGGTCTGGCCCAGTTCCTGATGGCGGCCTCGGAGCTGCCGGGCGCTTATCTGGTGCAGAAGCTCTACCGCCGGTACGGCGGCGACAAGGTGATGCTGCTGTCGCTGGTGTTCATGATCGCCAAACCCGCCCTGGCCCTTGCCTCCGGCAGCCTCACCATGCTGCTGCTGGTGCAGCCCATTCAGATGCTGGGCTACGGCCTCTTCACTCCCGCCAGCACCTATTACGCCAACGAAAACGTGGCGCCGGAGGACCGGCTGCAGGGCCAGTCTCTGAAGATGGTCATCACCACCGGAATGGGCAGCATGGCGGGCAACCTGCTGTCCGGCTGGGCCATCGACATTGGCGGCATCCCCCTGATGCTGATTATCTGCATCGCCTGCGGCTGCGCCGGCCTGTGCCTTGGCCTTCTGGCCGTACGGCTGCGGCGGCGTGCGGCGGCGTAAACACCCACACATACAGAACGACCCATCCGGCATGTCGGATGGGTCGTTCTGTATGTCATACCGTTATGCCAGAGCGGAGATCAGCTTGCCCAGCACCGGCTCGAACCGTGCGCCGTACCAGTGGCCGGGATCGTTGGCGGTCTCCCGGATGCACTCCACGGTGTAGTCCGCCGCGATCTGCGCCGCCTCGAAAGCGGTTTTGCCCCGCACCAGCGCGCCCACAAAGGCGGAGCTGTAAATGTCGCCGGTGCCGTGGCAGCTGTTGGGGAGCTTGTCGTGCTCATAATAGGCGTACTTGCCGTCCTCCAGCACCACCACGCCGGTCTTGCCCTCGGCATAGGTGACGCCGGTGAAGATCACGTTGCGGCAGCCCAGCGCTGTCAGCTTCTCCAGCAGGATGTCGATATAGGCGCGGCCATAATCGGCCCTGTACTCCGTACCCGTCAGGAAGCAGGCCTCGGTGAGGTTGGGGATGATGTAATCCGCCTTGCCGCACAGCCCCTTCATGGCCTCCACAAAGGCCGTGTCAAAGCCGGGGTACAGCTTGCCGTTGTCCGCCATGGCGGGGTCCACGATGTTCACGCAGCCCTTTCCGGACACGGAGGCGAACAGGTCCGCCACATAGTCGATCTGCTGGGTGCTGCCCAGATACCCGGTGTAGATGGCGTCGAAGGTGACGCCCTCCTTCACCCAGTGGTCACGAATGGCGGGCATGTCCTCCGTCAGGTCCCGGAAGGTGTAGCCGGAGAAGCCGGCGGTGTGGGTGGACAGCACGGCGGAGGGGAGGACGCAGGTTTCGATGCCGCAGGCGGAGATGATGGGCAGCGCCACCGTCAGGGAGCACTGGCCAAGGCAGGAGATATCCTGCACGGTGAGGATCTTTTTGTAAGACATGGTATACAGCTCCTTTGAACGAAATCTTCATTGCCGTCATTGTATACCTGTGTCTGGACATAAGGATATAGCCAGAAACGGAAGATTGTTTATGACCAGATAGCCGGTCAGTATGTCCAGTCGGCGGGGGAGGTGCGGTACGACCACGGACGGCTGGCGTAGGTCAGATCTGTGCCGTCCTCATCCATGCAATAGGGGGAGTCAGAGAAGACGCACTCCCGCCCGTATTCGTCGGTGACAAGCACCGCAAAGCAGAGGGTATCCTCCGGGGTGATGCTGACGGGATAGTTTTCCGGCAGGCAGTAAAAATCCTCGCCTTCAAAGCCGATGAAGGTAGCGGGCTGCGGACAGGGCTCCAGCCATGTCACCAGCGTCTGATCACGGAACAGACCCACCCGGGCCGAGACGATCTTCGCCACCGGAAGGCCCTTCACTGTACTGATGCTGCTGTCCTGCGCCGTGCGGAGGTGGACATAGCGGTCGTTGCCGCTGTAGGTGACGACGCCGTCCTTCACATCCATGAAGGTCATGCGGCCGTCAAGGTGGAGGTAATCAGGGAAGGTCACTGAAAGCAGTCCTTCATAGGTGTCCAGCAGCTGGGTCTGGCGGGTGCCGTCGGGGGAGATGAATACCACCGACAGCGTGATGCTGTCCGTCAGCTCCACCGTGGCTTCCCCCACGAAGGCGCGGCCGGGGGCAAGGTCTGCCGGGAAATCCGCCGGGCCGCCGCCGCTGTCCGCCAGAAAGACGGCGGTCATGCCCTCCTGATACGTCTTGGGTACTGCCCGCAGGGTGAAGGTGACGGTATTGCGCCCCAGATCGCTGGCGGTCAGCTTTGCGCTGTAGTCGGCGGTCAGGGCGTTCTGCGCCTTGAGAATGCTTTCCACCCGGTTGGAGATGCCGTTGATCTGGCTGTTGACGGTGCTGCTGATGCTGCTGACGGAGTTCTGCAGGCTGTTGTACTGGCTGTTCAGTCTGTCCAGACGAGTCACGGTGTTATACATGCCCACGGCGAAGCATATCCCCGCCGCGGCGATACATACCTTAAACAAGGTGCGCCGTTTCTTCGGCAGGGGTTGGGGCTGGGCCGCCAGATACCGGGCCACGATCTCCTCCACCATTTTCAGCTGCGTTTCATTCAGCTCGCCGCTGCTGTCGGTTTCGGGAGGGGCGTTCTCCTCCACCCCCAGCAGCCAGCCCACGGATACTCCGAACAGGCGGCTCAGAGCAATGAGCTTTTCGATCTCCGGCAGGGCGGCGGCGGACTCCCACTTGTAGATGGCCTGACGGGAAACGCCCAGCTGTTCGCCCAGCGCCTCCTGAGAGAGTCCGCGCTCTTTTCTCTTTTGCGCGATGCGGTTGCCGATGGTCATAGGGATGGACACAGGCAGACCCTCCTTTGCTTGTTTTGTTTGGCATCAGTATAGCAGTTTTCGGCGGATTTTCCACCAACCGTGACCGTTCTTTTTGTCAACCGGCGGTTAGCAGTCAAAAAATGGTTGACATAATACTGAAAATGTGTTGCCTTTGTCATTGACGGAGGGTTTTGGCGGGTGATAAGATAAACCATATTCGACAGATTTTTGCAAGGAGCGTGTCCATGAGGAAATTTCGCGGATGGCGGCTGGCCGCCGTCCTTGCCCTTCTGCTGCTGACGGCCTGCGGAGAAAAGCCGCAGGTGCAGAGCGCGGCGGCAGACCCGCTGTACATAGCGCCGGAGAAGCCGGTGCAATCAGAACTGCCGCCGAGGCTCGTATCGCCGGAGACGGAGCAGAGGCCGCCGGAAGCGGAGCGGCAGCCGGAGCCGCCGCCCTATGACTTCGGCGTACCGCTGGCGGAACATGAGCCGGTGGAGGACAGCCGGTTTGACGACGCCGTTTTTCTGGGGGATTCCCGGACAGAGGGCCTGCAGCTGTTTTCCGGGCTGAAGCACGGCAGCTTTTTCTGGCTCCGGGACGCTGTCCTCTACCGGGGAGAGCTGCCCAAGTACGCCCTGTTCGGGGACGGTGAGGAGAAGGTCACCATGCTGCGGGCGCTGGAGCAGAAGGAATACGGCGCGGTGTATGTCTTCACGGGACTCAACGAGCTGGAGCGGCCGCCGGAATACTTCCGGGAGAAGCTGGCGGCCTTTCTGGACCGGGTGCTGGAGCTGCAGCCCCGGGCGGTGGTGTATCTCCAGACGGTGCTGCCGGTGAATGAAGAAGCGGTGCGCAGCAGCGGGCTGCGGGACTGCTTCACCAATGAGGGCGTGGACGCCTTCAACGATGTCATCCGTCAGCTGGCGGCGGAAAAGCAGGTGGTGCTGCTGGACACCGCGGAGATCTACCGCGGGGAGGACGGCCAGCTGCCGGGAGAGATGACCTCCGACGGCTGCCATTTCAAGCCGAAATATTATCGGCTCTGGGCGGAGTATCTCCGCACCCATGTGATGGAGCCGGAGATGTATCATCAATATCGGGAACAGGAGCAGACAACATGAGAAAGAGAATATTGCCGATAATTTTGCTGCTGCTGGCGCTGCTGCTGTGCGGCTGCGGCGGAAAGGCCTATTATTCCGTGGACGATGTGGAGATGCTGGTGGACGCCGGCGCGTTCCCCGGCAGCGATATGGCGGAGCTGGACGGCGACATCCTGCTGATGCTCTACGGCATCGACGGGGAAACGGCGCTGCAGTGCGTGGGGTATCTGGCGGCAAACAGCTCCGTCAGCGCCGACGAGGTGGCGGTGTTCATCATGAAGGATCAGGAGGCTGCCGTGGCGGCGGAGACGGCCTGCCGCAAGCGGGTGGAGGCCCAGCTGGCCATGTGCCGCACCTACTGTCCCGACGCCGTGCCCCGGCTGGAGGACGCGTACATCCATCGGCTGGAGAACACCGTCCTGCTGGCGGTGGGGGACGCGGCGCTGATCCGCGAGCTGCTGAAGGAGTGAAAAAAGGAAAGCCTTCCGGAACCCAGACGGGAACCGGAAGGCGTTTTTGCGTTATTCGCTCTTTTCCTCGGTGGGAGTATCCTCTGCCTTGGGGGCGTCCTCTGTCTTGGGAGCGTCCTCTGCGCTTTCGGGCATCTCGATCTTCTCGGAAACCATATGCACCTTCTTGGCCGGGGCCTCGATGGCGGGGTCGTCATGGCGATTGGGACGGGTGGAGAAGTAGGCGTCGCTGGCAGCGGCGGGGTCGCGGCCCTCGATGATGGCCACCATCTCGCCGCCGGTGATGGTCTCCTTCTCCAGCAGGTAGGCCACCACCTTGTCCATGTCCTCCCGGTTTTCCCGGATGATGTCCACGGCGGCGGTGTAGCAGCCGTCCAGAATTTCCTTCACGGCCTTATCCATCTGCGCGGCGGTATCCTGAGCGCAGTCCATGCCGTAGCCGCCGTCCAGATACATATTCCGTCTGGAGGCCAGGGCCATCATGCCGAACTGGTCGCTCATGCCGAACATGGCCACCATGTTCCGGGCGATGCTGGTGGCGTCCTGAATGTCCTGAGAGGCGCCGTTGGTCATGGTGTTCAGCACCACCTCCTCGGCGGCGCGGCCGCCCATGGACACGGCGATCTTGGCCAGCAGCTCATCCCGGGTGCGCAGCTCCGTCTTGTCCTCCTCGGGCATCAGCAGGGTGTAGCCAAGGCTGCCCTGCGTATGGGGGACAATGGTGATCTTCTGCACCGGCTCGGTGTTTTTCTGCTTGTAGGCCACCATGGCGTGACCCACCTCATGATAGGCAACCAGACGCTTCTCGAACTCGGTGAGGACGCTGCCCTTCTTCTCCGTGCCGGCGATGACCAGCTCGAAGGCGGCCAGCAGATCCTCCTGCGTCACCAGCTTGCGGCCCTTGCGGACGGCCCGGAGAGCGGCCTCGTTGACCAGATTGGCAAGGTCGGCGCCCACGCAGCCGGCGGTGGCCAGCGCCACCTTTTTGAGATCCACGTCCTCCGCCAGCTTGATGCTGCGGGTATGGACCTCCAGCGTGGCCAGTCTGCCCGCCAGATTGGGACGGTCGATGATGATGCGGCGGTCGAACCGGCCGGGACGCAGCAGCGCCTGATCCAGCACCTCGGGACGGTTGGTGGCGGCCAGCAGGATGACGCCCTTGGTGGGGTCGAAGCCGTCCATCTCCGCCAGCAGCTGGTTGAGGGTCTGCTCCCGCTCGTCGTTGCCGCCCATGCGGTTGTCGCGGGATTTGCCGATGGTGTCGATCTCGTCGATGAAGACGATGCAGGGGGCCACCTTGCTGGCCTCCTTAAAGAGGTCGCGGACACGGGAAGCGCCCACGCCCACGAACATCTCCACAAAGTCGGAGCCGCTGATGGAGAAGAAGGGAACGCCTGCCTCGCCGGCCACAGCCTTGGCCAGCAGCGTCTTGCCGGTGCCCGGAGGGCCTACCAGCAGCGCGCCCTTGGGCAGCTTGGCGCCAATGTCGGTATACTTGCCGGGGTTGTGGAGGAAGTCGATGATCTCCGTCAGGGATTCCTTGGCCTCGTCCTGTCCCGCCACGTCCCGGAAGGTGACGCCGGTGGACTTCTCCATATACACCTTGGCGTTGGCCTTGCCCACGCCGCCCAGACCGCCCATGCCGCCGCCCCGCTTGCTCATGATGCGCATCATCAGATTGAACATCAGGAAGATCAGCAGGAAGGGGACGATATAGGAGATCAGGAAGGCCAGAATGGGGGAGATCTGGGCCTGATGGGGCTGGGTGTAGTATACGCCGTGCTCATCCAGCAGAGCGTACAGGGCAGTGGCCTCCAGCTGGTCGGTGTACAGCTCCGTGTCGGCGTAGGTGTTGCCCTCGCTGTCGGTAAAGAGGTAGCTGTCCACGGGGGTGATGAGAAGGGTGCCGGTGTCGGAGTCGATGATGACCTTCTCCACCAGGCCGTCCCGCACCATGTCCTTGAACTCGCTGTAGGCGATCTCGTGCTGGGTGGCGGACGCCAGATCCTGCTCCCGGTAGGCTCCAAAGTAGCTGAATACCACCGTCAGCACCAGCGCCCAGCCAACCAGCGAGAGCATGCCACGCCAATTACTGCCCTTGCCGGGCTTATTGTTATTGTTGTTATTGCTGTTCTGGTTCATTATGAACTCCTTATATTATTAAAGTAATGGTGATAAGAGATGCGTTCAGAGGAAACACCGGCGCAAAAAGACCGCTGACCCCGCATTTCCATGGAAGTATACCACAGAAACCGTTTTCTAACAAGGCGAAGAGAAGTTGTTTTCTTGAATTTTCCGTGAATTTTACTTTTCTATGTGCGAGGACTGTGATATACTGGCCCTGTATGACATGAGACAGCCTCAAAAGGAGACACTATGACAAACGAAAAGAAAGAGCTGCTGACCGCCGAGGCGGACGGCATCATCGAGGGACGCAACGCCGTCATCGAGGCCCTGCGGGCCGGAGTCAACATCGATAACATCTACATCATGAAGGGCGAGACGGACAAGACCCTGGGCCACATCGCCTCCAAGGCCCGCGCCGCCGGCATCGTGGTGGTGGACGCCGACCGTCGGAAGCTGGATGGCATGAGCCGCACCCACGCCCACCAGGGCGTCATCGCGCTGGCGGCCATGCGTGAGTATGTCAGTGTGGAGAGCATGCTGGAGGCCGCTGCCGCCAAGGGTGAAAATCCCCTGCTGGTGGTCTGCGACGAGATCTCCGACCCCCACAATCTGGGCGCCATCA
>CAZQJD010000039.1:0-14667 GCA_964593575.1 uncultured Oscillibacter sp.
TTGTCCAGGGCGTGGTTCACGTCGCTCTGGAAGGAGGCGCGCACCGTGGCGTCGGTCTTGGTGGAGATGGTGAACATATCGACCTGGGAGGTGGTGTAGTTCAGGGCAGCACTCTCCCGCTCGGCGAGACTGCTGAGTGAGTACTGCCGATACTGCTCAAAGGTCATATCCATACCGGAGTTTTTCCAATCTTCCTGGGTCGGGTTCTCCCGATAGTAGTTGTAGGGCTTGCGGCAGTAGGTGCAGCTGTACCAGTAAACCAGGTCGCCGGCGGCGTTGACGCCCACATAGGCCTCGTCGTTGGCAAGCTTGAGGAAGTAATCGTGCTCCGCCTTGGGAACTTCGTGATTGTAGGAGTAGTAACGGCTGATGGTGTGGCCGTCGTTGTACTCACACTTGCCGCAGATGGCACAGGAGTAGTACCAGACCAGGCCACGGGAGCAGTCGTCCAGATTGGCGATGCGGTCGGCGGCCATGATGACGTCGGTATACTTGTGGTCGGTGCAGTAGTCCCGGGCGGCGGCACCGCCGGCCTTCTGGGCGGCGTACACGTCGCCGTCGTAGACCTTGATGGAGAAGCAGGGAGAGATCTCGCCAAGACGAATTTCGTCATCATAAGCGGCTCTCACCGCCTCCGCGGCGGCGCTGGAGATATACAACGTGGCATCTCCGGTGTTGAAGCTGCCGCTGTGGGTCCAATACCATGTCTCTCCGCCGTGATACCGGCCCTCGGTGGACTCCTTCAGCGCTTTCAGGAACCAGACCGCGTCCACCTTGTCGCCAAGCCAGATCTCCTTCAGGTTGGGGTATTGGCTGCCGGTCAGGGACAGGACAAACTCCTCCGCCTGGAACTCGTTGTCAACGAGGTCCAGATCGAAGTCCACGAGGAGCCCGGTGATATAGTCCTTGTTCAGGTTCGCGTCGATGATCTTGCTGGCCATGTAGCCGGAGGACACTTGGTTCAGAATGATCGTGTCATAAGCCTGCTTTTCCACCCAGAGGGCATCGGCCTGGGCGGTGGTATATGGCTCAACAAAGGCGCGCTCGCTTTCGTGACGCTCCGCATGACTGGCAAGGCGCTCGGCCTCGGCGGCGTCCTTTTCCTCGTCGCTGAGTCCAGGAGCCGGGATGGTGATGTTCACCTTGAACTTCGGGTTGCCTGCGGTGCCCATGGTGATTTCTGTGGGGACGCCGTTGACGGTGAGCTTGACGTAATTGCTGTCCATGATGTAATTGCCCGCTCCGTCGGATTTGTGGTTGACCCAGTAGCCCTGCTCATAGGAGAGGTTGATCTGGATGGTGGCGGTGTAGGTCATACCGGCCTGGAATTTGGGGTTTGACTGGTCGGTCCGGTCAAACTCACCGCTCCACTGGATGTTGCCCACCAGAATGGCACCTCCCGTGGAGACAAGCTCGCCGTATTCGGTCTGGACGGAGAGCAGATGCAGCGCCCGTCCCTCCGTTAATGTCATTCCCGCCGTCGGGGCCTCGATGGTAACATCCATGGTTTTGATCTTGTACTTGTACTCCGCCAGAGCCGTGGTGGGCAGCAGGGCCAGCACCATACACAGGCAGAGCAGGGCACTTACGATTCGTTTCTTCATTTGGTTTTTTCCTCCTTATTATTAGTTCTTATTTGAGAGCGCGGTACAGGAAGGTCACGATGTTGGCGCGGGTGCAGGTTCTGGCAGGGGTGAAGGTGGTGGCAGTAGTGCCGTTGGTAACGCCCTTCTCCACCGCCCATGCCACGGCTCCGGCGGTTTCGGTGCCAGGGGTCACATCGGTAAAGGCAGCCGCCTTGGAGGCTGCAGGAGCGCCGGCGGCCTTCCAGATGTAGGTCACGGCCTCCGCACGGGTGCAGGGTGTGCTGACGCCAAAGGTGGCGCCGCTGACCATACCCTTTTCATGGGCCCAGATGGCGGCGTCGGTGTAGTACTTGCCGGCGGGCACATCGGTGAAGGGGTTGGAAATGGTGGGCTTGGGACAACCCATGGCGCGCCACAGGAAGGCAATGATCTGGGCGCGGGTACAGGTGTTGTCCGGGGAGAAGGTGGTGGCGGTAGTGCCGTTGGTGATGCCCTTGCTGACGGCCCATGCCACAGGCTGAGCGTAGTACTTGGCGGCGGGCACGTCGGTGAAGGTGTTCTCGGCTGGGGCGCTTCCGGCGGTCAGGGTGACGGTCTTGCCATTGAGCTTCAGGGTGTAGGTATTGCCGTTTTGGGTCATATACCCGGTTTCCAGCGGCAGATAGGAGGTATAGCCGTCGGTATTGGTGCAGATGAGGTAGGCCGCCTCCATCTCCTCCACCGAGGCGAACTGGAAGGAGCCGGTGCTGCTGGCCACCGAGGCAACGCTGCCGCCGCCGGCGAAGATCTGCACCCAGTACTTATAGCCGCCGGTGCTTGTCATGCCGCCGCCGAAGTAAGTGAAACCGGTGGTGAGAATGTTGGCTCTGTGGCCGGTGGAGTTCATCCATCCTTCCACGACCTCGGCCGGGGTGGCATAAATCTGGCCGCAGTTCTCGCCCAGAATTTTGCCGGAGCTGAACGCGGGATCAATGGCGGTGAAGCAGCTGCTCCCGTCGGGACGCATGTGGTCGTAGTAGAAGGCGACGGTGATCTCCTCGGCGCGGATGTCAGCAGCGTTCTGAAGGGGGGCCACCATGGTCAGAGGCAGGCGGCCCTCTTTGAAGCGCTCGATGTTGGTCAGGCGCAGGACCTCCCACTCGTCGGCCACGACGGAAATGCCGGTGGGCAGAGCGCTGCTCACCTTGGGGATCTCCATGCTGACGCGCAGGTTCCGGGTCTTGCCGCCCAGGGCCAGGTCGAAGGTGATGACGATCCTGCCGGCGGTGTCATAGGTGGCGTCCTCTTTCTGGAAGCCGGTGCAGGTCAGGGTGGTGCCGTTCTGGACGGCGGCCTTGGCTGCGCTCACCAGAGGCTCCTGGGTGGTGCCGTTGGTCAGGGGCACAGCCTTGACGGCCCTGGAGACGGCGGCCATGTCGCTGTCAATGAGGGCGTCGGCCGCCGTGCCGTCAATGGGGAGGATCTTGACCTTGCCGGAGAGGGTTTCCTTCTGGCTCCCCAGGGTCAGGACGATGTCGCCGCCGACGCTGCCCTGGGCTGTGGCGGTGGGTGCCTTGTAGGAATAGTTGCTGCCCCAGGCGGCCTTGGTGCCGTGGATGGCAGCGGCACTGACAGCGGCCAGCAGCTCGTCGCCTGTGGTCTTGGCGGTGGGGGTGAAGGCCGAGAAGGCGGCCTCCATCAGCACCTTGTCGGCGGCCAGGTTGACGGCGTCAGGCGAGGTATTCAGGGAGTGGATGGTTGCCCGGAACACGTAGGGCTCCACGGTCACGCCGTTATAGGTGACACCGATGCCCATGTTCACGAAGCCCTCGGCGGTCTCGGTGGCCAGGCGCTGCTTAAAGCTGTAGGTTCCGTTGGTGGCCCAGACCGAGGCGCCGGAGAGGTTTTTCTGCACATAGGTCAGTACGTCGTTCTTAGTGGTGCCGTTGGTGGCGGGGAAGGCGGCGGCCAGAGTATCCAACTGCGCCTTCAGAGTACTCTCCGGAGTGGCGGGTGCGGCGCCGCCGACAGCCTTCCATGTGTACTTCACCGTAATGCCCGTGCTGGTTCCGGTGGTCACTGTGGCCGTCTTGCCGTTGACGGTGGCGTTGATGGAGTTGAAGGCACCGAAGGTGTTGGAGCTGCCGGACTTGATTTTCACCTTGATGGTAACGGTATAGTCCTGTCCCTGTTGGAAAACGGGATTGGAGGCGTCCATATTGCTCCAGGACACACCGGCCACCTCAGTGCTGGCGGTGGAGGGCAGTATTGGCTTAAAGTCGGCGGATGCACCCACCACAGGCTCGGTAATGGTCAGGCTGACCCTATTAACTTTGGCCGCCGACGCACCGATGGTCAGCAGGGGGAGCACCATGCACAGGCAGAGCAGGGCACTTACAATTCGTTTCTTCATCTTGGTTCTTCCTCCTTATTTTTCCAGGTTTTCAGATGGCCATTGTTCCGGGAATTTCCGGGAAAAGAGGACGGGTGCTTCCTCCTGAAAACCTATCCCGGAATTCATTGGCGTGTTTCCGCAATACGGGAGTCTATCCAATTCTCAATATATCAGCTATTTTGTGGCTTGATTTACCAGCGGCACGAAATGTATGGTTTTGCGGCCTGAAATGCAAACGGGCCGGCTTTTCAGCCGGCCTGCCCTGTGCTATAATGGTATTTGTGAAAAAATAGTTTTTTGAAGGGAGGACGCGCCATGTATATTGCCCTTTGCGACGACCAGGCAGAGGAGTTGGCTGTGCTGACAGGTCTGCTGGACCGCTGGCAGAGCGAGCGGCAGAAGGCTCTGCGCTTCAAGACCTTCCGCAGCGCCGCAGAGCTGCTGAACGCCGCAGAAAAAGAGCCATTTACCCTGTACCTGCTGGACGTGATGATGCCCGGCACCGACGGCCTGGCGGCAGCCCGGGAGATCCGCAGCTTTGACGAAACCGCCGACATCGTGTTTCTGACCTCCTCCCCCGGCTTCGCCTATGAGAGCTACGGCGTACATGCTCTGGACTATCTTCTCAAGCCCATCCGGGCGGAGCTTCTCTTTCCCATCCTTGACCTGCTCTCCCTGCGGGAACAGAAGCCTCTGGAAGGCCTGACCCTGAAATGCGGTGCCACGCTGATCCGGGTTCTGTTTTCCCAGCTGACCTATGTGGAGGTCAACGGAAAGCACCTGTATTTCAATCTGACGGACGGCTCGGTTCATGAGGTCTACGGCACCCTCCACGAATATGAGCCGGCGCTGCTCAGCCGACCGGAGTTTATGCGGCCCCACCGCTCCTACATCGTCAATATGCTGCAGGCGGCAGAGCTCTCCCCCGCCGGTATCCATACTTTTTCCGGGAAAACTCTGCCAGTCTCCCGGCTGTTGTATCCCCAGCTACAAAAAGACTATATGAAGCTGTTGTTTGCCCAGAGGGAGGATTGACGCAATGCCCTTTCTGACTGTACTGGAATTGTTAAACTATGGTCTGGTGTTGATTTTTGGTCTGCTCCTCAGCGCGGACATCGCAGGCGGTTGGAAGATCCGGCAGCAAAAGCAGCTCATTTTTGCCCTGTGTCCGGTGTTTTTGATGATCCAAGGGATATTCTGGCTGCTCTGGGACGTCAGCGCCGTCGAGCGGCTTTATCCCCTGATCGTCCACCTGCCGCTGGTGCTGATCCTGATTTTCGTCCTGAAAAAACCGTTCGGCATGGCGCTGGTCAGCGTATGTATTGCCTATCTCTGCTGCCAGCTCCCCCGGTGGGTGAATCTGGCCTTTTCCGCTCTTACCGGCTCCCCACTGGTGGGAGAGATCTGCTATGCCCTGTCCATCTTCCCTATCTTTTTCCTGCTGCGCCGTTTCTTTGTCCAAACCGCTCACCATGCCATCGCCTATTCTTCTCAGTCCCTGATTCTCTTCGGCAGTCTGCCCTTTGCGTACTATCTCTTCGATTACGCTACCACCATCTACTCCGACGCGCTGTATGCAGGCATCCATGTGCTGAACGAGTTTTTGCCTACTGCCCTCATCTTCTTCTATGTGATGTTTCTCACGGCCTACTATGTGCAGGCACAGAAACGTACACAGGCCGAGCTGCAGCGGTCCATGCTGGAAGCCGAACTGAAGCAGTCCGGCGCGGAGATGGAGAGCCTGCGGCGTGCCGAAACACAGGCCGCCATCTACCAGCACGACATACGTCACCACATGACGATGATCGAAGGCCTTCTGACCGCGGGCAAGCCTCGGCAGGCGGAGGAATACATCAAAAAGGTACAGGCCGATGTAGATGCCATCACGCCGAAGCAATTCTGCGAGAACGAGACCGCCAATCTGCTGTGTTCCGCCTTCTCTGATCGGGCACAGCAGGCGGGCGTCTGCCTGTCGGTGGAGGCAAAGCTGCCGAAGAACCTTTCCATTTCCGACACCGAGCTCTGCTCTGTGATATCCAACGGCCTGGAAAACGCGCTGCACGCTGTTGCCCCGCTGGAGGAATCGTACAAATGGGTGGAGCTTTACTGTGGTGTGCGGCTGAACAAGCTTCTCATCGAGATCAAAAACCCCTACGCCGGTGAGATCGCCATGCAGGACGGACTGCCCGTGTCCCACCAGAAAGGCCACGGCTACGGCTGCCGCAGCATCCGATCCATTGCCGAACATAACGGGGGACTTTGTACTTTTGAGCCGGAACACGGAGTGTTTACCCTGCGGGTTATGCTGCCTTTGCTTGGTTTGGATAACGGCTATCCAGTCCGTTGACACATATTGATATGTATGGAGCAGCCTTCCATCGGCTGCTCCATCTTTAACGGGCTACTGCAAAGAAGAACTGCGTTAACCTTTTGGATGCCCGAAAAGATCGTTAAAAAATCCCGCAAGGGCGTAAGGGGCAAAACAAAAAAAGAAACCTCGGAACCATTGCAGTTCCGAGGTTCTCTTTTTGGCAGCGGGTGAAGGATTCGAACCCTCACATACAGAGTCAGAGTCTGCTGTGCTACCATTACACAAACCCGCTATATCCGCTCGCCCGCAGCGAACAGATATTATTATACAGAAACGCAGCAAATTGTCAATACTCTTTTTCAAAAAAACTTGCTTTTTTTGAAATTTTTCTCATTCTTCTGTTGGCGGTATTCCACCGCCCAGCTGATGATAATAGTCTGTCAGCGCGTAACGGCGGCCGTTGAATTTGCATCCGGCCAACGTATCGATCTGCGCGTCATGGATGGCTGCAAAAATACTCTTCTCAATGGTAGGATTTGTTTTTTTCAGTTCCCGCAGCAGCTGTTTCATCTCCTGCCGCTTACTGTCTCCCACGCCGTCCTCCGCCGCATCCCTGGCCTCTGTAAACCGGCAGGCACACTGCAGGAAACGCAGTCCATTATAGTTGCGCCAGGCGATAATGGCATCCTCATGAACACAGTACAGGGGGCGGATAAGCTCCATCCCCGAAAAATTCTTGCTGTGGAGTTTTGGCGGCATGGACTGCATCTGCGCACCGTAAAAGAGGCCCAGCAGCGTAGTTTCAATGACATCGGACATGTGGTGTCCCAAAGCGATCTTATTGCACCCAAGCTCCTGCGCCTTGCTGTAAAGGAATCCGCGGCGCATCTTGGCACACAGATAGCACGGATTTCGGTCCACCACGGTGGTCACCTCAAAGATATCGCTCTCAAAAACCGTAATGGGTATCTCCAATCGTCTGGCATTTTCCTCGATCAACTGCCGATTCGCCGGACTATAGCCGGGATCCATCACCAGAAACACCAGTTCAAAAGGATGGTCGGTGTGACGCTGCAGTTCCTGCATCAGCTTCGCCAGTACAATGGAGTCCTTGCCGCCGGAAATACAAACCGCGATCTTGTCCCCCGGCGCGATCAGCTCATAGCGTTTCACAGCCGCAATGAAAGGATTCCATAGCGTCTTCCGATAGGTTTTGATAAGGCTGCGCTCGGCAATGGCGCAGGGTGTCAGTTCTCTTGCCACAGTCAGTCTCCCGTTTCTTCAGGATAAAATCACAGCCAGATCGCAAACAGCTTCAGCACAGAGGCAAAGCCACGGCGCAGCCAGGAACGCTTATTCCACTCATCCAGTGTGTAGCTGCGGCTCTGCTGCATAATGCTGTCCATATCCTCCAGCAGCTCTTCCACCACCGGGGAATTGTACATCAGGGCAGCACACTCATAATGCAGATGGAACGTACGATAGTCCATATTGGTACTGCCCACCAGCGCCACTTCCCTGTCCACCATAACGCTCTTGGCGTGCAGAAAGCCCGGTGTGTATTTATAGATCTTCACACCGTGGGCCAAAAGCTGTCCCCAATAGGTCTCTGCCACCATGTATGTGAATTTATGATCCGGCACCGCCGGGATCATCAAACGAACATCCACACCGGCGTCTGCCGCGATACACAGAGCCTTCTGCATGGCATCCTCCACTGCATAATACGGCGTCGTGATATACACCATGCGTTTTGCGGAGGAAATCATCTGCAGATACACTTCTTCAATGGGATGATCCGGATTGCTCACAGGGCCATCGGTAAAGGGCTGGCACCAGCCCTCTCCCTCGCATTCCATCTGCGGTCGATAATAGTCATCCTCATTGGGCATCGTGCGGCCCATCATTTTCCACATCTGGATAAACTGGGACGCAAACCCCCAGGCCGCCGCACCCTTGATCCGCACACCGGAATCCTTCCAGTGGCCATAGCGGTTAACGATGTTGGCATATTCGTCGCCAATATTGATTCCGCCGGTATAGGCCCAGTAACCATCAATAACCGCGATCTTCCGATGATCCCGGAAATTGAAATAGATGCGGTTGACATAGCGGTGCACGGGATTGAAGACCTCCACTTCAATCCCTGCGTCCTGAATTTTTTGCAAAGTCGCATCGGAGAGGCGGGTCAGATTTCCAAAATCGTCAAAAATGATGCGAACCTCTACTCCCTGCTCCACCCGACGGCGCAGCACATCAAAGATCCGATCCCATACCTCACCTTCGGCAAGAATGTAGTATTCCAGAAAAATATACGTCTCCGCCTTCTCCATGTGAGCAATGAGATCATCCAGGAACTCCGCACCGTCGCCCATGTAATGCACCTGCGTGTCCTTGTGGACCAAAAAGCCCCGTTTCTGCAGATAGGTGGCCAGGCGTCCCCAGGTAGGATTCCAACGATTCAGCCGCGCCAGATTCTCCGTACTGACACGCCGGGACGACTCCTTCTCCGCAGGCGGCGGAACCTTGCGCAGGCTCAGCGTCTTGGCCTGCTGGGTTCCGCCCCACAGGACAAACAGGATCATGCCTGACACCGGCAGCAACAGCAACAGGCACATCCAGCTGAGTTTATAGGAAGGGCTTCCGTGGCGGGTATAGATCCAAATGGCGATCACCACCGCAATCATCTGCAGTGTACCGTAAATAAAGCTATAATACTCATGCAGAAACCGGGTCAGCAGAATGGAAAACGCGATCTGGATACAGACCACCAGCACGCACATGGCAACGCTGGCAACCGCCGATATTCTCCGCTCGATCCGTTCCGGACTTGGTTTGCGCATGTTCGCCTCCCTCTCCCGCCGCAGACAGGCTGTGGCAGGACCTCTCTTTCTATATATAACGCTTTGAGACAAAGCTATACCTGCATCTTCGCTTCTTTTTGTCTGGAATCTGCAAAAAGTGCAGAAAATGATCATTTTTAACCATTATAGCACAGGAAAATCCCCTCTGCAAGGGAAACCGCGCCCACAAGCAACGTTCCGGAGGATCGCATAACACGACCCTCCGGAACATCGTACAAAATCAGACTCGCTTACAGAGCCGCAACCTGATCCAAATTCAGGATCCAGTTGACCAGCTCGTCCTTCTCGGCCTCGGTCATATCCTCAGCACAGGCACGCAGCTTGGCAACGCGCTGCTCCTCGGTCATGCCGTTGGGCTCGGAGCCCAGAGGATACTGGCAGTACATGGACAGGGTATCACCGTTCTTCAGATCCACCTCCACGATGCCGTGGTTGGGAGAGATGGCGTTGTGTCCGTCCAGACCGTTGTCGGCGATGACGGTGACCTTGCCGGCCAGATCTACATACTGCTGAGGTGCCTTGCGGTCAGGCCAGCGATAGTGACGCAGATCCACGGTGCCGTCCAGGAAAGCACAGGCAACGGTATACTGCAGAGAGAACTGACCGCCGTAGTTCACATCGGTGGTAGCCTTGATGGGTGTGTTGACATACATACCGGTGGTCTGCTGGAACACACGGATGGCCTCGATATCCTCAGCCTTCACGCCATGCTCGTCACGCAGAGCCAGAGCGGCAGCGATGGCGCCATGGGTCTTGCGGCAGCAGGGCCAGGGCTTGAAATACATATCCATGCACTGGAACTCCTTGCCCAGACCGCAGGTATAGTAGCGGCTGCCGATGGCATTGTTATCAGCCAGACCGTTGCCCTCATAGCCCATCATGGCAAACTCGGCAGCTTCCACGCCGTTGCGGTTCAGGTAAGCATACTTCATCACGTTGGCAGTGGGGCCGGCGACCTTGGCATCCTTGGCGGTTCTCAGATAGCCCATGCTCTTGGCATATTCGCCGGGATTCAGGTATGCAGCCATAGCGCAGGCAGAGCGGAACTGCTCAGGGGTTGCACCCATCAGCTTGGCAGCAGTCACAGCAGAAGAATAGCTGTCTGCCACGGTGGAGTTGTGGGCAGGGTTGCGCATACGTGCAGCAGCCTCGATGCCCAGAACCACAGCCAGCAGAATATCCTTGCCGGAGGCATGGACCTTCTGGCCCACAGCCAGAGCGGTGGAGACCACGGTGCGGCCGGGATGATAGGCGCCGCCCAGCATACCGGAGTTGTTGAGACCGTCATTGAAGTCATGGGTCTGAGCATGCAGGGCGTTCAGGAATGCAGCCATGGCGGCAGTGGTCTTGAACTTGCAGCCCACAGGGGTCACATCACCGGCGGGGGCCATATGGTCCCAGGTAACATCAAACATCTCACGGGTCTTACGGCCGGCCAGCATCACAGCGATGCCGTCCACCACCACATGCTTGGCACGGGTGACGACCTCGGCAGGCAGATCCTCAAACTTGGCATTTGCCAGAAACTCCATCATATCCTGGCCGATATACTTGGGCTGATGCTTCTCATGAGTCAGTTTGTACATGACAGAAGACACTCCTTTTGCATGAATTACAATATCACAGTATGTATAATGCATACCTAATACACTATAACAGGAAATCCTTCTCTGCGTCAAGGAAACAGATATCGGATTTTGCCGTATTTCCTGCAAAATTTTCTATCTGCCGCAAATATTTCCGCGTTTTTTCCGCCGCAGGCCGGCAACGGCAATATCAACAGCCAGAACCGGCAGCCCGTGAAATGTGCCGCTGACAACTGCGGAAAGAAAATCCCACACCCCGCTTACGGGATCCAGGGCCGCCATGAGCAGCGCCGCAGCCGCCGCACCGGCAGTATATATCAGAAACCATCCCGCTTTCTTTTTCCACGAAACGATATGCCGGCCGGCAAGGTCCAGTATCATCAGCGCCAGACAGCCGCCCAGATTCATCAGCAGCCCTACCTCCATGGCGCTCCCGGCAGTTTCCATCCATTTAAAATACCGCCGCAGATTTTCGCCCACCGGAGGAAACATGGTGATGTGCAGTATGGTCATCGCCCCGCCGTACAGCAGATGCAGAAGCCACCAGAACAGTGTCAGCAGTCCGGCAGCCAGCTTCAGCCGTTTCATCCCCGCCTGTTCGTGCCCGTAGAGGATCTCCTCCAGCTGCACTTCATAGATCTCCGCAAAGCGCATCAGCAGCTCGACTCCCGGCTGCGTCCTGCCGGACTCATAGCTGGAGATAGCCTGCCGGGTCAGACCGATCTTCTGCGCCACCTCCTCCTGCGTAAGCCTCCGGGAAGCACGCAGTTTCTTCAGATTCTCATGAATACCAGCCATATGAATTCCCTCCTTTTCCCGTACAGTATCATGCAAAACACGATTTTCACAAGCAACAATGTGTTGCGCACCGTTCTTTCGGGCAAAAAGCCGCCCTGCCGAAAGGCAGGGCGACCGGTGATCGTTACATATTCTCGCGCAGAAGACGCTGCTTCAGCTCCCAGAGGCTATGAGAGAGGTCCACATAGTAGGTATGGGGATTGTCGAAACGCTTGACTTCCTCCCAGAGGGTGTCCAGCTGCTCCTTGCAGTAATCCTGGATCTCCTGCAGGGTGGGACGCTGATATACCAGCTGACCCTTCACAAAAATGGGTTCCTGCAGATTGCGGGCCGTATAATTGGTGAGCATTTTCCGCTTCCAGGTGGCACGGGCGTCGAAGATCTCCAGCGGCTTGGAATCGTCCACCACTTCATCATGGATGCACAGATAGTCTGCCAGCGCCTTGCCGGTATCGTTGTCATAGAGACGATAGATTTTCTTGAAATGTGGATTGGTGATCTTGTCCACATTCTCGCTGACCTTGATCTTCGGGACGATCTCGCCCTTCTGATCCTCCACAGCCGTCAGCTTGTACACACCGCCGAACACCGGCTCGCTGCGGGCGGTGATCATCCGTTCGCCTACGCCGAAAGCGTCAATGTCTGCATTCTGCAGCATCAGATCCTGAATGATGTACTCATCCAGAGAGTTGGAGATGGAGATCTCGCACTCCGGCCAGCCGGCATCGTCCAGCATCTTGCGGGCCTTGCGGGTGAGGTATGCCATATCTCCGGAGTCCAGACGGATACCGCACTTGGTGATGCCCAGAGGCCGCAGCACTTCGTTGAAGGCACGGATGGCATTGGGCACACCGGACTTCAGCGTGTTATAAGTATCTACCAGCAGCGTGGCGTTATGAGGATAGTTCTCACAATAGGTGCGGAAGGCCTCATACTCGGTGTCGAACATCTGGACCCAGGCATGGGCCATGGTGCCGGTGGCAGGAACACCAAACAGCTCCTCGGAAATGGTACAGGCCGTACCCTTGCAGCCACCGATGTACGCGGCACGGGCACCCAGCACCGCGCCGTCCGCGCCCTGGGCGCGACGGGAGCCGAACTCCAGCACCGCACGGCCCTTTGCCGCACGCACGATACGGCTGGCCTTGGTGGCGATCAGGCTCTGATGATTGATCGCCAGCAGCGTGTAAGTCTCGATGAGCTGCGCTTCCATAGCAGGTGCGCGTACCGTCAGCACCGGCTCACGGGGGAAGATGGGCGTACCCTCAGGAATGGCCCAGATATCGCCGGTGAAACGGAAGTTTCGCAGATACTCCAGAAAATCCTCGCCAAATAGTCCCTTGCCCCGCAGATATTCAATATCCTCGTCGGTAAAATGCAGATCCAGAATATAATCGATCAGCTGATCCAGACCGGCGGCAATGGCGAAACCGCCTTTGTCGGGAACATCGCGGAAAAACACATCGAAATAGACAATGCGGTCCTTATAACCCGCCTTCATGTAGCCATTGGCCATGGTGAACTCATAAAAGTCACACAGCATAGACAGATTCAGTTTATGACCAGTCATTTTTCGCTCTCCCAATATCTCAGCGCACAGCGCCTGTAATGTATCATGATTATAGAGCAAATTCCCTGTAAAAGCAATCGCTTTTGCGGTTATTTGTCAAATCGTTCCAGAGAAATTTCGCCAAAACATATCCCGGCCTTCCCTCTCCTTCCACGGTTTCAGTTGACTTTTCCCCCCCGTTCCCCTATGATGAGCATAGATTTTCCTCTGCCCAAAATATTTCGCGATCATCCCGCGTCAGGAGGTCTTTCCATGATCCTTGGAATCGATATCGGCGGCTCCACCACAAAAATCGTCGGTCTGCTGGAGGACGGCACCCCCCTTTCCATGCTGCGCGTCCGGGCCGGCGATCAGGTCACTTCCCTATTCGGTGCACTGGGCCGCTATATGACAGAAAAACAGCTTGCACTTGCGGATATCCGGCGCGTCGTACTTACTGGCGTTGGTGCCGACTTTGTCAAGCAGGACATCTACGGTGTCCCCACCCGCAAGGCAGATGAATTCAATGCCACCGCCATGGGCGCGCTGGCTCTCTCCGGACAGGAGTCCGGCCTGGTTGTCTCTATGGGCACCGGCACCGCCTTCCTTTTCGCCGATGTCAGCGGCCATGTCCGCCACCTGTGCGGAAGCGGCATCGGCGGCGGCACACTGGGCGGTCTGTGTAAAAAAATGGTTGGCATGGAGCGTTTCGGCCAGATCAAAAAGCTGGCGCTGGACGGCGATCTTCACCAGATCGACCTGACCATCCGGGACATCGCTCCCGACCCGGCCAGCACTTTGCATCCCGATATGACCGCTTCCAACTTCGGCCAACTGGCAGAGGATGCCACACCGGCCGATCTGGCCGCGGGCGCCATCAATCTGGTGCTGCAGGCCATCGGCACCATGACGGTTTTGGCCTGCCAGAGCTGTCAGGCAGACACCGTGATCCTCACCGGCTCCGTCACCACGCTGGATCAGGCCGAGCCCAATTTCCGCCTCTTTGAGCAGCTCTACGGCATCCACTACATCATTCCCGAAAATGCCACCTTTGCCACTGCCATCGGCGCGGCTCTTTGCTCTCTGAAGGGCATGGACAAGCCACTGTAAATCGTTTTTCCTTTTCTCATTCAAGCATCGAGTAGGAGGGGCTTTTAGCCCCTCCTCTCACACCACCGTGCGTACGGCTCCGTACACGGCGGTTCAACCGCATAAGTGCAACGACTCGTATCGGGCGAGGATACTGTAGTATCCCGCCTGTGCGAGTCGTTCGTTTGTTATTGAGCGTTGTAACACCGGACTCCCGGCTACATTCCAGTAGGCTTTGACATATCCCCATTTGTGGGCATAGTATTTCGGTATGCCCAACTTCATCAGGTTTCGTATTCTCGCTTTCGGAACCTTCCATTGTTTCCAGATGTAAACCCGAAGTCTCCGTCTTAGCCACTCGTCCCATCGTTGCATCGCCGTCTTCATGCTCGCTATCCCGAAGTAGCCCAGCCATCCCCGGATGTAGACTTTTACGTTCTTCATCACTTTCCGGGCATTTCTGCCCTGACTGCGGGAAGTCAGTTCTTTCAGTTTGGCTTTGGCTTTCTT
>CAZQJD010000040.1:0-13939 GCA_964593575.1 uncultured Oscillibacter sp.
CTGCACGGTGTTTATGAATTCCAGCGTGAAGCAGGCCCAGAAGGACGGCGCCAGCATTGAGAATATCTCGGCGGGACTGTCCATCAGCGTGGTGAAAAACGCACTGTATAAGGTGATCCGTGCCGCTTCGCCTCAGGAATTGGGGCGCAATATCGTGGTGCAGGGCGGCACGTTTTTGAATGAAGCTGTGCTGCGTGCCTTCGAGAAGGAAATGGGCGTGGATGTGATCCGGCCGGACATCGCCGGTCTGATGGGCGCTTACGGCGCGGCACTGTATGGCCGCGGCAGGGCTGGAAGAGGGCAGGCAAGCACATTGCTGTCGCCAACGGCCTTGGCGGATTTCCGGCAGGAGACCCGGACGGAGACCTGCGGACGCTGCGGAAACAACTGCCGTCTGACGGTGAATACCTTCTCCGACGGTACCAGCTATATCGGCGGCAACCGCTGCGACCGGCCGGTCACCGGCAAGGCGGACAGTGGTGAGTGCAATCTTTACGAGTATAAGCGCAGACAGATCCTGAGCTATAAGCCTGTGAAGGGTAAGCGGGGGAAGCTCGGGCTGCCGCTGTGCCTGAACTTCTGGGAGCTGTATCCCTTCTGGTACACCTTCTTCACCAAGCTGGGCTTCGCGGTGTATCACAGTCCGCTTTCCAGCCGTGACCTGTATCTGAAGGGACAGGCCACCATTCCCAGCGATACGGTGTGCTTTCCGGCGAAGCTGGCTCACGGCCATATCCGCTTTCTGGCGGAGCAGAAGCTGGACGCCATCTTCTATCCCTGCATGACCTACAATATTGACGAGGGGCTTGGGCAAAACTGCTACAACTGTCCGGTGGTGGCCTACTATCCCGAGGTGCTGAAGGGCAACTGCCGGGAGCTGGAGAATGTACGGTTCATTTATGACTATGTGGGTATCCACCGGCCCAAGGATTTCTCCCGGAAGATCTGGGAATGCCTGCGGCGGCACTGGCCGGACATCTCCCGGCAGGAGGTGCGGCAGGCGGCGGACGCGGCCTACGCGGAGTATACAAATCACATGGCTCTGGTACGGGCAGAGGGTGAGCGGATCATCCAGCGGGCCCGTGCTGACGGAAAACGGATCATTGTACTGGCGGGGCGGCCCTATCATGTGGATCCGGAGATCAATCACGGCATTGACACACTGATCACCCGCTTCGGTGCGGCGGTGGTAACGGAGGACGCCGTTTCCCATCTGGTGGAGCAGTTCCCCACATCGGTGCTGAACCAGTGGACGTATCACGCCCGGCTGTATGCCGCGGCGAAATACTGCTGTACCCAGCCGGATATGGATCTGGTGCAGCTGGTATCCTTCGGCTGCGGCGTGGACGCCATCACCACCGATGAGACCAGAGCCATTCTGGAGCGCGGCGGAAAGCTGTATACCCAGCTGAAGATCGACGAGATCACCAATCTGGGCGCGGTGCGCATCCGGCTGAGAAGCCTCTTTGCGGCGCTGGAGGAAAAAGAACGAAAGGCATGACCATGGAACACGAATATCCCCGGTTCACACCGGAAATGAAAAAGACCCATACCATCCTGATCCCCAATATGGCGCCGGTGCAGTTCCGCATTCTGGCGGCAGCCATGGAGCGTGAAGGATATCGTGTGGATCTGTTGGGCAACTGCGGCTCTCAGGTGGCGGAGCTGGGTCTGAAATATGTGCATAACGACACCTGCTATCCGGCGCTGCTGGTCATCGGACAGTTTCTGGATGCGCTGAACTCCGGAAAATACGATCTGGAGCATACGGCGCTCATCATTACCCAGACCGGCGGCGGCTGCCGTGCTTCCAACTACATCTTCCTGCTGCGCAAGGCGCTGGAGCGGGCGGGCTACGGCAATATTCCCGTGCTGAGCCTGAATTTTTCCGGTCTGGAGAAGGGAAATTCGCTGAAGATCACCGTGCCGTTTATGCAGATGATCCTCTCCGCCATCTATTACGGAGACCTGCTGGTGGCGCTGAAGGCACAGACTATGCCCTATGAGATGACAGCCGGCGACGCAGCGGCGCTGCAGGAACGCTGGCTGGACACCATCTGCGGCTGGATCCGGGAAGGAAAGGGGTATTCCCGCAGAGAGATGCGGAAGGTCATGCCGCAGATCGCCGCAGAGTTCGCGGCCATTCCTGTGCGCCGGGTGCCGAAGGTGAAGGTCGGCGTGGTGGGCGAGATCTATGTGAAATACTCTCCGCTGGGCAATAACGATCTGGAGGCATTTCTTGCGTCGCAGGACTGCGAGGTGAACCTGCCGGGGCTGATGGGCTTTGTCCAGTACTGCGCCTATAATATTTCCAAGACGGCGCAGCTTTATGGCGGCGGATTGGTGGAGCGTCATGTGTCTGAAGTGGTTCTGGCATGGATCGCCGGCATGGAGGGTCTCATCATCCGTGTACTGCAGGAGAACGGCTATCATGCGCCGCTGCCCTTTGACCAGCTGCGGGGGCTTGCCGACAATATCATCGGATTGGGCAACAAAATGGGGGAAGGCTGGCTGCTGACGGCGGAGATGATGGAACTGGTGCGGACCGGGTATGAGAACATCGTGTGCGCGCAGCCTTTCGGCTGTCTGCCAAACCACATTTGCGGCAAGGGCATGATCAACAAGATCCGGGAGCTGTACCCGCAGGCCAACATCACACCCATTGACTACGATCCCGGTGCCACCCGGGTCAATCAGGAAAACCGGATCAAGCTGATGCTGGCAGTGGCTCGGGAGCGGCTGCCGGAAGTCACACAGGCACCGACGCCGCAGAAAGAACTGACGGTTGCCGGTTCCTGAACTGGCGAAAACCTGTGAAAATGATGAACGAGGCTGTCACCGCGGAGACAGCCTCGTTTTTTGTGTTGTTTCTGTATGAATGCTCAGAAGGGGAAGGTCTGCAGCAACTCCACCAGCTCCTGCCCGATGCCCTCCTGCGCGGCGGCGGTGCTGGCGCCGATGTGGGGGGTGCAGCTGACATAGGGATGGGCGGCCAGCTCCCAGTTGGGGTTCTTTTCATCGGCCCAGACATCCAGACCGGCAGCCCGGACCTTGCCGGAATTCAGTGCAGCCAGCAGGGCGGCTTCGTCCACGTTGGAGCCTCGGGAGATGTTGACGATTACCACACCGTCCTTCATTTGGGCGATGATTTCGGCATTGATAAAGGGGGTGCCACTGCCGCCGGGGAAGGCCAGCACGATATAATCTGACCGGCGCAGCAGCTCGTCCATGGAGACAAACTGCATGGTGTCGCATTCACAGCCTTCAGGCTTATTGCGATGCACCACAGACAGGACGTTCATGCCAAGTGCCTGACACTTTTCGCCCAGCTTACGGCCGATATGTCCATAGCCCACGATGCCCACGGTGCTGCCGGACAGCTCCAGTCCGCCGCCGTGGAACTTTTTTTCCCACTTCTGCTGACGCATGGTGTGGCCCGCCACGGAAACGCCGCGGGAACAGGAGAGCAGCAGCGCCAGCGCCAGTTCTGCCACAGCGTTGGCGGAGGCAGCGGGGGTATTGCGGCAGGCGATGCCAGTTGCTTCCGCATATTCCACATCCACATTGTCCATGCCGACACCGGCGCGTACGATCAGCTTCAGACGCCCGCCTCGTGCTTCGTCGATCTGCTGCTTGCGGATCTTGGTGGCGGAGCGGATCACGACTGCGTCAAAGTCCCGCAGGACGCTTCCAAGTTCTTCGGGAGTGCAGCTGCGCTGCACCAGCTCAAAGCCATCCTGAACCAGCTGGTCCCATGCACCGGCGGGTATGCTGTTTGCGACCAAAACACGAATTGCCATGGCGGTTTCCTCCTGTAATGCAATGTATATGGTGGTTACAGTATACGGCGGCAGGAAGAAATAATCAACCGAAAACCCGGTGAAAAACGATTTCTCTTGTCAGAAAAAGCGGAAAACCTCTCCCGCAATGTCATTAAGGTAATCCTTTTGTTGCAGACGAAAAAGAATCCGCCTCATTTGAAAGCGTTTGCTAAAATAGCACGAATAAGACAATAAAAAGACAAGAAAACTCTATAATCTTAGCAATCATGGAGGACATAGCCTTTAAAACATATAGTTTAATATTTGCAATACAATTTCCGACAGATTGCCCGATCACGGAGCGCGAATTGCGCCCCGTGTCGGGCTTAGGTCTGTCGGAAACGCAAAAAAGCGGTGTTGAGCGTTTAACTCAACACCGCCTGAATATATCAGAGCGTAACACAATAAACCCTACCACCCCGCCGCTTCCACTCTTGAAAAAGTTTTGGCATACGGGTATAACAAGGTTGCGGTGCAGTCACTTGGACTGTTGTGTTGAGTGATTACCCCACTCATCATAGGCTCGTAGGGTGTTGGCGCACCCTATGAGCTGCCGCTAATTGCGTTTCCGGCAATATTTTACATCAAGCAACAGGAGAAAGCAACAGGAGAAAGCAAGGGTGAAATCGGGCATTTGCCCGGTTTTTCCATGCTGAAATGTGGTTTTTTCTTAACTTAACAGCGGTTTTCCTTTGTGTAAATTATAGAAAAAGAGGGATGGGGAAAACCGCATAGGGGCGTTTTTGAAGCGTGAACCTGACTTGTTGATTTTTCGCCGTAAAAATCTGCTCTTGAAATTCTGTGGTTATATGGCGCGATTTTTGTGGCGCAGTTTGGGTTGGTTGAGAAAAAACGAAAATTTCAAATTCTTGCAAGGATACGCTTCTGTTGTTTTGCCACAAACAGCACATTCAGTTAATACAGCGAAAAGCGGATAAAAACAAGCCTTTTTCAGGTAAACAGAAATGGGACTGTAAAAAACTCCCTTTTTTAAAAATCATCCATAGAAAAAAGTTGAAAATTCCCCGCAAAAGCCAGGAAAAACATCCTGCTTTTGCGGGGAATCATTTTGCTGAATTTTCAATTAGCCCCTTCTTGTGATTTTTTGGAGCTGTTTAGCCCAGCAGCGCATCCGTTGCCAGCATGATGCAGAAGCCTGCCAGCAGTGCGTAGGTGGCGCCCCGTTCGTTGCCGTGTGCGTGAGTCTCGGGGATCATTTCGTCACTGATAACATACAGCATGGTGCCGCCGGCAAAAGCCAGAGCAAAGGGGAGTATGGCGGAGGCAATGCTGACCGCAAAGTAACCGATCAGCGTTCCCGCCACCTCGACGAGGCCGGTGATCATGGCACAGATGAAAGTCTTGCGGCGGGAGACACCCGCAGCCAGCATGGGACCGATGATGACCATGCCCTCCGGGATGTTCTGCAGCGCAATACCGCCTGCGATAACCAGTGCCTGAGATGTATCGCCGGAGCCGAAGCCAACGCCTGCGGCAATTCCTTCCGGGAGATTGTGGATGGCGATGGCTGCTACAAACAGCAGTATCTTGCTGAGATTAGCGTTGTTGTGCGCCTCAATATCACTGCCAACCAGTCTGTGCAGATGGGGGACCAGCTTGTCGATCAGGTTAAGGCAGACTGCACCGGCAAAGATTCCTGCGATTGTGATCAGAAGTCCGTACTCGCCGCCGCATTCCAGAGAAGGGAGAACCAGACCCAAAACTGCGGCGGCAAGCATAACGCCGGCGGCAAAGGAAAGCACGATGTCGGAAAAGTGGTGAGATATTTTCTTGAATGCAAAGCCAATGAGGGAGCCGAATACTGTAGCGCCGCCGATGCCCAGTGCGGTCAATAATACAAGCTTCAAACTCAGTGCCTCCTTTACATTTCTATCTGGAGGGGGTTATTTGATTTCCTCAAAATCAGCCGCACCGTGTTTGCAAAGGGGGCAGATGAAGTCTTCGGGAAGCGTCTCGCCCTCATAGACATAGCCGCACACCTTGCAGACGAAACCCTTCTTCCCCTGGGTCTGTGGCTTGGGCTTCACGTGATTCTGATAATAGGTGTAGGTCATGGTGTTCTTGTCGGAGAGCACTCTGGCCTCGGTAATGGAGCAGATGAACATTCCGTGGGTGTCCAGATCCACATACTGTTCCACCTTGAGGGACATGAAGGCGTTGATATATCTGGACAGGAAGACCAGACCGTTGTCAGAGCGGAGAAGCTCCTCACCGGCAAATTTATCCACATTTCTGCCGCTGACGAAGCCGAACTTCTCAAATACGGAGAAGGGAGCATCCTCTGTCAGGCAGTTGATGTTCAGCTTGCCGCTCTGCTTGATGACATGGTGAGAATAGTTGTCTTTGTTGATGGTCACGGCGATCCGGTTAGGGGTGTTGGTGACCTGAGAGACGGTGTTGACGATGAGTCCGTTGTCCTTCTTGCCGTCGTGAGAGGTGACCACATACAGACCGTAGCCGATCCGGAACAGTGCGCTGAGGTCGCTCTTGTTGGCCGTGGAATCCTGCTGCGCCAGATACTCCTTGCACAGCTCGTTTACCAGCGCATCCAGCTGTGCGGAGCTGTCCTCATTCAGTGCGGACATAATCTTCACAGTGGTGTCGGTGAAGGTGATGTTCTTGCTCTTTTCCAGCATGCCCCGCATGACCTTGGCGGCGAGAGGCGCCCAGCTGCCGTTCTCAATGAGAGCCACGGTGCGGTTGCTATAGTTGCGCTCCGTCAGATGATGGATGAAGTCCCGCATGAAGGGGAAGATCTCTGCGTTGTAGGTGGTGGTTGCCAGAACCAGCTTGCTGAAGCGGAAGGCATCCTCCACGGCTTCTGCCATGTCGCATCTGGCCAGATCATTCACCACGACCTTGGGGCAGCCGTTGGCTCTCAGCTTTTCTGCCAGCTGCACGACAGCCTTCTTGGTGTTTCCGTAGACGGAAGTATAGGCGATGACAATGCCTTCTTCCTCAGGCTGATAGCTGGACCAGGTGTTGTACAGGTTCAGATAATAGCCGAGATTCTCGGTGAGGATGGGGCCGTGGAGAGGGCAGATGGTCTGAATGTCCAGACCGGCAGCCTTCTTCAGCAGGTTCTGAACCTGCATACCGTACTTGCCAACGATGCCGATGTAATAGCGTCTGGCTTCGCAGGCCCAGTCCTCCTCCGCATCCAGAGCGCCGAACTTGCCAAAGCCATCGGCAGAGAAGAGAACCTTATCGGTACTGTCATAGGTAACGATGACCTCAGGCCAGTGCACCATGGGGGCGGTGACAAAGGTGAGCTGATGCTTGCCCAGAGAGAGCGTGCTGCCTTCGCCCACCACCAGCTGCTTGTCTGCAAAATCGGTGCCGAAGAAATTCTTCATCATCTGGAAGGCCTTGGCGGAAGAGACGATGGTGGCATCGGGATAGGCCTTGGTGAAGTTGCGGATATTGGCGGAATGATCCGGCTCCATGTGCTGAACGATGAGATAATCCGGCTTTCTGTCACCCAGTGTATTCTGGATATTATCCAGCCACTCATGGGTGAAGGCGGCATCCACGGTATCGAAAATGGCGATTTTTTCGTCCATGATAGCGTAGGAGTTATAGGACATGCCGTTGGGAACGATATACTGGCCCTCAAACAGATCGATCTGATGATCGTTGACGCCGATGTATCGGATGTCGTTTGTAATGTGCATAACGATGTACCTCCAGGTCAGTTTGTTTGTAATGTAAGTATATACGAAGAGGCATCATTTTTCAATGGAGGGAAAACTGGTTTTATTCAATTTTTGCAGGGGTGCTTCTATGAAAACCAACGAGGCGGGGGCGCCCCCTGCCTCGTTGGTTTTTCGTATCAACGCTTGTCGCCGGGACGGAACAGAAGGGCAATGAGAACGCCGAATACCACCGCGGCGGTAATGCCGCCTGCCGCCGCGGTCAGACCGCCGGTAAGCACACCCAGCCAGCCGGATTCTGCCACGGCTTTCTTCACGCCCTTTGCCAGAAGGAAACCGAAGCCGGTCAGCGGGATGCTGGCTCCTGCGCCGCCCCAATCGGCGATAGGCTGATAGATGCCCGTGGCGCCGAGGATGACGCCGGCCACCACATAGCCGGTGAGGATACGGGCGGGCGTCAGCTTGGTTTTGTCAATGAGGATCTGACCGATGGCGCACAAAATGCCTCCGCAGAGAAATGCCTTGAGATACTCCATGATAAACGCCTCCGAAACAAGTCAGTTTATGGGTTCTGCGCAGATGCACACCGCATGGCAGATGCCGGGGATGGATTCTCCCTGAAAGCTGGAGGTGGGGGAAAGAAGGGCACCTGTGGGTGCGAAGAGGATCTTTCTCCACTTCCCAGCACGCATCCCCGGAAGGAGGTGTGCGTTCAGCACTGCGGCGCTGCAGCCGCAGCCGGAAGCGCCGCAGTGCATATCCTGCTCCTGCAGGTCGTAGAGCAGCATTCCGCAGTCCTGATAGAGGTCGCCCATCTCCACACCGTCCTGATGAAAGAAGTCGGATACGATTTGATGTCCCAGCTTGCCGAGGTCGCCGGTGATGATCAGATCATAGTCCCTGGGGACGGTTTTGGTGTCCCGGAAGAAAGCGGACAGCGTGTCATAGGCTGCAGGGGCCATGGCGGCGCCCATGTTGTTGGCGTCATTGATCCCCTTATCCACGATTTTTCCGCAGGTAACATGGGTGATATACGGCCCGCTGCCATTTGCGGATAGAATGGTACAGCCAGCGGCTGTTGCAGTCCACTGCGCAGCTGGGGGACGCTGACTGCCGTAGGGAACAGGCATGCGGTACTGCCTTTCCGCGGTACAGAAATGGGAGGAGGTCATAGCTGCAGCATGCTGTGCAAAGCCGCCGTCGATGATCATTGCTGCCATGGAAAGGCTTTCGCCCATGGTGGAGCAGGCGCCGTACAGCCCGTAGAAAGGGATGTTGGATTCCCGCAGGGAAAAGGAGGAGCCGATGCATTGGTTCAGCAGGTCGCCTGCGAATATATAGTCCAGCTGTTTCTTTTGGAGGCCGGCCTTGGAAAGCGCGGTTTCCAAGGCCTTTTTTTGCATCATCGATTCCCCTTGCTCCCAGGTTTTCTGACCGAACATGGAATCCTGCTCCAGCAGATCGAAGCCGCCGGCCAGAGGGCCTTGTGATTCAAATTTTCCGCCCACAGCAGCGAAACTGATAATGGACGGAGAGGACGGCAGCAGCACGGTTTGTTTTCCGATGCGCTTATTTTTCATGAGAGTCACCTCGCACATGATTTGCCATAGGATTCCCGGTTTTTCCGGAATTATCAGGATTATATATCGGCGCATTCGCTGAGGGGACGTGCGCGGTGAGGCGAGGCGAACGTGCTCCCACCGTGCGCCCCTCCCGCATAAAAGTATGTACATGGAGCTTGGGAGGTGATATAATAACTAATTAGCGAATAGATTAAGGAGTATGGTCTATGATGGAGGAAATGAGAACGTTTGGATATATTTGTCCCGCCTGCGGCAAGAGTGTTCTGGGAAGTCGAAGCGTGTTTGCGCTGGAAGCTTCCAATGCAGAGGTGGAGTGCAGCTGCGGCGGCAGTGCGTTGCGTGTTGAGTTTGATGGCCGGCGTTACCGGGTATATGTGCCCTGCGGCTTGTGTGGAGAGACCCATGTGGCTGTCTGCACGCCGGAGCAGCTGATCTCCGGCTCCGGGATCGGCCTGAGCTGCGCGAAAACAAAGCAGTTCAGCTGTTACATCGGCACTGAGGGAACAGTGGAAAAACGGCTGCGTGAGCTGGAATTCCTGTCCCAAAAGGAGAAGCAAAGAGATGGGGACGAGGAGCCGGAAGCCTTTGCGGACAGCATCATTATGTATGAGGTCCTCTCTGAGCTGAAGGATATCGCTTCCCGTCAGGACGGGATCACCTGCGGCTGCGGCAGCAGACGCTACGGAATGGATATACGGCGCAGTGCGGTGGATCTGGTCTGCCATGACTGCGGCGCCAAGCTGCGTGTCCCTGCGGTAACGGACAGCGATCTGGACGATCTGTGCTGTCACATGAAACTTGTGATACCCGGAGGGAAAACATGATCCTCTGTTTTGCGCTGTTTATGGCGGCGGTGGTCGCCTGTCTGATCACCGGGAAATCCCTTGTCTGGGCGATTCTCTGGGGTCTGTGCCTGTTTTTTGCGCTGGGATTGCGGCGCGGCTACAGCGCACGGGATCTGTTTGCAATGGCCTGGAAAAAAGGAAAGAGCGCCCTGATCGTTGTGCCGGTCTTTCTGATGATCGGCATGGTCACAGGCCTTTGGCGCTCCAGCGGTACGATCTCGTTCTTCCTGTATCATGGTCTGAAGGGCATTGATCCCACATGGTTTGTTCTGATGGCATTTTTGCTGTCAGCAGCTCTGTCCTTTGCCCTGGGTACATCCTACGGCGTCTGCGGCACAGCCGGTGTCGTGCTGATGACTCTTGCCCGCAGCGGCGGCGTTTCCGTGGCAGTGACTGCCGGTGCAGTCGTTTCCGGCGCCTATTTCGGTGATCGCTGTTCTCCCATGTCCTCCTGTGCCAATCTGGTGGCGGCCTGTACAGGGACAAAACTTTACAGCAACGTAAAGGAAATGCTGAAGACGGCGCTGTTGCCTACACTGCTGACCATAGCGTTTTATGCGGCGCTGTCTGTGCAAAATCCCATCACAGAAGTGGATGCACAGACGCTGGACGCACTGCAGGCTCACTTTTCTCTCACCTGGCCGGTGATGATTCCGGCGGCCATGATGCTGGTGCTTCCGCTGCTGAAGCTGCCGGTAAAATGGGCCATGACAGCCAGTGCAGCCGCGGCACTGCTGGTATCTGTGCTGGTACAGGGGATGCCGGTGACGGATGCTCTTCGCACGGCGATTTTTGGGTTTGCACCGGTGCAGCCGGAGCTTTCCATCCTTTCCGGCGGCGGCCTGATGTCCATGACAACGGCGTCCGTGATCGTCTTTGTCACAAGCCTGTATTCCGGTATTCTGGAGGGCATCGAGGCGCTGCTGCCTGCCAAGAAAACGGTGGATCAATTGGTCGACAGGATCGGCCTTTTCCCCACGATGACGCTGGTCAGCACGCTGGTGGTGATGATCTTCTGCAATCAGAGCGTTATGGTCATCATGGATGAGCAGCTGCTGGGCGAGAGCTATGAAAAGCGCGGAGCGAGCCGTATGGAGCGGGCTATGGATATCGCCAATTCCGGTGTTACCATTGCCGGTCTGGTGCCCTGGAGCATTGCCATTTCCGTGCCGCTGACGATGCTGGGAGCGGACTATTCCGCGGTTCCATTTGCGGCGTTGCTGTATCTGATCCCGCTTTGCTATCTGTTTACAAGAAGGTTCTTTTTGTCGTCCCAGCGTCTTTGGAAGGCGGAGTAATTGAAACTGGATTGCGAGGAATGATGAGATGATCGCCTTGTTGGCGCGTATTTTTATCAAAGATACTGCGAAGAACACGCCTGCGCAGATACGGCAGGCCTATGGAATGCTATGCGGCACAGCTGGTGTTGGGCTGAACGTGCTGCTGTTTGTCGGCAAGGTGCTGGCAGGCGTGTTATCAGGCTCTATTGCTGTTACAGCGGATGCGTTCAATAACCTCTCCGATGCAGCGTCCTCTGTGGTGATGCTGTTGGGGTTCCGATTGGGCGGACAGAAGGCTGACCGAGATCATCCCTTTGGACATGGACGGTTTGAGTATCTGTCCGGTCTGGTGGTAGCCATGCTGATCGTGCTGATGGGCTTTGAACTGGCGAAGACATCGTTAAATAAGATCCTGTATCCGCAGCCGGTGGAGGCGGGAGGCCTGATCGTGGTGATCCTGCTGGGATCTATCGCTGTGAAGTTTTATATGTTCCTCTATAACCGCGCATATGGCAAGCGGTTTGACTCCGGCGCGATGCTGGCCACGGCAACGGATTCTCTGTCAGATTGTGCCGCTACGGCGGTGATTCTGGTGGCGATCCTTGTGGGGCAGTATACCACGCTGCAGGTCGATGGTTGGTGCGGTGTTCTGGTGGCTCTTCTGATTTTCTGGTCCGGTATCAAGGCCGGAAAAGAGACGCTGGATCCGCTGCTGGGCACGCCGCCTGCACCGGAGTATGTGGAGCAGATTCGTGAGCTGGTTATGGCCCACGACACCGTGATCGGAATTCATGATCTTGTAGTTCATGATTACGGCCCTGGGCGCTGTATGATCTCTCTGCATGCGGAGGTTTCCTCCGCAGGCGATGTGCTGGAGATCCATGATGTGATCGACAACATTGAGAAGGAGCTGCGGGAGATCCTGGGCTGCGAGGCAGTGATCCACATGGACCCTGTGGTAACGGATGATGGCATCACTGGTGAGACACGGGAAAAAGTTGTAGCGCTGGTACATTGCATCGATGATGCCATTTCCATTCATGATTTCCGGATGGTGGCTGGGCCGACACATACCAATGTTATTTTTGATGCTGTGGTGCCATTTGGATTCCGTTTGAAGGATGAGGAAGTGCGCCGTAAAATTGAAACAGCGGTGAGAACACTGGATGGGAATTACCATGCGGTGGTGAATGTGGAGCATTCCTACGCCGGATAAAAAAGCAAAGCAGGGGAGAGGGCGTTTTGCCCTCTCCCCTGAAACGTTGGTGCTGAATCAGAAATTACTCCCATGTCTGCCAGATCTCCGGATGGTACCCGACGGTAGACTCTTTGCCGTTACGGACGATGGGGGCGTTGAAAAGCTCCGGATACATTAGGAGCTTTTCCTCCTGTGCGTGCGGCGTGATGTATGCCATATATAGCTCTTCATAGGCGCGGCATTTGGTGTTGACCAACGCGTCAAAACCAACTTTTCTCTTGACGGCTTCATACTCTCTGGGGGATAATCCTTTTGAGGCGAGGTCGATATATTGATACTTGATTCTGCGTTCCTTGAACCAGCGCTCTGCCTTTTTGGTGTCAAAGGATTTGGACGAGCCGAAAATCTGAATATTCATACAGATACTCCCTGATATCATTGATTTTGCGAGAAAGGTGTGTTTTCTATGGAAGAGAAGATCCGGAAATTAAAAGAGCTGGTGGACAGCAGTCGCAACATTGTTTTCTTCGGCGGAGCTGGCGTCAGTACGGAATCTGGAATTCCGGATTTCCGCAGTACGGACGGGCTGTATCATCAGGAATGGAAGTTCTCTCCCGAGACAATTTTAAGCCATACCTTCTATGAATGCAACCCCGAAGAATTTTTCCGTTTTTACCGTGCGAAAATGCTGGCGCCTGATGCACAGCCCAATGCCGCTCACCGTAAGCTGGCGGAATGGGAGCAGCAGGGGAAGCTGAAGGCGGTCATCACCCAAAACATTGACGGACTTCACCAGAAGGCCGGCAGCCGGAACGTGCTGGAGCTGCATGGCAGTGTCCTGCGGAATTATTGTGAACGCTGTGGAAAGTTTCATGATGTGGAGTTTATTCGAAAGGGGAGCGGTGTGCCGCTCTGCAGCTGCGGCGGCAGAGTGAAACCGGATGTTGTTCTTTATGAAGAAGGGTTGGATCAGAACACCATTGAGCATTCCGTACGGGCAATTTCGGAGGCGGATGTGCTGATCATCGGAGGTACATCCCTGAATGTATACCCGGCGGCAGGTTTGATCAATTATTACCGCGGAAATAAGCTGATCCTCATCAATAAGTCTGCTGTCGCAAGAGATTTAGCGGCTGATCTGGTGCTCACAGACCCCATCGGAGAGGTACTTTCGCAGATTTGATAACTTTTTTTGGGTGTCCGAACAAGGTTCGGACACCCAAAATGCAGGAAAAAAGCAACCGTGGCGGCGTGTTCAAAAAAACTTGCGAAAAATAGAAAATTAAGGTTGACAAATCCGCCGGTTCTTTATATAATAATCAGGCAGTCTTCCCCCGGGAACAGAGATTTGCGGCTGTGCTGGAACTGGTAGACAGGCCAGCTTGAGGTGCTGGTGTCGATTCGACGTGTGGGTTCAAGTCCCGTCAGCCGCACCAGTTTTTCAACTGGTTCCCAATAAATGCGCGCGAGTGGTGGAATTGGCAGACTCGCTAGATTCAGGTTCTAGTGTCCTTTACGGACGTGCGGGTTCAAGTCCC
>CAZQJD010000041.1:0-13849 GCA_964593575.1 uncultured Oscillibacter sp.
CTGCATACCGGCCTTCTCGCCAGCCAGCGCTCCTGCTCCCGCTCTCGCTGCTTATACAGCGAATAGTTGTCATCCATATCAGCCGTGCACCGCCTTCCACAGGATCACGCCCACCATAAAGATGATCCAGTCGGTCACAGCTACGATGAAGATGTTCTGCTCACGCTGGCGGTTGCGCTGGTTGCGCGTCTTCTTCATTTGCGCTTCACCCCCTCAATCCAGTCGATGATCCGGAACAGCTGCGCCGCACAGGTGGTAATGCCGATGATGGTGAAAAACAAAGTCCATCCGGTCATACAGCTATGCCTCCTTTGGGCGGGAAATAGATGTGCAGTTCCTCCGGCTTTGCCCGGCAGATTTCCAGAACCTTGTACATCTCTTCGATGTTCCAGGCAGTGCGGCCGGTCATCCGGTGGCTGATTGCGGTGCCGCACATCTGCAGGGCGTGTCCCAGATCGGCCTGAGTAATGCCCAGCTGCCGCAGCCGGCCGGCTAAGTATCGATACATAGGTTTCTCCTTTCGTTTGGATCGTGGTAGGTATGGGTTGGTTTTACAGCTCATGACGTAATTCTCTGCCTTGCTCTTCTGCTCTTGTCCCTCTTTTCCGCGTATGGTAGAATTACGGAGAAAGGAGGTGCTTCTTTGGATAAATCAAGTCTCAATAAATTCACGTTTGAAATTCCGGCTATTGCCAGGGGGACGGTTATCCCTCACGAAATGCAACGACTACACCTGGAGCAGGAGCGGCGCGCTGCCGAGAAAAAGGCCGACCGCAGGCACGATTGGGCTGTTGCTATTACATCCGCAATAATTGGCGCAGTCGCCGGTGGTCTGGTTGGCTACATCTCGGCGCTGCTCACATTAAAAGCGGGGTAATGGTAATCGTAAGCAGGAACGAGACAGTACCACCAACCAAGGCACCAATGATGCCAGATATCAACGGTAAAAAGCAGTCTGGCATTCTACGTGATACAGCATCTACTTTCTCCTTGTAGATGCCCCAGAACTTATCGAAAGTATTGAATCCTTCTTCGGTTTCGGGGATCACACCGGCCTCGATCGCGGCCAATAGCGCATTCCCTTTGTCGGTAATCTTCATGTGCATTTGTTTACACCCTCTCTCTTGTCGCTGGATGGTTGTCCTTTACCATCAATTGCTGAGCGAACAGCTTGCTGAATAGTGGCTACGGGAGAGGCGGTATTTGCGCCCCAATTTTGCAGAACCAAACAGATCGACACCATCGCTTCAGACAGTGATGCCAACTCACTGGGATCACAAGTATTGCCCGAAGATCGCTCGGAGAGCAGTTGCAGCTGCTTTTCGAGCGTTTCTTTGATTTCAGCAGAAGTCATGCTTTCACCTCCCTCTGCAGATCACACATACAGCAACCGGAATGTTTCCCTGCCTCTGGGTGTCACCAGTGTCTGTGTACCACTCCATTGGGTTTTCTCGTTGTAACATTCTTTAACCTCAAACAAGCCGTTGTTCTTGTCCTCATAGGGGAGCAGCTTGCCCTTCTTGTCCCGATAGATGTACTTGCGGTCAAGCAGGAATTGGACAAACCTTTTGGGCGGGATATCTAACTGCTTTGCCGTCTCCCGGAAGTTGGTCAGCAGATTCCGATCCACAAGCTCATCAAAATAGTCCGCCTTTGGTGCCATGATTGCATTTTCCACTACCAAAGCAGAGATTCTGGCATCGCGCTCTGCCAGGGTCTTCTGGGCCACCATCAACGCTTTTGCCATCAGCTCCTCAGCGCTCATGTCTGACTGTCCTGCGATGTATCCACCGTGCTTGCGGATGGCAGGCAACACCTCCGAAGTAACCCACTTGCGGAAGGGCTTGGCCTCCGGCTTGTCGCTGCGCAGAATCACGTTGTACAGACCGGATTCGTTGATGATGGTCATTTCCTGTTTGCCGCCAAGGGTGTCAATCTGGCTGACCCCCTTTTCGTCAGGGTCGAGACGATCAGCAGCCATACGGCTGTTGCCGATGCCAAGAATACTGCACACATCCTTCAGCACGAACCACGGTTCGCCGTCCTTCTGGATGGTGCGGACTTCGCTGCTGTTGTAGTTGAAAATCTGAATTTCGCTCATATGTCCTCCTTCAGTAACTGCTCGACTTTGCATTTGTAAAGTTTTGCGAGTTCAAGCAACCTACTCGCGGTTGGCATGGTTTCCCCTTTTTCCCACTGGCAGACTGCTGCATCAGTGATTCCCAATGCGTCAGCCACCTGTTTCTGCGTCAGTTTTGCTTTCTTTCTGCACGACAAAAAGCCCATTAATACACCTCCATCACTTAGGATAAACTAAGTTATACTTGACAACTTAGCAAGAATGACTTAATATAGAAAGTGCCAACAACCTATATCAAGCACAGGCCGCCAAGTTTTATTGGGGGCTAACTTTAGTTTTGCCTTAATCTACATTTAGTGTAGACTAAATTACAGCTAAAGTCAAGCCTTTCTTAGAATAAAATTTAGTTTTGGCTAAGTTTGTGCAACATCACCAAAACGGAGGTGTCCTCTTTGAACGGCGTTGATTTCGTCAAAGAAATTGAGACAAAGCTGATTAAATTCGATATTCCCAAAGATGTCTTTTATGCAGAAAGTGGCGTGTCCACTGCCAACATGTCCCAGTGGAGAACCGGAAAATTTAACCCATCCAGCAAAGCCATCGAAAAAGTGAACGCTTTTTTTAACAGGTACAAAAAAGAAAAAACGCCCATCCCGGAGGATGAGCGCGATTATGCTCAAAACGAACATGAGGCAAGAATGCTACTGTTAGCACGGCACATTGCCCCAATCCCTGAGGAGCAGCGAAACCAACTAATCGAAAACTTCGCTTC
This sequence comes from uncultured Oscillibacter sp., assembly GCA_964593575.1. GTDB lineage: Bacteria > Bacillota > Clostridia > Oscillospirales > Oscillospiraceae > Oscillibacter. Next base: position 2,853 of record CAZQJD010000041.1, read on the forward strand.
CTCTGCCGACATTTATCTAAAACTTATTAAGAAACCTCCGGAGGATCAATGATGCCTGACTTTGACCGAGCACAAAATACCGCAACCCTTTTTCTTCTCCAGCAAAACCTATCGAGTTTATATATTGATGTCAGAAACTTCAAGTTGCCCCCCAATACTTTTATCGAATCTATGCAGAATTTTTGTTCGATGACCGGAGCAAGCATCGAGGATTTGCGCGCCATAAACGAAGGCGCATGTCTTTTAAGGCAGGCTGGGAGCGAAATCATCCTGTATGATGACGAAATCTCTAACGAGCAACGCAAGCATTGGGGGATTATCCACGAGCTCGGTCATGCGTTCTTGGGCCATCCGAACGATTCCCGCGCATTTGAGATTGAGGCACATTTTTTTGCCGCACAAGTTGTTTCTCCCGAAATCGTGCTGTGGGATATCTGTAAACGCAAGGGGTCTCTCTCCGACTCTGACCTATATCTCTCCTTCAATATGTCCTACGAGGCCGCCTCCAAGCGCATCCAAACTATGAAACGACGGCAGCGATATAATAGCGGAGATATCGATAAACAGCTCCTACAAAAATTTAAACCGATCTTGGATGCCAAGTTTCCGGCATATCGCCACGTTTCGTAATCGAAGCCGTATATTTGTACGTATACGGCAATCTGGCTGCAGATCTATATTTTTGAAGATTGGACGTGTCTATATGGGATTGTTTGATTTTTTCAAGCGGAAGAAGCGCGCAGAAGAAATTCAGGTAACGCATAACGGCCTTACCTTCATGGCTCCAAAACCGATGTCAAATGAAGACTATCAGGCAAAGCGTCAGGCCGAAGTTGATTGGCTCGAAGCACACTACGACCTTAGCTCCGCCAAGGGTATTTCATCCATCCCAGAACGAGCCGATTTGCCTCGTCCAACATTTGGCGACAGCGATGGATTCAGAAGCTACACAGGAGATATCGATTACTATCTGCGAAGAAAAAGTGCCGAGCATGAAGAAGCTGGAAACATTGAGCTTGCTATCTTATGCTTGCAGAAGTCAAATGCAATCAGAATGGTCAGCCGGCGCGGCTACCGCAAAAGTGACTATTATACTTTGGTTCGCCTGTTGGCTCGATGTGGCTTCATAAAAGAAGCAAAAACAGAAAAAGAGAAGATTGACACATTTTTTGGCAACAACGAAACGGATTGCATAAGGCTTAATGGTCGCGGACAAGCAAACAAAACGATTAAAGAGGCGTATGATCTTGGCACCAAATTGTTAATCATGAATGCCCACGGCGGAGCTTGCCCTGAATGCGCAAAATACCAAGGTAGGGTCTTTTCGATCAACGGAAAGGATCCACGATTTCCACCGCTGCCACCACCATTCTTCGAATTTGGCGCCATTCATAAAGGGTGCGGCCATCTGTTTTCTCCATACATTCATGGGTGCAATGATCCGATGCTTGACTATACTCTGCAATTCTACAAAGATATCAAACGAAGTTACAAAAAAGATATAATTGCCTTCAGCAACAGACCATTTATAGACGACCGCTCCCCAGAAGATATTGCTGAAGCCAATCGTATTATGGAGGAACAACGTATCGCTGATGAGAAGAAGAGATATGCAGAAGATCATATGATAGAGATTGAAGCACAAAGAGGTGCAGCCAAGCGCGATTACAAGTGGTTAGAAGAAAATCTCTCTGAACTGTGTCCAAAGTCTTTTTCCGGATATATGCGAATGAAAAGCTCAAACACCAAGAACTACCAAAAAATCGTCACCGAAGCGGCAAAACTCGGGTACAAAATCAAATAAAAAAAGCCGCCCCCGGTGTTACCAGCACCAGGGACGGCACGCGCACACAATTCCCATACCTACCACAGTAATAAGAATCGAAAGAAGACTACCAAGGAGTTGCAATACCAAGGAGTCATTGCGCAGTTTTCATTTTACCACGGAAGCTGCGCAGTGGCAAGATGAAAGGAGCAAAAATGTCTGAACGAAAGAACGAAGCAGTCTGGGTCGAAACCCGAAATCGGTGGCAGATCAAGGTCCAGTCGGATGGGCAGCGCAAAACCTTTACCAGTTCGCTCCCCGGAAAAAAGGGAAAGGCCGACGCAGAGCGGCAGGCCGACAGGTGGCTGGATGAGCCAACCAGCGCAGAGAAGATCCGTGTGGAAAAACTGCTGGATCAGTATGTCACGCATCTTGCGGAAACAAAGAGCAAAGGACATGCCAGCCAGTACGAAGGATTTGTCCGGCTGTATATCAAGCCGGTCATTGGCATGAAGCGCATCAATAAACTGACGGAGGGAGATCTGCAGGACATCATCGATCTCGCCTTTGCCCGGAACAAGCTCTCCGAGAAAACGCTGCGGGATATCCGCGGCTGTATTATGAACTGGCTGAAGTGGTGCCGCAAGCACGGAAAAACCAAGCTGCACCCGGATTCGTTTACGATTCCCGCTGGCGCCAAGAAGTCGGTCAAGCGGATCGTACAGCCTGATGGCCTTGTAACCCTCTTCAACACCACAATGACGACATGGCGCGGAAAGCCTGTCGAGGACTGGTATATCCACGCATACCGTTTCGAGGTGTTGACAGGAATCCGCCCCGGCGAACTCAAAGGCCTGGAGGACAAAAAGGATGTGCGCGGAAACAAGGTGAGCATCCGCCGTGCAATCAACATCCGCAACGAAACCACTCAGGGAAAGAATGAAAACGCCCTGCGCACCTTCCACCTGTCGGAGCAGGCAATGCAGGAAGTGGAGGCACAGCGCGCCATGCTCCGCAAAGCCGGAATCGTCACGCCCTACCTCTTCCCTGCCAGAGACGGTGGCCCGATGAAGCACGACCACTACTACAGCTGCTGGCAGCGGTTTTGCCAGGCAAACGGCATTCCGCTGGTCTCCCTGTACGAACTCCGCCACACCTATGTCAGCGTCAATAAGGAGATGCCCTCCGGTCTGAAAAAGATGGTCATCGGACACAGCAAGGACATGGATACCGAGGGTGTATACGGCCATCAGATGGCCGGAGATATGGAAAAAGCCGCCGCTTATACAGCAGCCGCCTTTGATTCCATTCTGAGTAAAAATCGAAAAGTGGGTACTTAAGTGGGTACCCGGAAAAACAAAGGAGCCCTCAAAGCCTTGCGGCTCTAAGGGTTCCTTTGGTACGCCCGACTGGATTCGAACCAGCGACCTTCAGAGTCGGAGTCTGACACTCTATCCAACTGAGCTACGGGCGCATGTAAAATTATCTGCCGTCAATAGGGCTCTACTCAACATCTGAGTTAGTATACCAAAAAAAAGTACATCTGTAAAGCATCCTGCTCAAAAAATTTGCGGCAATTTTCTACCTCCAGAAATGATTGTTAAAAAAATTGACAATTCCCGTATTTTGCGTTAAACTACCTAATAATTCTGCGGGCATCCGCCCATTCTCCAAGGAGCACCTCGTTATGAAAAAGGAAAACATTTCAGACGCTGTCATACGCCGTCTTCCGCGGTATTACCGCCAGCTGACCGATTTGCAGAATCGCGGCATTATACGCATTTCTTCTCATTCTCTGGGACAGGAAATGGGAATCACCGCTTCTCAGATTCGTCAGGATTTCAGTTGTTTCGGCGAGTTCGGACAGCAGGGTTACGGATATAACGTGGAAGAGCTAAAGTCGGAAATCGGCCACATCCTCGGCGTGGATAACGACCATCACATTATTCTGGTAGGCGTTGGCAACCTGGGCCATGCCCTGCTGAAAAACTTCGCCTTTGCACAAAACGGGTTTACTGTCGGTGCTGCTTTTGATGTAAACCCGGCAGTTATCGGTACACCGATCAACGGAATACCAGTATACTCTATGGATGAATTGGATGCCTATGTTCGGCAGCATCATGTAGATGTGGTTGTTTTGGCTGTTCCCCAATCCGTGGCACAGTCCACCGCTGACCGCCTGATCGAGCTGGGAATCCAGGGCTTCTGGAACTTTACCAATGTAGAGCTTGTCACCAGTCGGCCTGATGTCAAATTCGAAAACATCCACTTTGCCGACAGCCTCCTGACGCTCAGCTACCGAATTTCAAACCACTGATCTTCCTAATGAAGGAGATGCCATGAAAAAACGCGCCATTTTCCTGACAGCTATTCTGGCCGCTGCGCTGAGCATTGTTTCCGCACTGGCAGCCGCTGGTGAAGCCGTCGATCCGCTGATCTCCCTCTCCTATCTGAACAGCACATACCGAGAGTCCATCCAATTTTCTGTGCAGGATGCCTTGGACACAGCCACCGAAGCCATCCGCCAGGATACCTCAGACAAAATGGATGCGGCTGGGCTCTACCTTGATCGCCAATGGGCAGATACCTGGGTGGAGTCTCGTCTGAAATATGACGATACGCTCTATGGCTCTACCGGTCTGTCGCTTCTGATATTGGCCGGAGATGTGACCGTTACCTTCGAATCCGGTGAAATTGTGGATGTGACTACCGGCGGCTCCGTTGCCAGCGGCACGCCCCTCTCTACGAACCACAGATATTTAGTCGCCGAAGACACCTTAGCATATTTCACAGTTACCTCCAAAACCGCCGTCGTCAATTATATGGGGCAATATGGAACCATTCTCTCCGATGCGGCGGACTACAACGCAATGGCAAGCGCCCTGAAGAAAATAAATCTCTTCCGCGGCAGTTACACAGGATACGGCAGCGGATTCGATCTGGAAGTCGCCCCCACCCGTCTGCAGGCGCTGATTATGTTTATCCGCGTATTAGGCGAGGAGGAAGCCGCTTTGGCCAACACGGAGCTTCCGCCCTTCAGCGATATCGCTCCGAATACCAATGCTGCCAGATATGTGGGATATGCCTTTAAGATGGGCTACACCAATGGCTACACGGATGGCACATGGCGTCCTGGCGGTGCCACCAATATTTATCAGTATTCTGAGTTTCTCCTTCGCGCATTGGGATACAGCGCCGTAGGCAACAGCATATCCGATGCACCCCAGCGTGCACAGGCCATTGGGCTAATGACCACCAAGGATATCAACTCCATGATCAACGAGCACTTCCTCCGCGCCCATTTGGTCTACCTCTCCTACAACGCGCTGAGTGTTCCAACCGCAGAAAGCGGCATTCTCCTTCGGGATCTGCTGATCTCAAAGGGCATCTTTACGGAGGATGACTATACCTCCGCTGTCGCGGCATTAAATTCCGTTTCCCTTCCCTGACACCTGCACCGCCCTCCTGCATACTATGGATTGAGGCTGATCCGTCAGCCTACAATCTCTTTGGAGGTTACGTTATGTGCAATAACAACGGCTTCTTTGGCGGCAACTGCTGCTGGATCATCATCGTCATCCTGCTGCTGGTCTTCTGCTGCGGCAGCGGCAACAGCTGCGGCAACAATTGGGGCTGCGGTAATTCCAACAGCGCTTGCTGCTGACCATATTGCCGATCACCATTCATACTGCATAGCAACATCTCCCCGCACCAATGGTGCGGGGAGACTTATTCCTATCAACATCCTGCTGCCTATGCAACTTGACACGTCAAAGCCCGCATGATACCATAATGCAAAAGCTCAAGCCAAGATACACCTTTGTTCTGTACTGCATATTTCCCGGGAAAAGCTGGTTCAGGATAGAGCAGGCAAATGCAATTTAGAGCATACAAGCGTTACTATAGCAGAAATATTTATGTTACATCATTTGCATCAGGAGGGTATTATGCGAATTGCAGGCATGAAACACGACTCCACATCATACGGTCCCGGTCTGCGCTTTGTCGTTTTCCTGCAAGGCTGCGAACATAAGTGTCCGGGGTGTTATAACCCCAACGCGCAGGATGCCGCCGGCGGGGTGGACTTCCCCATCGAGGAACTGCTGGAGCAAATGCTCTCCAATCCCCTGACCGATGGTCTGAGCTTCTCCGGCGGCGAACCCTTCAGCCAGGCCGCAAACTGCACTGCGCTGGCACGAGCAGCGCGCGAAGCCGGCCTGAACGTCTGGTGCTGGACAGGATACACCTTCGAAGCACTGCTGTCCTCCCACACAGATGCACAGCATGAGCTGCTGCAGGAAATCGACGTACTGGTAGATGGCCCCTTTGTTCTGGAAGAATGGACACAAGAGCTCCCCTGGCGTTCCAGCCGAAACCAACGCCTCATTCAAGTCCAGAAAAGTCTGGCCCAAGGAAAAACCGTACTTTTAAAAGAGTAAACAAGACATCCTGTTCAGATTGGGCAGGATGTCTTATTTTGATGCTCAGCGTCCCAGCTCCACGTACTTGCGCAGCGCCACATCTCCCTGCAGAGCGGCATCACACTTTTCGATGAGTGCTCGACGATCCTGATTCAGCGTACCGGCCAGCACCAGATAGTTACTGGCATGATTGGAGCGGAACACCGCACCGGGGCTGTCGATCTCACTGAGAAGCAGCCGCGCCTCACGGATCAGCTCCATTGGTTTCGGCTGCGTCAGCTTTCCGTCCCTGATCCATTCCGCCATAGGCGTACCGGTATAGATCCGCAGCGTCAGTAAAGCGATGTAATCCGCCCGCATTGCACTGAGGGCTTTGGCGGTATCCACCGCATGGGCTTCCCAATCCTCAGTGCCGCCCAAACCGTTGATGGCCGTAACGGACAGCTTAATGCCGGCAGCCTTCAATTTTTGTGCCGCCTCGATCTGCTGTGCCACGGTAACACCCTTATTGATTTTCTGCAGCAAAGCCTCGTTTCCGGTTTCAAGACCCAGATACCCCATGCTCAATCCTGCCTCATGCAGGGCGCGCAGCTCCTCCGGCGTTTTTCTCAGGATGCTTTTGGGGCTGGCATAAGTCGTAACGCGGGTACACTCCGGGATGTTCTCTCGGATATAGTGCAAGATCCGCAACAAATGCTCTACCGGCAGGATCAGAGCATCACCGTCAGCCAAAAAAACCCGTTCAATGCGGCTGTAGCGCTCACGCGCCCAAGCCAGATCCTCCATCACCTGCTCAATATCTACAATGGAAAACTGCTTGTCTTTATACATATTGCAGAAGGCGCACTTGTTATGACTACAGCCCAGCGTTACCTGTACGATCAGGCTGTACGCTTCACTGGGCGGACGATAAACACTGCCGGAATAATGCATAGTAGTTCTCCCTTCACCTTTTGAAAAGTCGCTATGGCTTGCTTTGATCACAGCAAAACCGGCACCTGACGGCAGATCGTCAGCGTATCCGGTGTTGCCTCACAATCCCAGGCCATAATGCGGACACCGGCAGCAGCAGCTTCTCGCATAGCCGCTCCAAAGGCCGGATGTGTCTCATCATTGGGACGTAATGATTGAATATTCTCCATTTGTATCACGAAGAACAGGGTCGCGTCAATACCGTTTTCCACGGCCCGCTGCAACTCCCGGATATGCCGAACACCTCGTTCCGTAGGTGCATCCGGAAATCGTGTGTGGCCGCGATCCTCCAGTGTAACGCCCTTGACCTCGACCAGATGTAAGCCCCTCTCTGTCTCCAGACAGAAATCCAACCTGGACTCCTCATATCGATACTCTGGCCTGACAGATACTCTCTCGCCAAATACACCACAGGACACCACCCACTCACGAAACACACAGTTTGGTGCCTGGGCATCCATATTGACCAGACGCATCCCCTTCTCCACCGCAATGAGATCATATGCCGTTTTTCTGGCAGGGTTTTCAGATTTTTCCAGCCACACCCGTGTCCCCGGAACCAGCAGTTCCCGGCATCTTCCCGTGTTTTTCACATGGCACACGATGGTCTGACCGTCAGAAAGCAGCACCTCCGCCACAAAACGATTGGGTCTTGCAAGAAAAGTTGCAGGAATCACTTGATTGTATCGCATTTCCCTTAATCCTCCAAGGATTTCCTTTCGTTTTTTCTTATGTTGATATTAATAGAATATCTGCCTCCTCATGAAAAGTCAAGCTAAACGTTTATTTGCTCTATTGCGCTAAAGTTTTTGCATAAAAACGCTGTTAGTTTATGCAAGATTCCCCGCATAAATTTTTGGTTTCCTGTTGCGTTTACAGAACGGAATTGATACAATAACAATAACTACCTAAAGGAGGGTCGCCATGGATAGTCCCATTTTGGTCGTGGGCATTGTGATGATCGTTGTGGTCTGCTATCTCCTGCTGAAAAATCGACGGCAAACGACTGCAGATACATCGCCGACTCCTACAGCGCCTTCGGCCCCAGTCCCTACCTCCGCCCCCGCTCCTGAGGCAGTTCCTGTCCCCGCCGCACCGGTTGCTCCCGCACCCGCCGCGCCTTCGGTTGCACCTGCTGCCACGCCTGTGGCTGCACCTGCCGTCGTTCCTGCGGCTGCGCCTGCCGTACCGGTCCGCCCTGAGACCGTAGCTGCCATTTCCGCTGCGCTGGCGGAAGCTCTGGGCACTCAGGTCAGCAGCATTCGCATCCACTCTATCCGGCAGTTGTCCGGTGCAGAAGCCGCCTTCAGTGCGCCTGCTGCCGCCCCTATCCTGCCCGAAACTGTGGCTGCTGTCTCTGCTGCACTGGCTGAGGCTCTGGGCACTCACGTTACCAACATCCGCATTCACTCCATCAGACAGTTGTCTGGGCTGGGCGCTCCAATGGCAGCACCTGTACAGCCTACTATGGTTGCTGCTGTCTCCGCCGCACTGGCCGAGACACTGGGTACGCATGTCAGCAACATCCGTATCCACTCCATCAAACAGCTGTCCGGCACTGCTCCCGCCCCCGTTCGCCCTGACATGATGGCCGCTATCTCCGCCGCACTGGCTGAGGTACTTGGTACACATGTCAACAGCATCCGTATCCATTCCATCAAGCAAATCTGATCACCCAATTAATTTTTGTGTAAGGAGATTACGCACATGAAAAAGTACAAGGTTATCGTCAACGGCATCGCTTATGAGATCGAACTGGAAGAGATGACTGGCGCTGCTCCTGTCGCAGCCGCTCCCGTTTCTGCTCCCGTCGCAGCTCCTGCCCCCGTTGCTGCCCCCGTTGCTGCCCCCGCTCCCGCTCCCGCAGCTGCCGCCGGCGAGCCCGTTGCTTCTCCCTTGCCCGGCACCGTGCTGAACATCAAGGTCAACGTTGGTGACAAGGTTACCGCCGGCCAGGTCCTGCTGGTTCTGGAAGCCATGAAGATGGAAAATGATATCGTCGCTCCCAAGGACGGTGTCGTCACCGGTATCGCCGTTGCCAAGGGTGCCGCTGTTGAGGCCGGCGCCACTCTGTGCACCATCCAGTAAGAATTGACTTTTCCCATGAGGCCGGCTATTTCCGGCATCACGGTACTCTCATCGCAGCCGGCATATATTTGTTATCCGGCTAATCCTCTGAAAGGGGGTTCCTGATATGGAATTCTTAAGCAATAAACCTCTGCTGATCACCGACACCATTCTGCGTGACGCACATCAGTCCCAGGCTGCTACCCGCATGCGTCTTGAGGATATGATCCCCGCCTGTGAGATCCTGGATTCCATCGGTTACTATTCCGTGGAGTGCTGGGGCGGCGCTACCTTCGATTCCTGTATGCGTTTTCTGAACGAAGATCCCTGGGAACGCCTGCGTGCTATCCGCAAGGCCATGCCCAACACTAAGCTGCAGATGCTGTTCCGTGGTCAGAACATTCTGGGCTATAAACACTATGCAGATGACGTGGTTGACGCATTCTGCGCCAAGTCCATCGAGAACGGCATCGATATCATTCGTATCTTCGATGCTCTCAATGATATACGCAATCTGGAGCAGGCCATCAAGTCCACCAAGAAGTACGGCGGCGAAGTGGAAGCCACTCTGTCCTACACCATCTCCCCCATCCACAGCGAGGAGTACTTCGTGAAGATGGCAATGGAGCTGGAGCAGATGGGCGCAGATGCCATCTGCATCAAGGATATGGCCAACCTGCTGCTGCCTCTGGACGCTTATTCCCTTGTGAAGAAGCTGAAGGAGACCGTTAAGGTGCCTATCCACCTGCACACCCACAACACCACCGGTACCGGCGACATGGTCTATCTGATGGCCGCCTACGCAGGCGTTGACATCGTTGACTGCGCTCTGTCTCCTCTGGCTAACGGTACCGCTCAACCCGCCACCGAGGCTCTGGTCGCCACCCTGAAGGGCAGCGCTCGCGACACCGGTCTGGACCTGGGCAAGATGAGCGATGCCGCCGTCCATTTCCGTAAGGTCGCCGAGAAGCTGAAGGCCGAGGGCAATCTGGATCCCAAGGTCCTCAACGTCGATACCAACACCCTGCTGTATCAGGTTCCCGGCGGCATGCTGTCCAACCTGATCTCCCAGCTGAAGCAGGCCGGTAAGGAAGACCGCTACTATGACGTGCTGGCTGAGATCCCCAGAGTCCGTGAGGACTATGGTTATCCTCCCCTGGTCACTCCCTCCAGCCAGATCGTTGGCACTCAGGCCGTTATGAACATCGTTCTGGGTGAGCGCTACAAGACCTTCACCAAGGAATCCAAGGCCATGCTGAAGGGCGAGTACGGCCAGCTGCCCGGCAAGGTGAACGAGGAAGTTCGCGCCAAGGCCGGCATCAAGCCCGAAGAGGTCATCACCTGCCGTCCCGCTGACCTGCTGGAGCCCGAACTGCCCAAGTACCGCGAGGAGTTTAAGGACATCGCCAAATCTGACGAAGACGTCCTGAGTCTGGCTCTGTTCCCCCAGGTGGCTCCCAAGTTCCTGGATTACCGGGATCATCCCGAGAAGCGCCAGCCGGCTCCCGCAGCTGCTCCCGCTCCTGCAGCACCCGCTGCTCCCGCAGCTGCACCTGCCGCCGCTTCCGGCGAGGTTCGCACCGTGTACGTGGAGTACAAGGGCTGATAACCTTCATATACAGCGAGACTCCGGTGTTTCCACCGGAGTCTCGATTATTTGTATGCCGTTTTACGCCGGAGACGTGCCGCAAACCACGGCGTTGATCTTCTGCATAAAGAAAAGCGACGGTCAAATGACCGTCGCAGTGTTGGCACTACCTATCTTCCCAGGC
>CAZQJD010000042.1:0-13727 GCA_964593575.1 uncultured Oscillibacter sp.
CTGCCTCGGGATAATTCTGGTTCTATACTGTTTTTCGCTGCAGTTTCTGCGGCTGAATTTTTGCGTCCTTTTCAGGGCTCCCTCTGCTATTGCTTTGTTTCAAACTTCGTTTCCTCCTCGCACTTGCTCAGCGCTTCACACGGGCATTGCCCTTATAGATGCTCCACACCTGATCCTCATCGGCGGGAGTCGCATAGTCGGTGAGCATGGTGGCAGCCAGTGCGCCGGTGGCCCAGCCGAACTGCAGGCACTTCTCGTTTTCCCAGCCGCAGATCAGGCCATACAGGAAGCCGCCCACGAAGCCGTCGCCGCCGCCGATGCGGTCCATGACCTGGATCTCGCGGGGCTCCTCCACATACCACTGACCATCAGCCAGCATGATGCCGCCCCAGTTGTGGCAGTTGGCGTTGAAGACCTCACGGAGGGTGGTGGCAAACACGGAGACATTGGGATAGGCCTCCCGCACGCGCTCGATCATACCCTTGAAGCCCTCGATCTTGGCGGTGATGCCCTTGCCGCCGGCCTCGGGACCCTCGATACCCAGAGCCAGCTGGAAATCCTCCTCGTTGCCGATGAGGATGTCGGCCAGTGCGGCGATCTCCTTGAAGTCGCGGCGCAGCTCCTCCTCGCGGCCTTCCCAGAAGCTGGCGCGGTAGTTCAGGTCGAAGGAGATGCGGGTGCCGTATTCCTTGGCCTTCCGGGCCACGGCCACGCAGCAGCGGGTAGTCTCGGGAGACAGGGCGGCGATGAGGCCGGACAGGTGCAGAATGCCCACGCCCTCCTGACCGAAGATGCGGTCCAGATCGAAGTCCTCGGCGGTCATGGTGCGGCCAACCTCACCGGCGCGGTCGTTGAGCACACGGGGGCCGCGCAGACCGAAGCCGCTGTCGGCGATGTTGAACTGGTGGCGATAGCCCCAGGGATCGCCCTGCTCGATCTCCTTGCCCTCATAGTCGATGCCGCGGCGGCGCAGCTCGCTCTTGATGAAGGAAGCGATGGCGCTGTCCTTGACGAAGCGGGTCAGCACCTTGGTCTTCAGCCCCAGGGAGGAGGCAACGTTCAGCACATTGGTCTCAGCGCTGGTAGCCTGCATCTCGAACATACGGCTGGTGTGGACGGGCTGACGGTCAGCGGGGGTGATACGGACGCCCATGCTGGACACGGTGGCCATTGCGTAAGTACAATTCTTTCTGAATTCCATGGTTGTGCTCCTCCTTAAATGCCGCAGTGTGCGGTGAGTGTTTCGCCGCCGAAGTAGGCGACGGAGTTTCCGTAACAGATATCGTTGACGATCTTCTGGGCCAGCTCCAGAGGGAACTCACCCTTATTCACCTTTTCGCCCACCACGTCGCACAGGATGCGGCGGAAGTAGTCGTGACGGACGAAGGTGCCGATGCTGCGGGAGTCCGTGAGCATACCCACGAAACCGGCCAGCATGGCGTTTTCCATCAGGACGGTCAGGTGATTGCGCATGCCGCGCTCATGGTCGTTGAACCACCAGGCGGAGCCCACCTGTACCTTGTCCCGGATGCCGCCGCAGGCGAAGCTGGCGGCCAGGGTGGCGAGACCGGCGTATTCGCCCTCGTCCAGACAGTAGAGAATGGTCTTGGGCAGCCTGCCGGCCATCTCCAGCGTATCCAGCAGGCCGGAGATGGAGCGCACACCGGGTGCGGTGTCCACACTGTCCACGCCACAGTCGGCGCCCAGCGCCTGATAGCGACGGGTGTTGCCGTTGCGCAGCGCACCGCTGTGGAGCTGCATCACCATGTCCATCTCGGCGTACTTTTCGCCAAGGAAGCGCAGCAGCTCGGAGCTGATGAGATCGGCGTCGGCCTGGGTGGCGATGCCGGCCTCCATGGCCCGCAGGAAGGCCTCGTCAGCACCGGCGGGTTCGATGTACTTCAGACCCTCATAGCCGTGGTCGGCGGTGCGGCAGCCCAGGGCGGCGAACCGCTCCAGAGAGTGGGCCAGCGCAGCCTTCAGATCATCCAGTGCGCGGATGGCCATACCCTCGCTCTGCTCCAGCTTCTTCACGCTCTCCAGCCAGATGTCCTTGGAGGCGGCCAGCAGCTTGTCGGGGCGGTAGGCGGGCAGCACCAGCAGGTCCTTCACCTCCGCCTGCAGCTTCGCGTGCCACTCCAGCGTGTCGAAGGGCTCGTCGGTGGTGCACAGGGCGGTAACATTGAACCGCTTCAGCAGTGCGCGGGGGGTGAAGTCGTCACCCTTCAGCTTCTCGTTGCAGCGGCGGTAAATGTCCGCGGCGTTGGCTGCGGTGAGCGGCTCCTCATCAAAGAGGAAGGACATCTGCATCTGGATCCAGGCGTACAGCGGGCAGCCCACCAGACCGTCCAGCGTCTTTGCCCAGGCCAGGAACTTCTCCTCGTCCGGTGCGTTTCCGGTGATGAGCTCCTCATCCACACCGGCCAGACGCATGGCGCGCCAGATGTAGTGATCGCCGCCCAGCCAGAACTGAGCCATGCTCTCGTAATGGGGGTTCTCATACAGGAACCGGGGAGACAGGTGGTTATGGAAATCGAATACAGGCAGATCTCTGCTGTTCTGATAGAGTGCTCTTGCGCTGTCGGTCGCCAGCACAAAACGGTCGCTGCCGAAGAAATTCACTGGTCCATCCCTCCACTTTCTGATTTGACCACGTTTCATCGCGGGTATTGTTTCCTATATGGTCAATGTACCATGCCCAGCGCTTGCTTTTGTTGCCAACTGCGAGAAAAACATTGCAAATCTTGCCTAATGTGATACAATTTTGTCAGAAGCCTCCGGCAGGCGGTTTCCAACCGGTATTTCCACAGCTTTTCGCGCCTTATAACAGCATAATATTCATCATCCGAACTTCCGGCAGCAGATACATATTTCCCTCCCGACTGCCGCTGTTGATTTTTCCGGTATGCAAAATTGCAAAAAGTGCGGAGGAAGCCCATGAAACAGCAGCCCAAAAATTTTGAATCCCGGCAGTATATGCTGCGCAGCGACTTCGAGGCCTTTTACTACTCTGATGAAAACCTGCGGGCGGTAGCCCCCCATCAGCACAACTTTTATGAACTGCTGTTTTTTCTGGAGGGCGATGTCACCTACATGATCGGCGAAACAGCCTACAAGCTGGTCAGCGGTGATCTTCTCATCATTCCCAGCTCCACCTCCCACCACCCGGTCTTCAGCGGCACCGCACGGTATCGCCGCGTGGTGCTGTGGCTCACCGCGGACTTCGTTCGCTCCCTCCCGCAGGGCAGTGAGCTGGCAGAGGTACTGGCACTGGAAAAAGCGGAAAGCACCCAGGGACGGCTCTACCGCTTCCGGGCCTCTGACGGCGACCCCATTACGGAATGCGCCATGTCCATTGCCGAGGAGTTCAGCTACCAGCGTCCCTTCGGCGACACCATGACCACCCTGCTGGTGACCCGGCTGCTGATCCTCATCAGCCGTATAGCACCCGCAGCAGACGGAAGCGGCAGCAGCGACTCCGCCTCTCAGCAGCTGGTGCAGGAGGTGGTGGCCTTCATCGACGAAAACCTGAGTCTCGACCTAACGCTGGACTATATCGCAGACCATTTCTTCATCAGTAAATTCTACCTCTCCCGGGTGTTCCGCCGGCACACGGGTATCACGCCCCACAATTACATCAGCCAGCGCCGGCTCTTCCGTGCCCGACAGCTGCTCTACGACGGCCACTCCCCTTCCGACGTCTACCGCATGTGCGGCTACGGCGACTATTCCGTCTTTTACCGCGCCTTCAGGGAACGTTACGGCGTCTCCCCACGCCAGGTTCTGCCCCGTGGCGGCCAGCAGTAAGCAAGCATCTCTTCAAAATGCATAAAACAAGGTGCTGTAAAAAAACTCCAAAATTGAAAATTCATACTGATTTTATTTGAAACATTTATGCAGACTGAGTTGCACTGAGGAAGCACCAAAAAAATTGTCTCCCGTCAGCGGCTCTACGGTCCCGAAGGCATAGTAATACTCTCGGACATGGTGACACGGCACACTGGGACGTACACTTTTTCGCACCATCAGTATTTCGGCTTGTTGATCCGCCCAAAGCCTGCTTCATTCTGGAAACATCAAACGGATGCTCTTGTTACCGTGGATAACTTTCAGCTCCTCGATTCGGGACTTGATTTTTTTGAGGCCTCGATCGTCTCGTCGCTGGCCTTTGGGGGTGTTTGCTCCGGGGCATGACCTTGCGCCAACCGTGACGATGCAAAACGGTGAAGATGCAAAAGCAGTAGCAGGTATGCTTGGACACTACAGCGCCACCTTCTCACTGGATACATACACGCACATCACCAACACGATGCAACAGAATGCAGCGGCAAGAATTGGAGAGTTTATGCAAAAAGCAACGACTTCAAATAAACGCGCCGAAGAAACCGCCTGAAAAATAGGACTGAGCGTAAAAACTCAGTCCCATTTTTTATTTTCGCTGCGGTTAGGGAGGGGTTATGGATTTTTCAAAAATTACGTCTTGAACCTAACTCGAAAACACGAATGAAAAATCCCAAACCGCGACACGGTTAGGGATTTCAAAAACAAGAGAGAAAAAGTTCTGAAATTCCATGATAACAAAGGAATTTCAGAACTTTCGCAGTATATGTAAAAATCGCCGCAAGCCATCAAAACGATGACTTGCGGCGATTTCATTTGTTCCGTACCGGTAGTGTCCCTCGGTTCACTTCATGTCCCTATGGGACGGAGCCTTTTTCTGCACGCCCCTTTTTATACCTTTTTCTCAAAATAGCAGAAGGTTTCGTCCTTCCCGGCCGGTCGCATACAGGAAGACAGCATGGCATACGAGGCGGCATTCTCGTTGAAACACTTTGCCACCACGCGATTCAGCTGCACTGCATACAGTCCCCAGTCCGCCACGGCGCTGAAAGCCTCCGTACCGTACCCGTGTCCGGCGTATTCCGGCAGGATCCGGCAGCCCAGTTCCGCGTCGCCCCGGTAATTAAAGCGGTACAGCACCGCCTCGCCGATGAATTCTCCGTTCAGGCGAATGGCGAAATTCACCGCGCCGCGGTTTTCAAAATCCCGGCGGGCCACGTCGAAGAAGCTTCGTTCCTCCACCGGGCCGCCCAGTCCGCCCACATCATCATAGCCCCACCAACGGTTTCGCTCCTGATCCAGCACCAAACGGTTGTAGGCCGGGATATCCTCCTCCCGGATGGCATCCAATGTCAGGCGCTCTGTGGTCAGCACAGGGATCTCATGCACATGGCTCAGCAGCTCATTCTGCGGCTCCACGCGATACTTGGGCGCCAAAAACGCAGGCCCATACTGCAGCTTGGAAGTACGCAGTCCCTTGTTAGCCGCGTCATCCTCACGGTTGATATACTCCACATCCCCGCCGAAGGCCCGGGCAAACGCCTGCACTGTGGCGGGATAGACGCCCGCATAGGAATAGAGGGCCTTCTCAATGTGAACGATGAGTGTATTACCGCACTTCTCCGCCAGAGACAGGGAAAGCAGCCGCTCACCATCGAAGATCCCGCCGCAGCGAAAATCCTCTGTCCCGGCACGGCAAAGCATCCTCTTGGCGATCTGCAGCTCCTGCACCGCCAGAGAGTTGTCACCTTTGGCAAACTCCCGGTCATAGTCCGCCCAGAACTGCCCGATCAGCGGCAGATCCTCAGCAGTCAGCTTCCGGAACTCCGCCTGAGGACAGGCCTCGTAGAACTTCTTGATATGATTCCGCTGGCCGGAATACCGGCGGCCGGCAAAATTCCGAAGATCCTCACTGCGGTAGACATAGTCCCGCCAGGTACGGATATCACTGACCTTTACGTAGGGATAGCGTGCCAGCAGCTCCGTGATCCTGCACCTGGGCACCACGGAGATCACCGGCACGATCCCCCGCTCGATGCAGTCGTTTTCGATGGCGGTCAGCGCCGCATCCTCATCGCCCTCCGGTCCCGCCACGGGGTAATCGTGCACGATCTTTCCGTTGATACAGTTACGGATCACCAGACACCCGGCCGCTTCCGTCCAGACAGGATGCAGCGTACCGCACCACATCAGCTTCGTTCCCAGAGAATACTCACACAGGCCATAATCACAGCCTTTGTAGTATTCCCGCAAAATTTGTTCATGATTGTGGTTGATTTCCAGAAAATTCAGCATATTTGCGTCCTTTATCATTCTTGATCTTGTAAAGCGGAACAATCCGAAATCTGCACTTTTCAACACTTGAAAAACTTCTTTTCCGAAGAATTTCGCGTTTTTAGCGAAAATTTGCACCATTTTGCAAAGTTTTGTCTTGACTGTGCATCGCCGCTTATAGTATTATTGTAACCACATTTCGCAAAAAAGGAAAGAGGGTTTTTCATGTCTGAAAAAAGAGCATCCTGGGGAAGCACCTTCGGCTTCCTGATGGCCGCCATCGGCTCCGCCGTCGGTCTGGGAAATATCTGGGGTTTCCCGTACAAGATGGGACGCGGCGGCGGCTTCGCCTTCCTGATCGTATATCTGCTGCTGTCCGTATTTGTCGGCTTTGTCATTATGATGAGTGAGCTGGCAATGGGCCGCAAAACCGGCAGCGGCGTGGTCGGTGCCTATAACGCTATCACCAAGAAATTCCGTTTTCTGGGTTGGCTGGGCATCCTGTCTCCCTTCCTGATCATGAGCTTTTACTCTGTTCTGGGCGGCTACTGCCTGGAGTATATGTCCCTGAACCTCAGCGACCTGGCCTTTGGTGTCACACAGAAGACCGGCAGCGAGCTGTTCGGCGCCATGCTCACCAATCAGTTCGGCGGCGTCATGTTCACCGTGCTGTTCCTGGGCATCTGCCTGATGATCGTCAAGAGCGGTATTCAGGAGGGCATTGAGAAGTTCAGCGCCGTCAGTATGCCCGCTCTGTTCGTGATGCTGATCGTTATCATTATTCGCAGCGTCACCCTGCCCGGCGCCGTGGAAGGCCTGAAGTTCATGTTCGTTCCCGGCTATGCCGTAGAGGCCGGTTTTATTGAAGAGGCCCCCAGCCTGCTGTCCGTCGCTGCTTCCGCCGGCGGTCAGATGTTCTTCTCCCTGTCTCTGGCCATGGGCATCATGGTCACCTACGGCTCCTATCTGGGCAAGCATGAGAATCTGGTGAAAAACTCCGCTGTCATCGTGGTCTGCGATACTCTGGTGGCTTTGATGGCCGGTCTGGCCGTTATCCCCGCCGCCGTTGCCACCTACGGCACCGACGCACAGCTGTCCGGCCCCAAGCTGCTGTTCATCACTCTGCAGGACGTGTTCTCCGCCATGGGTACCATCGGCCCCCTGTTCGGCGTCATCTTCTACCTGCTGGTATTTATCGCCGCCATCACCTCCGCCATCTCCCTGACCGAGGTCATGACTACCTTCTTCATGGACCGCGCAGCCGCCCAGGGCAGGACCGGCAACCGCAGCAAGATCTCCATCGCGGTCTGCCTGGTGATCCTGGCTGAGGCCATTCTGGTGGCCGTAGACGGTCTGGGCGCCAACGGCGTCTGGGTCCCCGGTCAGCAGCTCTTCGGCATCCGCTCGTGGAACAGCTGCTGGCTGGACTTCATGGACTGCTGGTCTGAGGGTATCGCCATGCCCATGGGCGCCATGCTGATGGCCCTGATGGTAGGCTGGGAGCTGAAGCCCAGGTTCGTTCTGGATGAGATCGCCCTCGGCGGCCCCAAGGGCGGCCTGCTGGCCCGTTTCTACACCATCGCCATCAAGTTCATCGCACCTGTCGGCATGGTGCTGGTCTTCGCCGGTCAGATCTACGACTTCTTCGTGGATCCTGCTGCAACCGATGCCGTAAAGGCACAGACACAGGCCATCGCCTACGGCATCTCCATCGCCGTTCTGGCGATCGGCTTCGCGGTAGCTTACCTCAGCGGCAAGAGCAAGAAGGCCGACAAGTAATTTCATCCATCCATAAAAAGATCGAGGCTCGTAAATGGCCTCGATCTTTTTTGCTGTCCTATTCGCCGTTCTCCGTCCGGAAAGCCTGCTCCAGCATCTCCAGAAACACCTTCGCACAGGCCGGCACATACTTCTTCTCATCCCAATACACATAAGTATTCCGCTGAAAACCGTCAATTTTCCGAAGGCAGACACTTTCAGATATCTGTCCCTTCCACGAAACAGACGGGATGACCGCCACGCCCAGATCCAGCTCCACGCATTTGCGGATGTAAAACGGATCGTCACTTTGAATGGCAATGTGGGGCTTAAATCCCCACCGCCGGCAAGCAGCCAGTGTAATGTGATGCATACTGTTGCCCGGTCCCAGACTGATAAACGGCTCCGCAGACAAAGCCTCCGCATCGATCCCTTCTTCCGCAGCCAGCGGATTGCTCCGGGACATTGCCAGATAAATGTCTTCAGAAAGAAGCTTCCTGCGCCGGAAGCCACTCTCTGCCAGCCCTTCGTCACCAATGATCAGGTGAAAATCCCCGGGATCAGAATGAAGCTGATGGGTTGTCAGCACATCCACCTTGGGATGCAGCTGTCGAAAGCTTCGTACCGTCTGCATCACGATCCGGCGGTTTGTCTGGATGGAAAGGCGCAGCTCCCCAATATCCTCATGGTCAGCCGCCTCCGCCCTGGCATCCTCCAACAACAGCAAGGCCTGCTTCACTTTTTGATAAAATGCCTTCCCGCGGGCATTGAGAACGATCCGGTTGGCAGTTCTGTCAAACAATTTCACGGAAAGCTCCGTTTCCAGCCGCTTGATGCTCTGAGAAACGTCCGACGGCGGGACCTGATGCCTCTGCGCCGTGCGGGAAAAATTCTCTGTTTCCGCCGCATCACAGAAATACCTCAGCTGCAGCAGCTCCATGCATAGTTCCTCCCTCCAGCCATTCATTTACTATATGATAAAAGTTATTCTATTGTAATATATCCGATTATGTACAGTACAGTGATTTTATACTATCATAAGTCAAAAATCAAGAAGGGAGAATTGTTGTCGGCATTTTTGGCCATAAAGAACCGACAGCAAAACAGGTATGATCTACGGTGTTGCGGCTCTGTCCGCCTGTATGCTCTTGGGAACACTGATCGGCACAGTGTTCGGTGATCTCATCGGCGCCGGCACGGAGATCGGCGGCGTTGGCTTCGCCATGCTGCTTCTGATCTTCATGACCAACTCTAAAAAATTCACTTTTACACAAAAGCCCGCCTTTGTGCAGGGCATCCAGTTCTGGAAGGCGATGTTCATCCCTGTGGTCATCGCCATGACTGCGACGCAGAATGTGTTCCATATGCTGTCCAGCAGCATCATCGCCATCGTGGCCGGTGCCGCTGCGGTAGGGTTCTCTTATTTCATGCTCTTTGTGCTGCATAAGCTCGATCAGAAAAAGCAGGAGGGCGTCAAATGAACCAGTTACTTACCCATCTGGCCAGCGTACTGACCAAGAACGGTCTGGTGGCCGCCTTCCTGTTTGCAGGCATTGTTGTACTGATCTCCAACATCATTTCGGAAAAGCTCACCCGCGGACGCATCCACTCCTCCGCCATCGCCATTTTCCTGGGTCTGTTCGCCGCGTATATCGGCGGCGCCATTACCGGCGGGGAAAAGGGTCTGGCCGATATCGCCGTCTTCGGCGGCCTCAGCCTGTTGGGCGGCTCTACTCTCCGAAACTTCACCATCATCGCCGCTTCCTATGGGGCCAAGCTCTCTGAGATCAAAAAGTGCGGCGCCGCCGGCTTTGTTTCACTGTTTGTAGGCATCGCATCCTCTTACACCATGGGCGCCATCGTTGCCTTTGCATTCGGCTACCGTGACTCTGTCAGCATCGCCACCATCGCCGCCGGCGCAGTCACCTTCGTGGTGGGTCCGGTCACCGGACAGACGCTGGGCGCGGAATCCACCGTTATTGCCCTTTCCGTGGCGACCGGTCTCATCAAAACCGTTTTCATCATGATCCTGACACCGTTTATCGCCAAGCATGTGGGTGTTACAACGCCCAAAATGGCCATGATCTATGGCGGACTGGTGGGTTCCACCAGCGGCGTCTCCACCGGTCTAGCAGCAACAGATCCCGCGCTTGTGCCCTATGGAACTATGGTAGCCACCTTCTACTCCGGCTTCGGCTGCCTGCTCTGCCCCTCCGTGCTGTACGGGATCACCAAGCTGATCTTCCCCGCATAAAGCGTCAAAAAGCGCGCCGTGTTCGCAGTGAACACGGCGCGCTTTTCATGATATCACAGCAGCAGCTGGTCGTTGATCTGCAGCCGGAAGCGCAGCCCCAGCTTCTCCGCCGCCTTGCGGCACATGACCATTCGCTTGGTGAAGATCTCGAAGTAGTCCATCACGGAGCTGAATTCCGTATCGATGGTCAGCTCCAGCAGGATGCTGTCCCGCTCCGGCGAGATGACCAGCCGGGACTCACTGACGGAGTAGTTCACCCGGTCATGGATATCAAAATCCATGGTATTCTTTGTGCGCACACGGCTGCGGCGCACATCGGACTTGTCCGCCAGGATCAGCGCCGCGGCCACGGCATTCACCGGCACACCGGTGCCCTCGTCATGATTGCCGATGGCAGTGACAATGGTGGCAACATCCGCCGGATCACAGTTCATATGGTCCAGAATACGGAAGGCCATGATGGCGCCGGACTGGGAATGGTCCACACGGTTGATGAGATTGCCGATATCATGGAGCCAGCCGGCGATCTTCACCAGCTCTACCTCCCGGGGCGTGTAACCCATGGTCTCCAGTATATAGCCCGCCATCTCCGCTACACGGCCCACATGGGCAAAGCTGTGTTCCGTATAGCCCAGGGCGCCCAGAGACTCATCCGCGCGCTGGATATAAGTACGAATCTCCTGTGAGTGTTTTACTTCCTGATATGTCAGCATTTGGTACCTCCTTTATGTATCGGCAGCCTGATGGCTGCCTGGTTATCCTGTTCAATTTAACTGCGGGTGTACGCCGGTAACGGCATATTCCACCCATTCCGCCACATTGGTGGCATGATCTCCGATGCGCTCGAAGTATTTGGCGATCATCAGCAGATCCAGAGCCACTTCACCCTGCGCCCCGTCCTCGTGCAGCAGCCTTACGATGTCGTTTTTTACCTGCGCAAACAGCGCGTCCATCTCATCGTCCTCAGCGCAGACTGCGTGTGCCAGTTCCAGATCCTGTTCTACAAAGGACTCCACGCTTTCCGCCACCATCCGGCAGGCCGTCCGGGCCATATCACGCACCAGCTCCAGTTCCTGCTGCCGGCTCTCCGTCAAAAAGGGTGTGAGCTCCGCTATGTCTGCCGCCTGATCGCCGATGCGTTCCAGATCGGAAATCAGCTTCAACGCCGCCGAGATCTGCCGCAGATCCCGGGCCACCGGCTGCTGCTGGAGCAGCAGCTTCAGGCACAGGTTTTCCACATCCCGTTCTTTCCGGTCGATGGCCTCCTCAATATGCCGCACTCTCATCGCCGTTTCCTGTGAGCATTCCCGCAGGGCCTCTGCAGCAGCGGCAATGACCTCCTCGCAAAGAGCGCCCATCTGGACCAGCTCCATGTGCAGCCGCTCCAGCTGCTGGTGATACCGTTCCCGCATCAGCCAAACCTCCCGGTAATGTAATCTTCTGTCCGTGGGTCTCCGGGCACCGAGAAAACACGCTCTGTTTCTCCGAATTCCACCAGCTCACCCAACAGAAAAAATGCCGTCCGGTCTGAAATGCGGGCCGCCTGCTGCATATTGTGCGTCACGATGACAATAGTATACCGCTTTTTCAGTTCCAATGCAAGGTCTTCAATGCGGGCGGTGGAAATTGGGTCCAGCGCACTGGTGGGCTCATCCATCAGCAGCACCTCCGGCTCCACCGCCAGTGCTCTGGCAATGCACAGCCGCTGCTGCTGACCGCCGGACATACCCATCGCGTTTTCCCGCAGTCGGTCCTTCGCCTCATCCCAGAGGGCAGCGGCACGCAAGGATCCTTCCACGACCTCATCCAGCCGCTGGCGATTCCGCAGGCCATGGGTTCTGGGACCATAGGCCACATTATCGTATATGCTCATGGGAAAGGGGTTCGGCTTTTGGAACACCATGCCCACCCGCCGCCGCAGCGTACTGATATCCATGTCTCCATAAATATCTTCTCCGTCCAGCCGCACCTGACCGGTGATCCGGCAGGATGCCACCAAATCGTTCATGCGGTTCAGCGTCCGCAGCAGTGTGGATTTTCCGCAGCCGGAAGGCCCGATCAGCGCAGTGATCTCTCTGTCCGGCAGGCCCATGCTGATTTGCTTCAGAGCCTGAAATTCTCCATAAAAGAGGTTCAGATCCCTCACAGTCATCTTGTTCATCCGTTATCCTTTCCTGCCGGAATACCGCCGAAAAATGGCTCCCGCCGCGACATTGATGCCCACCACCAGCACCAGAAGCACCACCCCGGCGGCATAGGCCGCCTCCATATGCAGTCCTTCGTTCCAGAGCGCGTATATGTGCACCGCCAGTGTCCGCCCCGATGAGGTCAGTCCCGCCAGCTGTGCCGCCGTTCCCGCGGTAAAAATCAGCGCCGCTGTTTCTCCCACAATGCGGCCCACAGCCACGATCACACCGGCAGCGATCCCCGGCACAGCGGAAGGCAGCACGACACACCACACCGTCCGCAGCCGTCCGGCGCCCAGTCCAAGGCTGCCCTCACGGTACGCGTCCGGCACTGCCAGCAGTGCTTCTTCCGTAGTGCGGAGGATCGTAGGAAGCACCATGACGCTGACAGTCAGGATCCCCGCTGTCATGGAGTAGCCCACTCCCAGCGTCCTGCTGAAGAGCAGATAGCCAAACAAACCGTAGACGATGGACGGGATCCCTGCCAGCGTCTCGGCGGCCAGCCGGATGATATGCACCAGGCGGCTGCCCCGCCGAGCATATTCCACCAGGTACACCGCCGCGCCGACGCTCAAAGGCACCGCCAGCACCAGCACCGCCGCGGTGAGAAGCAATGTGTTCACCAGCGCAGGCATCATGGAGGCATTCTCAGAGGAGTATTCCCAAGCAAACAGCTCCGGCTTCAGGTTCGGCACTCCCTTCCAGAGGATATACGCCACCAGCACCGCCAGAACCGCCAGTGTTACCGCCGCCGCGCTCCATACCAGCAGCCGCAGCAAGGCGGAGCCGATATGACGTCTGATCCCCCCGCTCACACCTTCTCCCCTTCCTTCATCCGCCCGGCCCAGAAGTTGATCAGCAGGATCAGAAGAAACAGCACCGCGCCGGTGGCAAACAATGCCTGACGGTGCAGACCTTCCGCATACCCCATCTCCATGATGATATTGGTGGTCAGGGTACGGACGCCCCGCAGAAGACTGTAGGGCATGGCAGTCTGATTGCCGGCCACCATGGCCACCGCCGTAGCTTCTCCCACGGCGCGGCCCAAGCCCAGCACGATCCCCGCCAGAATGCCGGAACGGGCGGCAGGCAGCACCACTGTGAATACCGCCCGCTCATGGGTAGCTCCCAGAGCCAGAGCGCCCTCGTAGTAGTTCCCCGGCACCGCCCGCAGCGCGTTTTCCGCCACGCTGATGATACTGGGCAGGATCATAACGCCCAACAGCAGCGACGCCGTCAGGATACTCTTTCCGCTGCCTCCCAGCAGTCGGCGCACCAGAGGCACCATGACCATCAATCCGAAAAAACCATAGACGATGGAAGGGATCCCCGACAGCAGCTCCACCGCCGGCTTCACCATGCGGTACAGCGACTCCGGGCAAAACCGTGCCAGCCACACCGCCGTCAGCACACCC
>CAZQJD010000043.1:0-13379 GCA_964593575.1 uncultured Oscillibacter sp.
ACTACGCCCCTTGGGACTTCCACCCAAGCTTCGGGACATGCCCGTCATACCAACAGACGAAACCCGGATCAGCCGATCCGGGTTTCTCTTTACATCATATTAAATAAACAGGACAATGATGGAGGTCACGACGGCGCACAGACCCATGGCAAGGCTGCTCATGGCGCCGGTCTCCTTACCCATTTCCATGGCCCGGGCCGTCCCCACCGCATGGCTGCAGGCGCCGATGGCAAGGCCGGTCTCCGCGGGCCCCTTGGGGCGGAAGATCTTACACAGGATGGGAGCCACCATATTGCCGCCGATACCGGTGAGGATCACTGCCGCCGCAGTAATAGAGGTCAGTCCGCCCTTGGATGCGCTGATAGACAGCGCCACCGGCGTGGTCACGGACTTGGGCAGCAGGGACATGGTCATCACATCGTCCATCCCCAGCAGGCGGCAGAGCACATAGCCGCTGACCGTTGCCGCCACCGCACCTGCCACGCAGCCCACCAGCACCGGGACCAGCCGCTTTTTCAGCAGCGCCAGATTCTCATAAATGGAAACCGCCAGCACCACCGTCAGCGGAGTCAGGAAGGCAGAGATCACGCTGCCGCCCACATTGTAAGCCTCATAGGGGATGTCAAAGGCCAGCAGGATCAGAATGATCAGCACGCTGGCAACCACAAGGCCGTTGAAGATCACGATCTTGGTTTTTTTCTGGATAGCAAGACCCAGACAGTAGGCTGCCGCAGAAAGGCTCAGGCCAAAGGCCGCCGTATTCAGAACTTCATTCATTCCTTCTTCCCCCTCTCCATCAGCCAGACGGTCAGCCGCACCGCCCACATGGTAGCGGCAAAGGTGGCCGCCATGGACACAAAGACCACCAGAATGATCTTCACCGCGTTGGCGCTGAGAATATCCAGATAATTGATCAGGCCCACCACGGCAGGCACAAAAAAGAACGGCAGATTGGCGGTCAGGAAATCCGTCACAGACTGGATGTGTTCTTTTTTTACAATTTTCAGGATCAGCAGCACCAGCAGGAGCAGCATGCCAATGATGCTGGCAGGCATAGCAAAAGGCAGAATGGCAGAAATGATCTCGCTGATCAGGCAAATACCGAAAATAATCGCCAACTCAAGCAGAATTTTCAATGGACTCCCTCCGTTTCCATACACGCTATCCGTGTATTCTACTTGACTGTAAAGGGATTGTCAATGTCTTTCCCCCGCCTCCCGGCACAGAATTTCCGGGAATTTCCATTGATTTCGCCCCTGAGACCGTGATACAGTGACGATGTTTTTGAATTCTCATCAGGAGGCATCATCATGCAGAAACGAAGTCACACCCTGCTGGCCCGCACCCTCATGGAGCGGACTGCCGGTTTTGATAAACGGCGCTTTGCCCTCGCCTTTCTCTTCGGTTCCTTTCAGCCGGACTGCAATCCCCTGTCCTATCTGAAGGGCTGGCGCCGGGGCACGCCGCTGATGGGCCATAATTTTTCCAACTCCCGGCGCTATGTCTGCCGCCGCATCCGCCGGCTGCAGAAGAAAGACCACTGGAACATCTGGCAGTATTACACGTTGGGCAAGCTGACCCACTATCTGGCGGACGCCTTTACCTTCCCCCACAACGAGACCTACACGGAATCCCTGCAGGCTCACCGCTGCTACGAGGCGCAGCTGCGCCATCAGCTGGCCGCCCGTATGGAGCATCAGTGCTGCTGCCGCCGCCCTTCCGTCCCGCAGGATCTCACCTCCGCGCTGGAGCAGCTGCACCGGCAATATCTTTCCGCTGCATCCTTCCTCCAGCGGGACATCGACTATATTCTGGACGCCACCTCCCTGCTGGTGTCCTCTCTTCTGCCGCAGCCTGCTGCGTCAGGTAATCGTTGACCTGATTTTTTGCTGATTTTTGCCAAAATCAGCTGTTTCCGTTTGTGAAAAATACCAGTTCTTTTTTTCGCTAATGTGTGCTATCCTAAGGAAAATACTTTGATAGGAGATCCATCATGATCCATAGCGTCCGTGCAGCTGCATACCGCTATTTTAGCTTTACCTACTTTTATGGTAAGGCTTATTTCGGTTTGGCTGAAAGCGCACGCGCTTGAATCAGGAGTTGTCACAGATATCCGTAGTCTGACGACCCACAGCCAAACCGGCTGTGGGTCTTTTGCATTTTTATAAGGAGGAAATTTGTATGATCGTCGTATTGAAGCAGAATCCCAACCGTGAGCAGCTGGACAGTCTCATCGCATGGCTGCAGGATAAGGGCATCACCATCCACACCAGTCTGGGCGAGGCACATACCATTCTGGGTCTGGTGGGCGATACCTCCGCACTGGATATTGATCTCATTGCCGCACTGGACATCGTGGAGGATGTCAAGCGCGTGCAGGAGCCTTATAAAAACGCCAACCGCAAGTTCCACCCTGAGGATACCGTGGTCAAGGTGGGCAACACCCAGATCGGCGGCGGCACCCTGACCATCATGGCAGGCCCCTGTTCCGTGGAATCCGAGGAGCAGGTAGTGGCCATCGCCAAGGCCGTGAAGGCCAGCGGCGCCACCATGCTGCGCGGCGGCGCATTCAAGCCCCGCACCTCTCCCTACTCCTTCCAGGGTCTGGGCGCCACCGGCCTTGCGTATCTGAAGGCCGCCAAGGAGGAGACCGGCCTGCCCATCGTCACCGAGCTGATGGATCTGAGCCAGCTGCCGCTGTTCAAGGATGTGGACGTCATCCAGATCGGCGCCCGCAATATGCAGAACTTCGACCTGCTGAAGGCCGTGGGCCGTCAGGAAAAGCCCGTCATGATCAAGCGCGGCATGTCCGCCACCTATGAGGAGTGGCTGATGAGCGCCGAGTATGTCATGGCCGGCGGCAACGAGAATGTCATCCTCTGCGAGCGCGGCATCCGCACCTTTGAGCATTTCACCCGCAACACGCTGGATCTGCAGGCCATCCCCGTTATGAAGCGTCTGACCCACCTGCCCATCATCATCGACCCCAGCCACGCCGGAGGCAAGAACTGGCTGGTGGATCCCATGGCCATGGGCGCCGTTGCCACCGGAGCCGACGGTCTGCAGATCGAGGTCCACAACGACCCCGCCAAGGCTCTGTGCGACGGTCCTCAGTCCCTGCGTCCCGAAGCCTTCGACGCACTGGCACAGAAGCTGCTGAAGCTCCACGAATGCATCCATACCATCAACGGCTGACAGGAAAGGCGGGCTGACCATGAATGTTGGTATCGTAGGCCTCGGCCTCATCGGCGGTTCTCTGGCCAAGAGCACCAAGACCCGCACCGCCCACACCGTCTGGGGCATTGATCTGAATCAGGAAAGCATGATGATGGCCCGGATGTGCGGTGCCATCGACGCACCGCTGACAGACGAAAACCTCCCCCAGTGCGACCTGATCCTGGTGGCCATCCGGCCTCAGGCCGCCATCGACTGGGTGACAGAGCATGCCGCGCAGATCGCTCCCACCGCCATTCTGGTAGATATGTGCGGCGTTAAGCGGAAGGTGGTGGAGGCCATCGCCCCCATCGCCAGGGAGCACGGCTTTTCCTACATCGGCGGCCATCCCATGGCAGGCCGGGAACGCTGGGGCTTCACCGCAGCCACCGATGATCTCTTTGTGGGCGCATCCATGATCCTGACGCCGGACGACCGCTCCGATATGCTGCTGCTGGAATCCCTGAAGACCTTCTTCACGGACATTGGCTTCGGCACCCTCACCTTCTCCACCCCTGAGGAGCATGACCGCATCATCTCCTTCACCTCCCAGCTGGCCCACATCGCCTCCAGCGCCTACGTCAAGTCGCCGGAGGCCCAGCGCCGCCGGGGCTTCTCCGCCGGCAGCTTCCGGGATATGACCCGCGTAGCCCGTCTGGACGAGGATATGTGGACGGAGCTGTTTCTGGCAGACGCCGACTTCCTCACCGGCGAGCTGGAGACCCTGATCCGCCATCTGGAGGAATACCGGGCGGCTCTGGAAATCCGGGACGCCGAGACTCTCCGGGCATTGCTGAAGGACGGTCGGGAAAAGAAGGCCACGGCAGGCGGCAACTAACCAACGATTCTACTATTCTAAGGAGCAACGTCTATGCCTGACTCCGTTCAAATCATTCATGTCAACACCGATCCCGCCTATGATGTCACCGTAGGCTCCGGCCTGCTGCGCCGGTGCGGTGAGCAGCTGGCGGGCGTTCTGGGGCGGTGCCATGCCGCCGTCATCGCCGACAGCACCGTGGCTCCCCTGTATCTGGACACTGTGACGGAGAGCCTGCGCGGCGCCGGCTTCACCGTCAGCACCTGCATCTATCCCGCAGGCGAGGAGCATAAAAACCTCATCACCCTGTCGGAAATTCTGGAAACCCTTGCAGAGCAGCAGCTCACCCGCTCCGACTGCGTGGTGGCGCTGGGCGGCGGTGTCTGCGGCGACATGTCCGGCTTTGCCGCTGGCTGTTACCTGCGGGGCATCCGCTATGTACAGCTGCCCACCACCCTGCTTTCCGCCGTGGATTCCTCCGTGGGCGGCAAGACCGCCATCGACCTGAAGGCCGGCAAAAACCTGGCCGGCGTGTTCCTGCAGCCTGCTGCCGTTCTGTGCGACACGGACTGTCTTGCCACTCTGACGCCTCACACCTTTGCCGACGGCGCCGCCGAAGCCATCAAGACCGGTGTTCTGTGCAGCCGGGAGCTGTTTGACGACATTGCCGCCGGTGCGCTGCGGGAAAAGCCTCAGGACATCATTGCCCGCTGCATCGCCTTCAAGGGCCGCGTGGTGGAGGCAGACCCGCTGGACAACGGCATCCGCCGCACTTTGAATCTGGGCCACACCGTGGGCCACGCCATTGAGAAATGTGCCGACTTCACCATCTCCCACGGCCACGCCGTCGCCATCGGCATGGTGGTCATGGCCAAGGCCGCGGAAACGCTGGGCTGGTGTCAGGAGCCCTGCTCCGTGGAGATCGCGGAGGTGCTGCGGCAGTATGACCTGCCCACCGCCACCGACTTTTCCGCAGCACAGCTGGCAAAGGCCGCCGCCTCCGACAAAAAGCGCCGGGGCAGCCACATCTCCATTGTGGTACCGGAGGCCATTGGCCGCTGCGTGATGCGGAAGGTAGCCGTCAGTGACCTGGAGGCCATCTTCGCCGCCGGACTGGAGGCATAAAATGGACGTAAGAATCACCCCCTCCGCCCTCAGCGGCGTCATCTCCCCGCCTCCCAGCAAATCCATGGCGCACCGGCTCATCATCACCGCCGCGCTGGGCAGCGGCGTCAGCACCATCGGGAACGTGGCCTTTTCGCAGGACATTGAGGCCACCCTCCGCTGCATGGAGGCGCTGGGCGCCCGGTGGGAGCAGACAGGATCGGGCGGCATCCGCGTCCACGGCATCGGAAAGCCGGTGGACACGCAGGAGCCGCTGCCCCACTTTGACTGCGGCGAGTCCGGCTCCACCCTCCGTTTTCTCATCCCCATCGCGCTGGCGGTGGCCGGCGGCGGCGTGTTCACCGGACGGGGGCGGCTCATGGAGCGGCCCCAGAAGCCCTACTTCGATCTCTTTGACGAGAAGGACATCTTCCATCAGCAGATCGACGGCGTTCTCACCGTCCGCGGCAAGCTGACGTCGGGCGAGTACCGCCTGCCTGGCAACGTGTCCAGCCAGTTCTTCACAGGACTGCTGCTGGCCCTGAGCCTGCTGGACGCTCCCTCCTCCATCGTCAGCACCACGGTGCTGGAATCCGCCGATTACATTTACATGACCATCGACGCCATGGAAAACGCCGGTGTTTCCGTCACCGTTTCCGACGACCGGCACACCTTCCATGTGACCCCCGCAGCTTACCGCGCTTTCGATACCACGGTGGAAGCCGACTGGTCGCAGGCCGGGTTCTGGTACGCCGCCAATTTTCTGGACAATCAGCTGGACATTCAGGGTCTGAATCTCCGCTCCTCTCAGGGCGACATGGTGGTGTCCGAGCTGTACTGGAAGCTGGCGCGCCCCGGTGACACGGAGATCGACCTCTCCGGCTGTCCCGACCTGCTGCCGCCGCTGGCCGTGATGGCGGCGGTACGCAGCGGCGCCACCCGGTTTGTCAACGCCGCGCGGCTGCGCATCAAGGAAAGCGACCGCCTTGCCACCGTCCACCAGCTGCTGACGGCACTGGGCGGAAAATCCGAGGAGCTCCCCGACGGGCTCATCGTGCAGGGCGTTTCCAAGCTCACCGGCGGCACGGTGGACGGTGCCAACGACCACCGCATCGTCATGGCGGCAGCCATCGCCGCCACCGCCTGCCGGTCCCCGGTAACCATTCTGGGAGCGCAGGCCATTCAAAAATCCTACCCCAGCTTCTGGGAGGAATACCAACGGTTGGGAGGGAATATGTATGTCCTCTGAATTCGGAAATATCCTGCGGGTGGGCGTCTTCGGCCAGTCCCACGGGAAAGCCATCGGCGTCACCGTACACAGCCTGCCTGCAGGAGAAGCGGTGGACCTCGATGAACTGCAGCGGTTTATGGACCGCCGGGCGCCGGGCCGCAACGCCCAGTCCACCGCCCGGAAGGAAGCGGATCGCCCCGTATTCCTCTCCGGCCTTGCGGACGGCATCACCTGCGGCAGTCCCCTGTGCGCCATGATCGAAAACAGCGACCACCATTCCTCCGACTACGCGGAGCTGGCAGATAAACCCCGCCCCGCCCACGCAGACTACACCGCATGGGTCAAGTGGAAGGGGCAGGCGGACATGCGGGGCGGCGGACACTTCTCCGGCCGCCTGACGGCGCCGCTGTGCATTGCCGGCGGCATCGCAAAACAGATCCTCGCCCGCCGCGGCATCCATGTGGGCGCCCATATTCTGGCCATCGGCCCTGTCAGCGAGGAACGCTTCCCTCTCCATCCCGCGCCGGAGCTGTTCGCAGCTGTGGCCGGCAAGGAATTCCCCGTGCTGGACGATGACGCCGGCACCCGCATGAAGGGCATCATCGCCGAGGCCCGTTCCCAGGGCGACAGCGTAGGCGGCTGCGTGGAATGCGCCGTCACCGGTCTGCCCGCCGGTCTGGGAGGCCCCATGTTTGCCGGTGTGGAAAACCGTCTGGCCGCCGCTCTGTTCGGCATCCCCGCCGTGAAGGGCGTGGATTTCGGCGCAGGCTTCGACGTGGTGCAGCGCCACGGCTCGGAAAACAACGACCCCTTCGTTCTGGACAACGGCAACATCGTCACCGCCACCAACCATGCCGGCGGCATTCTGGGAGGCATCACCAACGGAATGCCCGTCACCATGCGGGTGGCCTTCAAGCCCACCCCCTCCATTTCCCTGCCCCAGCAGACCGTCAGCCTTTCACGGATGGAGCCGGCGGAGCTGGTGATCCGGGGCCGTCACGATCCCTGCGTTACCCACCGGGCGGTGCCTGTGGTGGAGGCCGTGGCCGCCATCGTGGCGCTGGATATGCTTTTGGAAGAAAATCAACTTTGACCGATCAGGAGGAAAATATAATGGATCTGAGTGAAATCCGTGTAAAAATCGATGCAGTGGACGACCAGCTTCTGAAGCTGTTTCTGGAGCGCATGAGCCTGGCCGAGGAAGTGGCCGCCTATAAGCAGGCCAACAACCTCCCCATACTCAACAAGGAGCGGGAGCGTGCCGTGCTGGCCAAGGTCACCGAGGCCGCAGGCGATAAGGAACGCTACGCCTATCACCTCTATTCCCCCCTGTTTGAACTGGCACGCTCCCGGCAGGCGGAGCTGATCTCCGCCCCCACCAAGGTGGCCGCGCAGGTGAAGACCGCCCGTGCAGCCGGCAGCGCCATCTTCCCCCAGACCGGTCTTGTGGCCTGCCAGGGCGTGGAGGGCGCCAACTCTCAGGTGGCCTGTGACCGCATCCTGCCCCGGGGCAACATCGTCTATGTAAAGACCTTTGACGCCGTGGTTTCCGCAGTGGAGTCCGGCCTGTGCAAGTTCGGCATCCTGCCCATCGAAAACAGCTCCAACGGCTCTGTCCGCGCCGTCTATGAGCTGCTGCAGAACCATCGCCTGTCCATCGTTCGTGCCGCCCGCCTGTGCATCCGCCACGAGCTGCTGGCGCTGCCCGGCGTGAAGCTGAGCGATATCACGGAGATCTACTCCCATCAGCAGGCCATCGGCCAGTGCAGCAAGTTCCTGAACAAGCTCAACGGCGTCCGGGTCATCCCCTGCGACAACACCGCAATGGCCGCCAAGATGGTGGCAGAGTCCGGCAACCGCCATGCCGCCGCCATCTCCTCCCACCCCTGCGCCGCCCTGTACGGACTGGATACCGTCAGCGCAGACATTCAGGACAGCGACAACAACTATACCCGCTTCATCTGCGTTTCCAAGGATCCCGTCATCTATGAAGGCTCCAACCGCATCAGCCTGATCATTGCCTGTGACAATAAGCCCGGCGCTCTGTACGACATTCTCTCCAAGCTGGCCGCTCTGGGCATCAACATGACCAAGCTGGAATCCTGCCCCGTTACCGGCCGGAACTTCGAGTTCATCTTCTTCCTGGAGCTGGAGGCCTCCGTAGCCGATCCCAGCGTTCTGGCCATGCTGGAGGAGCTGGAGCGCAGCTGCGCCAGCTTCAACTTCCTGGGCAGCTACGCGGAAGTGTAAGCCATGGCAGAAGAAAAGATTTACGGCCTTCTGGGTCGAAAGCTGGGCCACAGCTGGTCCGCACCCATTCACAGGGAGCTGGGCTGTGACAGCTACCGCCTCATCGAGCTGGAACCGGAGGAGCTGGAAGAATTCCTTCGCCGGCCTGACATCGGCGGTCTGAATGTCACCATCCCCTATAAGAAAGCCGTCATGGATTTCTGCGATGTCATCGACGACACCGCACTTGCCATCGGCAGCATCAACACCATTGTATGCCGGGATGGCAGGCTGTACGGCTACAACACCGACGCCGCCGGCTTCGTCTGGATGGCGGAGCGCGCCGGCATCTCCTTCGCGGGAAAGAAAATTGTGGTTTTGGGCAGCGGCGGCGCCTCCGTCACCGCCCAGACCATGACCCGTCTCGGCGGCGCCCAGCAGGTGGTGGTGATCTCCCGCAGCGGTGAGGACAACTACGAAAACCTCTCCCGCCATGCCGACGCCGACATCGTGGTGAACACCACTCCCGTGGGCATGTACCCTCATACGGGAGAAGCGCCGGTGGATCTGCGGAGCTTCCCCAATTGCAGCGGCGCGCTGGACGTAGTATACAATCCCCGGCGCACCGCGCTGATCCTGCAGGCAGAGGAGCTGGGCATCCCCTGCTCCGACGGTCTGCCCATGCTGGTGCGGCAGGCGGTGGCGGCGGAGGAGCATTTCTTCTCCCGCGCCATCCCCGGCTCGGAAAACGAGCGCATTCTGGCCAAGCTGCGCCGGGAGATGACCAACATCGTACTCATCGGTATGCCCGGCAGCGGCAAGTCCTCTGTAGGCGCACGGCTGGCTGAGCTGACCGGCCGGGAGGCCGTGGATCTGGACGCGCTGATCGCCCAGAAGGCAGGCATGTCCATCCCGGATATCTTTGCCGGACAGGGCGAGGCCGCTTTCCGGACGCTGGAACGGGAAGTCACCGCCGAAGCCGGCAAGCTCACCGGCAAGATCATCCTCACCGGCGGCGGCGTGGTGAAGGATCGGCGGAACTACGCCCCCCTGCGGCAGAACGGACGCATCTATCACCTGCTGCGGGATCTTGACCTGCTGCCCACCGAGGGCCGCCCCCTGTCCCAGACCACGAAGCTCACCGCCATGTGGGAGGAACGCCGTCCCATGTACGAGAGCTTCCGGGACGCAGCCATTGACAACAACGGTGCCATGGAGGATACCGTGCAGACGATTTGGAGGGATTTTTGTGAAAATTCTGGTTCTTAACGGACCCAATATGAATATGCTGGGCATCCGCCAGCCGGAGATCTACGGCCACGCCACCTATCAGGATCTGGTGAGCATGGTGCAGGCAGAGGCGCAGAAGCTCAATGTGGATGTGGACTTTTTCCAGTCCAATCACGAGGGCGACCTTATCAGCGCCATGCAGCAGGCCTATCTGGACGATGTGGACGGCATCATCATCAACCCCGCCGCCTACACCCACACCAGCATCGCCCTGCTGGACGCCGTCAAGGCCGTGGGCATCCCCACCGTGGAGGTGCATATTTCCGACCCGGACACCCGGGAGGATTTCCGCAAGATCTCCTACATCCGGGAGGCCTGCGCGGCCACCATCAAGGGCAAGGGTATTCAGGGCTATCTGGAAGCACTGCACTTCCTCTACGACAACGCCGAGGAAGCGGAATAACAAAAAAATTTCGGGAGGATCGCCAAAAGCGATCCTCCCGATTCTATTCTGCTAAGAATCAATAGTTCATGGCCTTGATCTGGAAATAGGCCTGGGGATGTGCGCACACGGGGCAGACCACCGGTGCTTCCTCACCGACCTCCACGTGGCCGCAGTTGCGGCAGAACCACATGACCTTCTCGCCCTTCTTGAAGACCTCGCCCTTCTTCAGGTTGTCCAGCAGCTTGAGGTATCTCTCCTCATGGGTCTTCTCGATCTTGGCGACGCCCTCAAACTGAGCGGCCAGAGCCAGGAAGCCCTCTTCCTCAGCAGTGCGGGCCATCTCGGCGTACATCTTGGTCCATTCCTCATTCTCACCGGCTGCGGCGGCTGCCAGATTCTCCATGGTGTCGCCAATGCCGCCCAGAGCCTTGAACCACAGCTTGGCGTGCTCCTTCTCATTATCAGCAGTCTCCTGGAAGATGGCTGCGATCTGCTCGTAGCCTTCCTTCTTGGCCTTGCTGGCATAGTAGGTATACTTGTTGCGTGCCTGAGATTCGCCGGCAAATGCGATCCACAGATTGG
Source organism: uncultured Oscillibacter sp. (assembly GCA_964593575.1). Lineage (GTDB taxonomy): Bacteria > Bacillota > Clostridia > Oscillospirales > Oscillospiraceae > Oscillibacter. Next base: position 10,852 of record CAZQJD010000043.1, read on the forward strand.
CCTCAGTCTTGCTTCCCTTCAGTTCCATAATGTTTCCCCTTTCCAATTTCAATCATAATCAATATTTAGTATGGTAATGATACTACTATTTATTCCTGTTCCTGTCCCATGCAGGCCGGACAAACGCCGTAAAACATCAGGCTGTGGGTCTGTACCCTGCAGCCGTTCTGCTCCACCATCTGGTCCAGCTCCGAATCGTACGGCATATCCAAATCAGAAACACCGCCGCATTCACAGCAGGAAAAATGTGTATGGGGTGCCGTATTGGCATCAAACCGGACCACAGCGCCCGGGATCTCTATGATCCGCCCCTCTTCCGCCATCTGATGCAGGTTCCGGTAAACCGTTCCCAAACTCAGCTTCGGCATGGACGGCTTCAGCCAGGTATACACCATCTCCGCAGTGGGATGCGTTTTCGTTCCCCGCAGAGCCATATAGATCTCTTCCCTCTGGTGAGAAAACCGCTTTGAGCCTTGCATAGACACCTCTCTTCCTTATTAGTAACAATTACTATTATTTTTATAGCATACTCGCTTGGAAAATGCAAGACTTTTTTGCAATAAATTTCGCAAAGATTCACCGGGTTTTTCTGCAGGATCGGACAGAATAACACAGGGTATCGCAAATCCAATACTCCACCAAAGGAGGCAACCACATTGAAACGGCTTTCTGTTTTTCTGGTGCTGGCGCTGGCGGTGCTTTCCATCGCCGCTCTGACTTCCTGCGGCTGCGAAGCCAGTACGCAGGCCGGCCAGAACAACCAGACCGGCAGCACCAACCATCCCAATAACGACACCAATCCGGGCAACGACAGCAATTCCGGCATCACCGAGCCCAACAGCGGCTCCGGAAACCACTCCATCATGGATGACTTCACCGATGACACCGTGACTGACGACTTCGGCAGCAGCTCCACTCCCGATGGCTCCACACCCGACAGCTCCACTCCCGGCAGTTCTGCCTCCGGCAGCGGTTCGGCGGGGAATGATCCCGCGTCCAGCGGGCTGCCCACCTATGAGGATATGCTCCGCAACGGCCGAAATTTAGACCATGACGGCTTCCTGAACGACGACCATCGCTAACCCTCCGGACACAAAAGAGACGCTGCTTGCGCGCCGTCTCTTTTGTGATACATATTCCTCATTTTACACGCAGCGCACGGGTAGCGTTCAGGATGGTCAGCAGCGCCGCGCCCACATCGGTAAACACAGCAGCGCCCATGCCGGTCCGGCCCAAAGCGCTCAGCAGCAGAACCAGCGCCTTGACACCCAGGGCAAACGCCACATCCTGGCGCACGACGCCCAGCAATTCTTCACGGGAAACGCCCTCCGCCAGGCAGACCTCAGCAACGGAGGATTTTTCTTCCAGATTTGTTGAAATACGGACCGCCGCCTGCTAAAATAAATTTGAAGAAACCGATCCGGATCGATAGGGGGGGACAATATGTGGTTTTGGTGGTTTATGCTTGCATGTAATGTGTTGATCCCCGTGATCCTGATCATAGGCGGGAGAATGATGTGGAAGCATTGCCCAAAGAAGATCAACAATATATATGGATATCGAACAGGGCGTTCCATGAAAAATATGGACACCTGGAAGTTTGCCCACGACCACTGCGGACGCCTTTGGTGGAAAATCGGCTGGATCATGCTGCTCCCATCTGTTCTGATTCAGCTCCCGTTCTTTCACAGCAGCGAAAATGTCATCGGGATCGCCGGCCTGATCCTTTGCACAATTCAAGTGATCGTTTTGATCGCTTCCATTTTCCCAACAGAAGTCGCATTGAAAAAGACCTTTTTCGATAACGGCACACGAAGATGATCCTCGTGTGCCGTCAGTTGCCACACAGACAAACCGCCCTCCGTCGATGCTGACGAAGGGCGGTCACTGTATACATTAGCCGAGGATCGCTTTCAGATCCGCTTCCGGGGTGGTGATGGGCGCGATGCCATACTGCTCCACAAGGAAATTCAGCACATTGGGCGACAGGAACGCCGGCAGCGTGGGGCCCAGACGAATGTTCCGGATGCCCAGATGCAGCAGAGTCAGCAGGATGCAGACGGCCTTCTGCTCATACCAGCTGAGGATCATGCTCAGGGGCAGGTCATTGACGCCGCAGCCAAAGGCCTCTGCCAGAGCCGACGCAATGCGGATGGCCGAGTAAGCGTCGTTGCACTGGCCGATGTCCATCAGCCGGGGCAGACCGCCGATGGTGCCCAGATCCAGATCGTTGAAGCGGTACTTGCCGCAGGCCAGCGTTAGCACCACAGTGTCTGCCGGGGCCTGCTTCACAAGCTCCGTGTAATAGTTTCTGCCGGGTCTGGCGCCGTCACAGCCGCCCACCAGGAAGAAGTGACGGATGGCACCGGACTTGACCGCCTCCACCACGGCGCCTGCCGCCTCCAGCACGGCATTTCTGGCAAAGCCGGTCAGCACCGTGCCGCCGCCGTTGACGCCGGAAAAGGCCATGTCTTCCGCAAAGCCGCCCAGCTCCAGTGCTTTTTCGATGACAGGCGTGAAATCCTTCT
>CAZQJD010000044.1:0-13303 GCA_964593575.1 uncultured Oscillibacter sp.
CGCAGGCGCAAGTAATAGTAGTCTGCTGATAATTGGGATGGATTCCTTCCTTCATTGCTCTTGTTCACCCCTTTTCTGATAATAGTCCTTTTACAAAGGCTCATTTACTTTAGCACACATTTTTCCGAAATGCAAGCATTTTCTTCTTCAAAAAGCAACTTTTTTACAAATACTCCATTGGAAATCCGGGAAACCGCAAATCAAAGCTCCACGGTCTCTCCCGGATGCAGGAAATACAGAACTCTGCGGCCCACAGGACGCTCCAGTACTCGCTCCAGTGCGGCGCTGTACGTTTCCAGCTGGACACGGTATTCCTCCGCACGGCGGGCAACCGCATCTCCGGATACACGGTCGGTCTTGAAGTCCACCACCGTCAGGCTGCCGTCCTCCTCTGCAAAGAAGCAGTCCACCACACCCTGCAGAAGCACAGCATCGCCTTCGCAGGCGGTGGGCTCCAGTACAGCGGCACTCAGCAGCACAGTGAAGGGATATTCCCGGAACACTTCGCCCGCAGCCCGCAGCCGTTCCGCCAAAGGAGACTGCAGCAGCCGTTCCAATGCAGGAACATCCACAGCTGCAGCCTGCGCCTGCGTCAGCAGCCGCCGCTCCCGCAGCGCTGCTACCTGCCCGGCAGCATTCCGGTTGTGGAAATCCAGATACTGCAGCACCAGATGAGTGGCAGTTCCCTTTTCCGCAGCTGTCAGTTCCCCTCCTGCCTGCCGGAATTTCGGCTGGGACAGCGGCCGCAGCCACAGCGCAGGCACAGTATTCTCCGCCGCCTCACGATCCAGCTCCCTGCCCTTCATCTGGGTGGCGGTGACTTTGGCAGGCAGTCCCGTTTCCTTCGCGTAGGGATAGCGGAAGGACAGCAGCGCAGCGTCCACTGCGCCCTCTTCCACCGCTTTTTCCGCCGCGTCTTTCCTGCGTACAGGCACAACACGATAATCTTCGCTGTCATGGATAAATACTTGCCACGGACTGGTATCACCGGTATACAGGCTCTCAACGCCGATTTCTCCCAGTGTGCGCAGCGGCGCAGCCTCCGGACGGCACAGCAACGGCAGCAGCAGCCAATCAGCAAAGCAGGTACCCTCACTGACCGCCTCCGGCCATGCCGGACAGGCAGCCAGCGGCGCCAGCTTTTGGATACGTTTGTCCGCGCCGTACATGGCGTCCACCAGGATCAGCTTCTCCTTTGGGCGGGTCATGGCCACATACAGCAGCCGCTGCTCTTCGGCACGGTTCTCACGCAGCAGCGCCGCCTCCAGCGCGCGGCGGGCAAGGGTCGGATAGCGGATACGCCGCGCCAACTCCACGCGGGTGGGGCCAAGCCCCAGCTTGGGATGCACCAGCACCGGCGTGGTAAGGTCCTGTCTGGAAAATGAGTGGTCCAAATCCGTCAGGATCACAATGGGAAACTCCAGACCTTTGGACTTATGGATGCTCATGATCCGGACGCCGGTGGTATCTGCCGCGCCACGGATCTGCGGTGCGCGTCCCGTCTCCAGCAGACCGGTCATGCGGCGAATGAAAGCAAACAAGCCTCTGCAGCCGCTGCCCTCCAATTTTTTTGCCTGTTCCGCCAGTGCGATCAGGTTCTCTCTGCGTCGCTGACCGCCCTCCATGGCGCCAAATACACCCAGCACATTCAGCCGGTTGTAAAGATGCCACAGCAGACGGTACACCGTCACATCGCAGGCCAGCAGCCGCAGATCTGCCAGCGTCTCCAGAAACGCCTGTGTATCGCCGTTGCCATCCCGCCTGACCGCTGTGTAAAAATCCCCCTCCGGCGTATTGCCGCGGATCTGCGCCAGACGATCCGGCGAAAACGCGAATACCGGTGACCGCAGAACCGCGATCAGGGGCACATCCTGCCGGGGATTGTCAATGATCTTCAGCAGGGACAGCACCGTAGAAACCTCCATGGCGGCAAAGAAATCCTCGTTGTCCTCCGCAGCGCAGGGCACATCCTGCTCCGCCAGTGCCGCGGCGTAAGCAGCACTGCGGCTGCCAGGCGCGCGCATAAGGATGACGATGTCCTCCGCACGGCAGGACCGCATGGTCCCATCCTTCCCGGTAACAGGATACCCCTCATCCAAAAGCTCACGGATCCGTTTTGCCACAAAACGGGATTCCGCCGTCAACCGTTTTACCGGCAGATCCCGGTCTCCCTGCTTCCGCTGACAGCAGATCAGATGGAACTCCGTATCGCAGTCATTCCGCGGTGGGTAGTATTCCGCGCCGAAATGCAGCGCCTCCTCTTCCCCGTAGTCGATCTCGCCCATTTCACGGGAAAGAATGTTCTCAAAGATAAAATTGGCGGCATCCAGGATCTCTCTGCGGGAGCGGAAATTTTTGCTGAGCAGGATCTTCCGCGGCTGCCCCTCTCCCGCCTCCTGATACGGCAGGAAGGACTGATACCGTTCCAGAAAGATGGTCGGATCCGCCAGACGGAAGCGGTAAATGCTCTGCTTCACATCGCCCACCGTAAAGAGGTTCTTCCCATTCCGGGAAACCGCCCGGAAGATGGCGTTCTGCACCTCGTTGGTATCCTGATATTCGTCCACGAGGATCTCCACATAGCGAGCCGCCACCTGTGCGCCCAGCTCCGTGGGTTCGCCGTTATCATCCACCAGCAGCGTCAGCGCCAGATGCTCCTGATCGGAGAAGTCCATGGCATTGATCCGCAGCTTTTCCCTGCGGTAGTCGTCGGCAAAGTCGCCGGCAAGCCGGATCAGCGCCAGCATAGCCGGAGCCACTGCCGCCAGATCCTCCACCGCTTCCGCCGCGGACACATTCAATACGCCGCACATGGCCTTGACGGCGTTCTTGCAGCCTGTCCAGAGCTTCTGCGCCCTGACTTTCTGTTCACCGCCGTCCGCATCCTTCACCGCACCCAGCTTGGGGAAAGCCAGATGCGCTGCCTGTTCCGCCACCGCATCCCAGCCGCAGCTGCCGGATATCTCCGCCAGCTGACGCAGCTGCTCTGCCACTGCCAGAAACCGGTCGGCGTAGCCCTTCTGCAGAGCGGGACAGTCCGCCATCTCCTCCGCCGCGGATATCAGAAGCCGCTGCCAGTGATCCGCTTTGCGCCGGACGCCCTCCAGCAGCAGTGCCGCATAGGAGGTATCGTCAAAGCAGACGCCGTCCCCAGCTACCGCCGACCAGAAACCCGCGCTCTCCGCCAGCCAGCGATCCGGCCAGGCGTGGCTCTGCAGTTTCTGATAAAGCTCCAGCACCAATGCTTCCAATGCACGGTCATCCCGGCCGAAGCCCAGCGTCTCCGCCAACTCCGCGCCGTTCTCGTCCAAAGTCTCGTAAAAGCGCTCCAGCGTTCTGCCCAGGATCTTCTCCTGGATCAGCCGTGCTTCATTTTCATCCAACACACGGAAATCCGGCGACAGACTGCTGCGATCCTCCTCTTTTGACAGAAGATGCGTGTTTTCCCGCAGCAAGGAGGTGCAGAAGGCGTCCACCGTGCGGATATCCGCCCGGTAGACCAGCAGCAGCTGGCGGCGCAGATGGATGTCGCCGGGTCTTTCCGCCAGCCGGGCAGAAAGCTCCTCCGCGACCTTGTTCCGCAGCTCTGCTGCCGCGGCCTTGGTATAGGTGATGATGAGGAAGTCGTCCACATTACAGTTCTCTTCCGTCACATACCGGAAAAGCCGCTCTACCAGCACCTTGGTCTTGCCGGAACCGGCGGCTGCCGAAACCAGCAGACCGCCGCCGCGGTTTTCCACCACTGCCTGTTGGGCAGGCGTCAGCTGTAATGCGCTCATGCGTCCTCCTTTCCGATCTGATTCCAGAACTCCTCCGCCTTGATGGGCGTGATATACCGCAGCCGGTCGCGCCCATGCCCCTCCTCAAAGTGGCAGGCCGACGCCCACGAGCAGAAGCGGCAGAAGCGGTCTTCCTCGCTGTGGCAGCAGGGATCCGCATCGATATTGCCGTCCCGCAGCTCGCAGGCGATCTGATGGAGCAGCTGGTCCACATACCGGCTCAGCGCGCCCAGCCGTGCAGCGGAAGCGATGCCGCCGCTGATATCGCCATTCTTATTCACCCGCAGCGGCAGGTATTGGGGGGCAGTGAGCGCCTCGTGCTCCATGGCCTGCAGCACTTCCCGCTCCTCCAGCAGCAAACCGCTGCGCCGCAGCGTCTTCTCCCGCAGAGATGCCAGCTGTTCGGGGGTAATGCTGCGCTCCGCGGCGATGACCTGATCTCTGGCCGGCAGATACAGCACGCCCGCCGGCTCGATCTCATGTCCGAAATGCGCCTCGCCGTCCCGGTCAATGGTAAAGAGATACAGCAGCATCTGCAGATCCAGCCCCATGCGGACTTCTGCCAGATCGAAGCTCTTTTTTCCGGTCTTGTAGTCCACTACCCGGAGATACAGCTTTCCGTCCTTCAGCCAGCCATCCACACGGTCCACCTTACCGGTGATCCGCAGCTCGCTGTCCGGTTCCGTTATGGTCACCGCCGGCAGCGGCCCGTTTCCACCAAACCCCAGCTCAAATTCCAGCGGGATAAAGTCGGAATGGCGCAGTTCCTCCGCCGTTTCCTGTACGATCATCCACGCTGTGTTCCGCAGCCGGTCAAAGAGATACCGGAACCGCGCTGTACGATCCCGCAGATTGGGATATTCCAGCTTTGCGTATTCGTCGGCATATTTCTCCGTCAGTACCCGCAGCTGTTCATCGGAAACAGCGGCATAGCCGCCCAGCGCCATGGCCTCACGGGTGACATTCTCCAGAATGAAGTGCAGGAACGTACCGATCTGCGGCGCGTCAAAGGTGGCCTTGGGCCGTTCCTTTGCTTTCAGTCCGTATTCCATGAAATAGGCAAAGTGACAGGAATTCAGCCGCTCCACACGGGAAGCGGACATGTAAAACCGACTGCCGTACAGCGCCGACACTGCCGGTCTGGACAGCTGTCCGCGTTCCATGCCATGCGCATGCTCCATGGCCGCCAGCTGCCGCTCGTACCTTCCGGTTTCCGCAAACCACTGCCACAGTGCGCCACCCGGCTCATCACCGGCAGCCTCCAGCGCCGGCACCTCCGCGGCAAGCCGCCACGGCCGCCGTGGATCCTCCTTCTCCACCGCCGCAGTGGGAAACATGCGGCAGATCCGCTCCACCACAAAGGCAGGGCGCAGCTCCGCGCCGGCCACATCTGTCACGGGATAGCTGACCGTCAGGCTTTCTGTCGGCTGCGCCAGCGCGGCATAGAGATTCTGCAGCTCAATACTCAGCAGCTCCATGCCACGGGGCGCCAGACGTATCCCCAGCGCCAGCAGCGCATCCCGGTCATCATCATTGAGGATACCGCCGCCGCTGCCGGTGGACGGGATCACATGGTCGTTGGCGCCCAGCAGGACAAGGTGCCGGGCCGTATGCCGGTCGTTGCGGGTGATCTCGCTGACAGTGACCTGATCCAGCGACACCGGAATGGTGCCCACACTGTACTGGGTCACCACCTGCCGCAAAAGCCGCAGGAACTCATCGGTACTCAGCGGCGTATCATTCAGCAGCTCCACGAACTGATCCAGTACCCCGCAAAGAACCTGCCACAGCTGGGCGGTCTCATCCGCACGCTGCAGCCATCCCTGCTCTGCAAGCCGCTTTCTCTGTTTTTCCAGCTGTTCCTGCAGGCGCAGTTCTTCCAAAAACGCATAGAGCGCACGGATCTTTCCTCCGGCAGTTTCCGCCGCCTTCAATCCATCCGCCAACGTGCCCAGCGGCCCGGCAACCTTCCTGCGCAGCTCGTTGATCTTTGCCAGCGCAGCCGTCCGTCCCTCAGACCAGGGCGCTCCGTAGCCGTCGGGATTGGCCGTCCAGTCCACATCCCGCAGCCACATGCTGCCATGGATATCCCATGCCAGCACATAGTTTTCCAGCCGATCGCACTGATCCGCCGTCAGTCCCGCCAAGCCGGTCTTCAGGTAGCGAAACACATCCTCATACTCAAAGCCGCCGTTCACCGCATCCAATGCGCCAAAGATCATGGTCATGACAGGCGTTTCCAGAATATCGCTGCGTCGGCTCATGTAAATCGGGATCTCATAGCGCTCGAAGACGCTCTCGATCACAGACTCATAATCCCCCATGTTCCGTGCGCCCACCACGATATCCCGATAACGGCACACCCCGGCTGCCACCATGCCGCGGATCTGCGCCGCAGCCTGCTCTGTCTCGGAGAAGATGTCCTGTGCCTCCCGGACGCGAATGCAGGAGGCATCGCCCTCCCACGGCTCATCGCCGCCGAAGAAGCAGCGTTCCAGATGGGTCAGCGGGTGGCGCGCCTCCCCTGCTGTCGTGTAAACGATCTCTGCAGGGATCCCATGCTCCTGCGCCAGACGCACCAGTGCGTCCCGCGTTCTGTAAGACGCGTCGAAGATCTCCTCGCGGCCGCCGTCTGCCTGTCCCAGCAGCGTCACCGTCACCGATGCCGCCCGGCGCAGCAGCACGGACAGCACCTTCAGCTCCACGGCATTGAAATACGTGAAGCCATCAATGAAGATATGCTTGCCGTCGATATAGCCAGACTCCTCCAGATTGTCGTACAGCTTCGTCATCCGGTCACGGGGATCAAAGCCGGCGGCAGCGAGGGTCTCCCGGTAATATGCATACAGCAGGCTCAGATCCGCCAGTTTTTCCGCTGTGGCACCGGCGACTTCCGCCGCTTTCTCTGCCAGCTGAATCGGGCTGATGTCGTAGCTGCAAAGCTCGTCAAAGAGCGCCATCATCTGTTCCAGAAACGCCGCCTTCCGTGAGGGACGGCGGTACACCTTCAGCTCCGGCGCGATCTCGCTGAAGGCCCTCTGCAGGATCAGCAGCTTGCCGCCGGCATCCAGCATCACATCGGCCAGACCGCCTGTCCGGCTGAGAACGCGGGTGGCCAGCCGATGGAAGCTCAGCACCTCCGCATGGCGGCTGGCAGTATCGCCGCAGCAAAAGCAAAGATCCATCTCCGCCGCGTGAGAGGCATGCTCCGGCACCAGCAGGATCTGACGGGAGCGATCCCCCAATTCCCGAATCGTCCGCAGAACTCTGTCTGATTTTCCCGTTTTGGCCCGTCCCATCAGGATGGTCAGCATACAGCGCCCTCTCTTTCTCCGCCACAGCAGGCAGTGGATGTTTCTTATTCTGCATTGTAGCACATTCCTTGTTCAAAAAACAGGCCACGGCCGCGGAATCCGTGGAAAAGTTGCGTTTTTTCTCCCGCCGTGATAGACTGATAAAAAACGCACAGGAGGTTCGCCTATGCATATCCCCAGCGGAACCACGGCAGCCATGGAACTGGAGCTGTTCGAACCGGCTCTGGAGTCCGCGCTGCTGCCCTCACCCGACTACGACACTGCAAAGTGGCTGTATGTACCCAATACATACTCCGAGTACCGCTATATTCTGGGTACCCGCGGCCAAAAGCCGCTGATCTGTATCGGCATCAACCCCTCCACCGCCGCTCCGGATGCGCTGGATCCCACCCTGCAGTCTGTGGAACGCATCGCCCACGCCAACGGCTATGACAGCTTTTTGATGTTCAACGTGTACGCCCAGCGCGCTACCCGTCCGGACGATATGGAGCCGGAGCTGAACCCTGCTCTCCACGCAGAGAACAAGAAGGCTTTTGCATACCTGCTCTCCCTGTCCCAGCAGCCTGCCGTCTGGGCAGCGTGGGGCAATATTATCGAAAAGCGTGACTATCTTCCCGACTGCGTGCAGGAGCTGGTAGCGCTGGGCCAGCAGGTAAACGCCCAGTGGTTCACCGCCGGACCGCTGCTGAAATCCGGCCATCCCCATCACCCTCTGTATCTGCGGCGTGACACTGCACTGATCCCCTTCGACGCCGACGCCTATTATCTGGCGCAGCAGCGGCGCATCGCGGAAAAAGCCGCCGCCCCCCGCCGCGGACGGCGAAAATCTCCGAATAATTAACGATCCGGCATGACAAGCAATATCGCTTGTCATGCCGGATATTTTCAGCATTTTTCGACTTATCCCTGCGCGTCAATGCGCTCTTTCAGCTCGTTGAGATACACCCAGCGCTCCGTCTTCTCCTCCAGCTGACGATTCAGCTCCTCCTGCCGTTCCGTCAGCTGCTGCAGCCGGACATAGTCGCTGCCGCAGGCGGACATCTCCGCCTCACAGGCGGCGATCTCTTCCTCCAGCGCAGCGATATCGTCATCGATGGTCTCAAATTCCTTCTGTTCCTTGAAGGTGAATTTCAGCTTCTTCTCACGGGGTTTCTCTGCCGCTGTCCGCGGCTTTTCCGCAGGCGCGGCTTCTGCCTTCTCTTCCTCCTGCCGCAGCTCCGACCAGTCCGACCAGTTGCCCACACAGTGGAAAATTTCGCCGCCGTCCCGCACCTCAAAGATGGAGGTAGCCAGCTTGTCCAAAAACCAGCGGTCATGGGATACCGTCAGAATGGGGCCGGAGAAGGTCTGGAGATAATCCTCCAGGATGGCCAGCGTGGTCACATCCAGATCGTTGGTAGGCTCGTCCAGCAGCAGGATATTAGGTGCCGTCATCAGGATGGACAGCAGATACAGCCGCCGCCGCTCACCGCCGGAAAGCCGCCCGATGGGCCGTGACTGCAGATCCCCGGTAAACAGGAACCGTTCCATCATGGCATTGGCAGTGATGACGCCTTCCTCCGTATGCAACTCATGGGCGATCTCATGGATGAAGTCATAGACCCGCTGATTGAGATCCAGTTCCCTGCCCTCCTGCGAAAAGTGACCGATGCGCACGGTGGCGCCCATCTCCAAACTGCCGGAATCCGGCTGCAGATCACCGGCAATGAGGTGCAGCAGCGTGGATTTGCCCACGCCGTTATGTCCCACGATACCGATGCGGTCCGTGCGCAGGATTCCATAGGAAAAATCCTTCAGCACGCACTTGTCTCCGAAGGATTTGGAAACGTTGTTCAGCTGAATGGTCTTGCGCCCCAGACGGCTGGATGCTGCCGCCATGGATACGGTTTCATCCGTCTCAGGCGCCGCCTGCTCCTTCAGTTCCTCATAGCGGCGGATACGATCCTTGCTTTTGGTGGTGCGGGCGCGGCAGCCCCGCATGATCCACTCACGCTCCACCCGCAGGATGGACTGGCGCTTGCGCTCAGACGCCTCCGCCATCTCCTCCCGCTCAGTCTTCAGCTCCAGATACCGGGAATAATTGCCCTCATAGTGATACAGCTTACCGCGGGAAACCTCCGTGATATGGTCTGTCACCCGTTCCAGAAAATACCGGTCATGGGTCACCATGATCAAACCGCCCCGGAAGCGCCGCAGACGCTCTTCCAGCCATGTGACCATTTCCGTATCCAGATGGTTGGTGGGCTCGTCCAGGATCAGCACGTCCGACGGATGGATCAATGCCGCCGCCAGCGCCACCCGCTTGCGCTGTCCGCCGGACAGCGTACCTACCTTCTGCTCCACATCCGTGATGCCCAGCTTGTTGAGCATGGAACGGGCCTCGTATTCATTCAGCGCCCGGAACTCTGCCGGGAAGCTGAGGAAGACCTGCTCCAGCACGGTGGCCTCGTCCTGCATATCCGGGTTCTGGGACAGCAGACTCACCTGTACATTGGGGTCCCGGCTGACCGTGCCGCTGTCCGGCTCCAGAACGCCGGCCAGCACCTTCAGCAAGGTGGACTTTCCCGTGCCGTTGACGCCGATGACACCCAGCTTGTCCCCCTCGTTGAGATAGAGATCCACATCGGAAAGCAGCTGACGGCTGCCGAAATTGATGGAAATGTGTTCTGCCGATAAGAGCATAGTACCCTCCTGCCGCACCATCCGCGCAGCGGACAGCGCCGTCATGTATATTCTGTGGTAGTATATCATATTCCGCACAGCTTTTCCACGAAAATTCTGTGCTTTTTCCCGGTTCTGTGGTATGCTGATACATATCGCCCGGAAGGAGGAACGCCATGCAGACCATATCCATTACCATCACGCCGGAAGATGACGGCAAAAAAGTGAAGACCGTGCTGAAATACCGCCTTGGCTTTTCCTCCCACGCTATCGGCGGCCTGACCCGCACGGAAACCGGTATCCGGGTCAACGGTCAGCGCGCCTTTGCCACCGTCCGCCTGCACACCGGCGATGTGCTGACAGCAGAGATCGGCGACCGCAAGCCGCTGGAAACCGAGATCATCCCCTGCGACTGGCCGCTGGAGATCGTCTACGAGGACGAATACCTGCTGGTGGTGAATAAACCCGCCGGTATGGTAGCGCTGGCCTCCAGCTTCCTGCCGGAAACCCCCACGGTAGCCGGTGCTCTGGCTTACCAGAAGGGCAAGGCCTCCGTATTCCATGTGGTGAACCGTCTGGACAAGGGCACCACCGGCCTGATGACCATTGCCAAAAGCGGCTATGTCCACAATCTGCTGCGCAAGCTCCTCCACAGCGGTGAATTCTACCGGGAGTACCGGGGCATCTGCATCGGCTGTCCCCAGCCGGAGAACGGCGTCATTGACCTGCCCATCGGCCGTGCGGAGGATTCTGCCATTGCCCGCTGCATCCGCCCAGACGGTGCGCCCTCCGTGAGCCGATACGAAGTACTGCAGAAAACCGATCGCTTCTCCCTGTTGAAGCTGCTGCCCCAGACGGGACGCACCCATCAGCTGCGGCTGCATATGTCCGCCATCGGTCATCCGCTGGCCGGAGACTGGCTGTACGGCACAGAGGATATCGAACTGATCCCCCGCGCGGCGCTCCATTCCTGCGCCCTGCATCTGAAGCACCCCGTCACCGGCGAAACGCTGGATCTCTCCGCGCCGCTGCCGGAGGACATGGCACGCCTGATGACATTGTAAACATCACGTCCCCCGGCGATGGCCGGGGGACGTTCCTATTTGCTCAGCCAAGACCGCTGCCCTGCTCCAGACCATCCCGCAGAAAGGCTGCGTTGATGGCATTGAGCACCCGCTTCTTATCCCCGCTCCAAAGAGGCGCCAGCAAGTCACGCTTTGCGCCGTCTCCCGTCATGCGGTGGATGACCATTTCCCGCGGCAGCTGACGGATACAGGCCTCCAGAGCGGCAATATATGCATCCAATTCCATGGGTATGACCCGCCCCGCCCGCCATTCCTTCTCCAGATCCGTCCCCCGCAGCACATGCAGCAGATGGAACTTGATGCCGTCCGCGCCGCACTGTCCGATATAGCGCGCCGTGGCAGCCATGTCCTCCAAAGATTCGCCCGGCAGTCCCAGGATCTGATGCGCGACCACTTCCGCGCCGCCCCCCTTCAGCTGCCGCACCGCATCATCGAATACAGACAGCGCATATCCGCGGCGCATCCATTGGGCAGTATCCGGCCGGATGGTCTGCAGCCCCAGTTCCACCCACACCGGCTTGACCCGGCACAGCTCCGAGAGCAGCTCCAGAATTTCCGGCGGCAGGCAATCCGGCCGCGTGGCAACGGACAGAGCCACCACGTCCGCAGGTTCTATCGCTTCCAAAAACAGTGGCCGCAGACGCTCTGCAGGCGCGTATGTATTGGTAAAGGACTGGAAATACGCAATATATCCGGCATCCGCCCCCACTTTGGCCTCCACCCGCTTTTTTGCGGCAGCCAGCTGCGCCGGGATACTGCCTGTTTCCGCAAAAGCGCCTGCACCGTCGCAGAATATACAGCCGCGGCTGTCCAGTGTGCTGTCCCGGTTGGGACAGGTACAGCCGGAGGAAAGAGAGAGCTTATAGATCTTCCGCCCGAACCGGCGGCGCAGATGATCGTTGAGGGTATGAATATACATTGCCGCAGGCCTCCTTGCAAAGGATGAAACCACTTTCCATCAATATAGCAGAGAAATCCGCAATTTGCACCCTTTTTCCGCCTTTCCCCTTGCGAACAGGCAGCGAAGTTGGTATAATTCGCATTTGTGCAACAACTACGGAAAGAAGGACAGATTATGGATATCAACGGAATGTATGCACAGCTGGGCGTCAGCCGCGCTGTTTACGAATATGGCGAAGAAGTACTCCGCTCTCTGCGTGAGCGGTTTGAGCGCATTGACGCGGTGGCAGAATACAATCAGGCCAAGGTGCTTTCCGCCATGCAGAAAAACCGTGTCAACGCCACCCATTTTGCCGCCACCACCGGCTACGGTTACAACGATGACGGCCGCGACAATCTGGAGCGTGTCTATGCCGACATCTTCCATACCGAGGCTGCGCTGGTGCGTCCGCAGATCACCTGCGGCACCCACGCTCTGGCAGTGGCTCTCTCCGCCAACCTCCTGCCCGGTGACGAGCTGCTGAGTCCCGTGGGTTCTCCCTACGACACGCTGGAGGAGGTCATCGGCATCCGGGAAAGCAAATGCTCCCTGCGGGAATACGGCATCACCTATGCACAGGCCGACCTGAAGGCCGACGGCAGCTTTGACTATGACACCATCCGCTCTAAGATCAACGAGCGCACCAAGCTCATCACCATCCAGCGCTCCAAGGGTTACGCCACCCGCCCCACCTTCTCTGTGACGCAGATCGGCGAGCTCATCGCCTTCTGTAAGGGCATCAAGCCGGATGTGAAGGTGATGGTGGACAACTGCTACGGTGAGTTTGTGGAAGAGATCGAGCCCTCCGACATGGGCGCCGACATGGTGGTCGGCAGTCTCATCAAGAACCCCGGCGGCGGACTCGCCCCCATCGGCGGCTACATCTGCGGCACACAGGAATGTGTGGATCGCTGCGCCTACCGTCTTTCCGCTCCCGGTCTGGGACAGGAAGTGGGCGCCAATCTGGGACTGATGCCCTCCTTCTATCAGGGTCTGTTCCTCTCCCCCACGGTGGTCTCCGGCGCACTGAAAGGCGCTGTGTTTGCCGCCAACATCTATGAAAAGCTGGGCTTTGCCTGTGTTCCTACCGCTTCTGAAGACCGGCATGATATTATTCAGGCCGTGACGCTGGGCAGCCGGGAGGCCATGGTGGCCTTCTGCCGCGGTATTCAGGCCGCCGCCCCTGTGGACAGCTACGTTTCTCCTGAGCCCTGGGCCATGCCCGGCTACGACTCCGAGGTCATCATGGCTGCCGGCGCTTTTGTGCAGGGCAGCAGCATCGAGCTCTCCGCCGACGGCCCCATCCGTGAGCCCTATGCCGTCTACTTCCAGGGCGGCCTCACCTGGTATCATGCCAAGCTGGGCATCCTCATGTCTCTCCAGAAGCTGGTAGACGCCGGGATCGTTACTCTGTAATGTGATTTTACATTACAGAGTTTCCCCTCTGTAAGAATCGGGTAGGAGGGGGCGGCTAACCCCCGTCCTCCCACAACACCGTACGTGCCGTTTTCGGCATACGGCGTT
>CAZQJD010000045.1:0-12936 GCA_964593575.1 uncultured Oscillibacter sp.
TGGATCACGACATGCTGGTACGCAGCCTGCCCATCTTCAAGGCGCTGATCGAGGAGTAATCCCCCGACACGCAATACGCCCTCCACGTTTTCCGTGGAGGGCGTTGTTTTGTGTCATGCGCGTTCCTTTTTCAGCCTGCGGATATCTTCCCCAATAAAGGGAAGGATGGTATAGTCTCCCTCCAGACGGGAGGCCACCTGCTGCAGATACCGGCGGCGAAGCTCCTGAACGGTCAGGTTGGTGGAAATGATGGTGCTTTTCTTCGTCATCAGACGGGTGTTGATGATCTGATACAGAGCGCTCTGGACAAAGGCCGTGGTCATCTCCGTGCCAAGATCGTCCAGGATCAGCAGATCGCAGTTCAAAATACGATCCACATCGCTGTCCACCGTGCCGTCCTCGTCCCGCCCGAACTTCTGGGCCTCGAAGCGGTCGAAGATCTGCATGGCGGTATCGTACACCACGGAATAGCCCTTTTCACTGACCACTCTGGCAATGCAGGCGGAAAGGAAGGTCTTGCCCAGTCCCGGCGCGCCGGTGAACAGCAGATTGCCGCTGCGTCCGTTGAAGCCGTAGGCATACTCCACGCAGATATCCCGGGTGTTCTCCATATTCTCACGGGGTGACATACCCAGGGCAGACCGTGTCTCCGGATACCAGTCCAGAGAAAAGGTGTCGAAGCTCTGATTGCCCAGGTCCAGCATCCGGCTCAGCTCCTGCTGCTGTTCCCGGGCGTAATACGCCCGCAGGCAGCGGCACACAGCCTCGCCGTGATAACCGCTGTCATTACACAGGGCACAGGCGGGCTTTTCCTCCAGATAATCCGCAGGCAGACCCAGCCGGGCCAGCAGCTCGGTACGCTCCTCCTGCAGACTGAGATTCCGGTCCTGCAGCACAGCCACCGCCGGACGGGGATCCGTCCCCCGGCGCAAAGCGGAGGCGATGATCCGGCTCATGGTGGCGCGCAGCTCCGCATCGATCTCCCGCAGGCGGGGCTGGCGGGCAAAAACCGTTTCTTTTTTCCGTCGGGTCTCTTCCTCCCGGCGGCGGCGATCCTCGTCAAACCGTGCCTGCGCACGGCGCATGATCCTGCCGTCATATGCCATGGCTTATACCTCCTCCCGCTTGCTTCTCTGTCTGTCACGCTGTTCGATGTACTTTTTCATCCAGGAGAGATCCTCCTGCTGGGCCGCTTCCTGCGTCCTGGCAGCCACAGGCACGGTATCCGGCTGGTGGGGAACAAATTTCCGGTCGCCCGCCTCGATCTCCTCCACCGTATGGAGTCCTGCGGCGTGCCACCGCTTCAGGATGCCGTTGCAATAGGGCCACTTGAACTCCCGGCAGTTGAGCACCGTCCTGTCATAGGCCAGCGCCACCGTTTCCGGCGGGAAGCCCATCTCCTGCCACTCGTTCATATACTTCTCCTCCGAAGAGGAAGCCTTTCGCTCCGGCAGCTGCAGCGCCCGCATATATCTGGGCAGCAACGCCTGACGGGCGGCGTATTTCTTCAGATGCTCCACCGCGGCCTCCTGGGTATCCACACCCATTCTGGACCAGGCGTAGCCCTCCTTCTCGATCTGGCGCATACCGGGCCGGCGTCCGGGACCAAGACGCTCCTCCGTCCGCTCCGCGCAGTGGCATACCAGCAGATACACCACATCCGCCGGCATTCCCAGATAATCGGTAAGGCCCAACAGTATCCCCAGATCCGGCGTGGTGAGCCGTTTACCCAGTCGGCGCTCCACCTGCTGGCTCAGGGCACGGAACTCGCCGTTTTTCTCCAGCCGTACCGCGACATCCTCTGAGGTATACTGCGGCCGCTCCTCCGCGGGCTCCGGCGGCGCAGGCTCCGTCTGCTCGGCGATCAGCCGCAATTCCCGCAGGATCGTCTCCGCCCGCTCAATGCGGTCACGTTCCCAGCGCAGCTCACCTGCCAGCGCACGGGGCGGCACCGTTCCCTGATGCCGCAGCAGGGCGAGGTACAGCAGCGCCGCATCGCCGTCGCCCTTCTGCTCCAGCATCCGCACCACTGTCACCGGCAGCGTAACGCTTTCATTGCCGCTGTTGATGAGATAGCCTGCCATATCCCCGCCTCCTTTCGTACCCTTCATTTTACACGAAAATCCGCCGAAGAACAACCAAAACTTCGTCCTTTCGGAAAGAAACCCCGGATTCCCCGAAAAAACTGTGAAAACCCGCGGAAAATCTCCGAATTTGCAGAAATTTAGTGGCAACACAGCGAGAGTTATGCTATACTATGTATTCGTAAAAATGGGTTTTGTGACCCTCTGACAAAGGAGGACCATGTTTATGGCAAATCGTGTCTCTGTTACCATCTGCAGCCAGGATTACACCCTCGTGGCGGAGGAAACCGCTACCTATATGCAGAAAGTCGGTTCCTATGTAGACCAGAAGATGACGGAGGTACTCACCGGCAGCAAGGTTGGCCGTACCGACGCCGCTGTATTGACCGCTGTGAACATTACCGACGAGCTGTTCAAGGCCCAGGCCGCCTCTGAGGCGCTCCGCAGCCAGATCAAGCAGTATCTGGACGAGGCCGGCAAGGCTCAGGCCGAGGCCAGCGAGCTGCGCCGCGAGGTGTTCCGTCTGCAGCAGAAGCTGGAAGGCCGCGGCGCCGGCGGCAGCACCCGCCGCTGATGAAGCCCGAGCTGCTTGCCCCCGCAGGGTCTCCGGAGTCCCTGCGGGCCGCTGTCCTGTGCGGAGCTGACGCCGTATATCTGGGCTGGGGCGATTTCAACGCCCGGCGCAACGCCAAGAATTTCACAGACGAAGAGCTTGCAGACGCCCTGCTGTTCTGCCATCAGCGGGGCGTCCGGGTCTTTCTGACCTTAAACACCCTCCTTACCGACCGGGAACTGCCCCGGGCGCTGGAAACTGCCCGGCAGGCCTGCCGTCTGGGCATTGACGCTGTGCTGATCCAGGACTGGGGCCTGTTTACCCTGCTGCGCCAAGCGCTGCCGGATCTGCCTCTCCACGCCAGCACCCAAATGAGCATTTTCACCTCCGGCGGCGCCTGCGAAGCGGCTGACATGGGCTGCGAAAGGGTGGTCATCGCACGGGAATGCTCTGCCGAGGATACCGCCTCCATCTGCCGGAGCTGTCCTGCGGAGATCGAGATCTTCTGCCACGGCGCACTGTGCATGTGCTACTCGGGCCAGTGCTCCATGAGCGCCCTCATCGGCGGACGCAGCGGCAACCGGGGTAAGTGTGCCCAGCCCTGCCGCCTGCCCTACGGCGTAGATGAAAAGGCCTCCGGTTACCCCCTGTCCCTGAAGGACAGCTGCCTTGCCGACAGGCTGCAGGAGGCTGCCGATATGGGCGTGGCCTGCCTGAAGCTGGAAGGCCGCATGAAGCGACCGGAATATGTGGCGGTCATCACCGGGATCTACTCCCGCCTGCTGGAGGAAGACCGCCGCCCCACCGCCGCCGAAATGGATGCGTTGGAGCAGGCCTTCTCCCGCTCCGGCTTCACCGACTGGTACTGGCAGGGCAAGAAGGGGCCCGGTATGTTCGGCACTCGTCCGGAAAACGCGCCGGACCCCAAGGAGCTGTTTGCAGCCGCCCGGGCCGCCTATGAGAAAGGCTCCTCCCGCACCGTACCGGTGCGGTTCACCTGCCGTGCGGCTGCCGGCAAGGAGCTCTCCCTTACTGCCGCCGACAGTGACGACCATACCGTTACCGTTTCCGGCCCTGTGCCGGAAGCCGCCAGAAACCGCGCCGTCACCGCAGAGGATATCGCCGCCCGCCTTGCCAAGACCGGCGGCACCGCCTATCACTGTGAACATGCCGACGTCACCGTGGATGAGGGGCTCTCCCTCTCCGCCGCCGTCATCAACGCCCTGCGCCGGGATGCGCTGGACGCCCTGACGGAAGCACGCACCGCCGTGCCCGTTCGCCGGGAGCTGCCCGCCCCTGCAGCACCGGAGAATTCCTGTGCCGCAGACAAGCCGAAGCTGACAGTATCCGTCACCTCCATGGAGCAGCTCTCTCCGGAGCTGCTGGCCATGTCTCCCGCCGTGGTGTATGTGCCGCTGGAGGTACTGGCGGAGGTCACCGCACTCCCCGCCTATGGCGGCGTCTGGTGCGCCGCGCTGCCCCGTGTCTGGAAGGACGCCGACGAGCCGCTGCTGCGCCGGTGGCTGGAGCATGCCAAAACGCTGGGCGTCACCGCCGCCGCACTGGGCAATCTGGGGCACCTCTCTCTGGTGCGGGACACCGGCCTTGCCATGTACGGCGATCTTGGCCTCAACGTATTCAACTCCCGTTCCGCAGACTTCCTGCGGACGAAAGGTTTTGCCGGCGCCTGCCTCTCCTTCGAGCTGCGGGGCGCGCAGATCCGGGATATGGCCAAGCCGCTGCCCGCCGAGGCGGTGGTCTACGGACGTCTGCCCCTGATGATCATGGAGAATTGTCTGGTGAAGAACAAGACCGGCTGCAAGCTGGACCGGGACGGCAGCGCCGTGCCCGCCTGCGGCCCCTGCCGCAGCGCCCACACCCTCCACGACCGCACCGGCGCAAAGTTCCCCCTGCTGCCTGCCTTCGGACACCGGACGGAGATCCAGAACTGCAGGCCGCTGTATCTGGCTGACCGGACGGACTGGAAGCAGCTGGGCCTCACCTATGCCCGCCTGCGCTTCACCACGGAGACCGCCGGCCAGTGCGCCGCCATCTTCCGCGCCTATCGTGACGGCGCTCCCGCCGACGGTGATTACACCCGCGGACTCTTCGACCGCGGCGTGGAATAAGGCAAAAATCGAATACCTTTCGTAATTTGCGAATACTATTATACAATACGTTTTCATTTTCAGGAGAAAATATGGAGATCATTAAGGTAAAATACTACACCGACGCCATTGACGAGCTGTGCTATGTGGCCGGGAAATCCGACTGGATCGACCTGCACACTGCCGAGGAAGTGACCATGAAGGCCGGAGAATACCGGTTGATCCCGTTGGGTCTGGCCATCGCTTTGCCGGAGGGTTATGAGGCGCACATTGTGCCCCGCAGCTCCACCTTCAAGAATTACGGCATCCTGCAGACCAACTCCATGGGCGTGGTGGATTACACCTACCGGGGCGACGGCGACCAGTGGTATATGCCCGCTTATGCCACCAGAGATGTGACCATCGAACAGAACGCCCGGATCTGTCAGTTCCGCATTATGAAGAATCAGCCCCAGCTGGTGTTTGAACGGGTAGAGCATCTGGACGGCCCTGACCGGGGCGGCTTCGGCTCCACCGGCAAATAACCGGCAAGAATTTCCGCATAGGTGAATCAAAGGACGCATATCATGGCTAAACTCGTATTGTGCTCCGCCTCCCCCCGGCGGCAGGAGCTGCTTCGGCATATCGGCATCTCTGATTTTGACATTCGCATCCCGGAGGCGGACGAATCCGTTCCTGCCGGACTGACGGCACAGGAAACGGTGCAGCGTATCTCCCGGCAGAAAGCGCTGGCCGGACGTGCCCTGTGCGCCGACGACGAGATCTGCATCACCGCCGACACCATGGTGTTTCTGGATCATGTGCGGCTGGGCAAGCCTGCCGATGAGGCGGACGCTCTGCGGATGCTCACCGCCCTGCAGGGCCGCGGGCACACCGTCTGCACCGGCGTTACCGTCTGCCGGGGCAGCGAAATGCTGACAGAGTGCGAGACCACAGAAGTCCGTTTCCGCACCGCCACGGAGCAGGAGCTGCTCAGCTACATCCGTACCGGCGAGCCTATGGACAAGGCCGGCGCATACGGTATACAGGGGCTGGGCTGTCTGCTGGTGGAGGGGATCCACGGCGATTATTATAATGTAATGGGCCTTCCGGTGCTGCGGCTGAGCCGGATGCTGGAGCATTTCGGCGTAACGCTGCTCTGATCAACCCTCCGGACGGGAAATGAGGTTGGACCTTGAAGAAGTTTTTGAAGGAATATGGCCTTTGGATCCTGTTCGCCACGGCGGTCATCGCTGTGGCGCTGGCTGCCATGTCCTTTTTTGCCAGCACATCCTCCCCTCTGGCGAATCTGGCCGGGGTCATCTCCTCACCCTTCCGCAGCGCATACAGCGCGCTGGCCAACTGGCTCGGTGAACAGCAGGCATATTTTGCCGACAATCAGGCACTGCTGGAAGAAAACCAGGCGCTTCGCAACCGAATCGCGGAAATGGAGCGGGAGGTTCGGCTGGCCAAGGATGACAGTGAGGAAAACGCCCGTCTGCGGGAACTGCTGGAGCTTCGGGAAAAACGCAGGGATTTCCAGTTTGAAGCCGCAGCCATCACCCAGCGCTCCAGCTCCAACTGGATCTCCTCCATGACGCTGGACCGCGGTACGCTCCATGGCGTGGCGGTGAACAACTGCGTGGTGACGGAGGAGGGCTTTCTGGCAGGCATCGTCACCGAGGTCGGCCTGAACTGGTGCACTGTGCTGACGGTGCTGGACACAGACATCTCTCTGGGCGCTCTGGTCTTCCGCTCCGGCGATGTGGCTGTGGCACAGGGCGATTTTGTGCTGATGAATGAGGGCAGGCTGTCCCTCACCTATCTCCCTGCCGACTGTGAATTGCTGGTGGGCGATCTGGTGGTCACCTCCGGTCTTGGCGGCTACTATCCCGCCGATCTGGTCATCGGCAAGGTGGAATCGCTGCAGCTGGATGATTCCGGCTCCACGCGGTTCGCGGTGGTGGAGCCCTCTGCGCAGTTGGATGACCTGAAGCAGGTCTTTATCATCAAATCCTTCGACATCGTTACCTGATACGAATTCTTGCTAAACCGGGTTTATACCGTTTTAGCAAGCCACGCTGAGCGGCTTGGCGCCACAGCCGCCAAGAATGCTGTCAACGCTTTTCTTGCCCGCCAAAGGCGGGGCGGCGTATGCGTCGCCATAAAAAGGTTCCATAACCTTTTTATCAAGAAACAGTATAATATCCGGCAGCATTTCGCCGGAAGAGAGGAGCTGCCATGCTGGGCAGAACAGAGATCCTTTTCAAATGGCTGCTGTATGCCGCAGGCGTGCTGATCTGCTGGATGCTGCACGGCGTAGCGCTGCAGTTTCTGGATATATTCGGGGTCATGCCCTTTCTTTTTCCCATGCTGGCAGCGGTCATCGCCATGTACGAGGGACCATTTTCCGGCAGCATCTGCGCTTTGGTTCTGGGCGTTGCCTGCGATCTGACCATTGCCGCACCGATCCCCTGCTTTTACACGCTGGTCTTCCCCATCATCGGTATGCTGGCAGGTCTGATCTCGAAAAACTGGATCCCCATGGGCTTTGGGTGTGCTTTTCTGCTTTCCTTGTTAGCTTTTATGCTGACAGATGGTTTTCATTGTCTTCTGCTGGCTCTCACTGGCAGCCAACACGCCATGACCACCGCTTTTTCTCTGGCCCTTCGGGAAGCGGGAGCCTCCCTCCCGTTCCTCATTCCCGTCTATTTTGTTTTCCGCCGGATCCATGAGATCTGTCATGTGTATGACTGATACTGCTTCCCCCCTTGCGACCCCCACAGGAGGCTCTCCATGTTTGAACAAGAATCCCCGAAACTGAATCGCAGTCGAATCGCCGCCATGCTGTGCTTTTTTCTGGCAGTGCTGGCCGCTTTTGTCGGCGTGCTGTACGATACGCAGATCACCAACGGTGACCAGTATTTGGCCCAGTCCGTGCATACCATTACAAAAACCCGGACAGTGGAGGCCTCCCGGGGCATCATCACTGACCGCAACGGCCAGGAGCTGGTTGGCAACCGCCAAACCTATGATCTGACCTTTGATACCGCCGCGCTGGACAAGGAAGATGACTTGAACGCCGCCGTGCTGCGCCTGGTGCAGCTGCTGCGTGAGCAGGGGCTGGAATGGGAGGACAACCTGCCCGTCTCCCGGACATGGCCGTATACCTATCTGCTGGAGGAAGCCGGCTCCACACAGCGCAGCCGCTTTGTCACTTTCCTCCGGGAAAAGCTGAAGCTGGTCTCCTCCACTCTGACCACTGCTGACCTGTCCGGCGAGGCGCTGACCTCCGCAGGTCTCTCCGCCAACGTGCTGATCGCGGAGATGCGCACGGCATACGCTATTCCCGATGAATGGACTACGCAAGATACCCGGGATGTTCTGGGCGTTCTCTATGAGCTGGCTATCCGCCAGCTGATCAATACCACCGATTACATTATGCTGCGTGACCTGGATACCGGTCTGCTGGCCCTCATTAAGGACGGCAGCTATCTGGGCGCCAGCATTGTTTCCTCCACTGCCCGTGAATATAAAACCGACTATGCGGCCCATATTCTGGGCACCGTAGGCAGTATTGAGAACTACACCCAGGAGCTGAAGGAGCAGGGCTACGCTTACAATGACATCATCGGCCGCTCCGGTGCGGAGGCCGCCTTTGAGTCCTATCTGAAGGGTACCGACGGCAAGCAGGTGTACTCCACCAACAGCGACGGTAAAATTACGGAACAGTACTACACCAAGGAGCCGCAGCCCGGCAGCACGGTGGAGCTGACCATTGATCTGGACTTCCAACAGGCAGTAGAGGACGCTCTGGCCGCCACCGTTTCCCGCATGAGCGCGGAGGACGGAAACGAAACGCGCGGAGCCGGTGTCGCCGTGGTGGAGGTAGGCACCGGCGCAGTGCTGTCTCTGGCCTCGTATCCCACCTTCCATCTGGCTACCTATAGTCAGGATTTCAATGAGCTGATGGCCAATCCCGCCAATCCCATGCTGAACCGGGCCACCCAGGGCGCGTATCCCCCCGGCTCTACCTTCAAGCCGCTGACAGCGGTGGCTGCACTGGAAAGCGGTGTCATCACTCCTTCCCAGAAGATCAAAACGCTGGGCCGCTATACCTACTATGCCACCTACCAGCCCGCCTGCTGGCTCTACAATTCCTATGGCGGCACCCACGGCTCCATCAATGTGGTGGATGCCATCAACGTCTCCTGCAACTACTTTTTCTATGAAGTGGGCCGTCTGACGGGCATTTCCGCCCTCAACCAGTACGCCAAAGCCTTTGGTCTTGGTGAACACACCGGCATTGAGATCGGTGACCGCGCCGGCGTTCTGGCAGGCCCGGAATACTGCCGGGAGACCGGCAAGGCGTGGACGGACGGCCAGCTCATCCAAGCCGCCATCGGTCAGTCCTATAACCTTTTCACCCCGCTGCAGCTGGCCAACTACATTGCCACGCTGGTTTCCGGCGGCGAGCATTACGAAGCCCACCTTCTCAAAGAGGTCTCCACTTACGATAGAAGTCAAGTGATCTATGCCCAGCCTGATAAGCCGGCAAATACCGTGGAAATATCTCCCTCCACCCTGAACGCTGTGAAATCGGGCATGCACAAGCTGACCACTTCCGGCAGCCTTGCTTCCTATTTCAAAAGCTGCGTTGTGGACGCCGGCGCCAAGACCGGTACCGCCCAGCTGGGCGGCGACACGGTAAACAACGGTGTATTCGTCTGTTTCGCTCCCTATGATGACCCGGAGATCGCCGTAGCCATCGTTATCGAGCAGGGCGGCTCCGGCAGCGCTCTGGCCTCCACTGCCGTGGAGATCCTCAACGCCTGGTTCACCAATGACCAGATCGGCGGTATCATCATCGGAGAAAACCAGCTGATCCCCTGAATCCCCATTCCTGTCCACCGAAAGGAGAAACTCCATCCATGAGCGAACCCTTCGTTTTTGACCCCCGCCATGAGCTTTGCAAGCAGCCATACGGCGCTGTTATTACCGGCACCCAGATAGCCTTGCATGTCCGCCCCCTGACCCGGGATAAGTTCACCGGCTGCACCCTGATGCTGCTGGAGGAATTTTCCGGCCAACGCAGGGAATATCCTCTGACTCTGGGCGCTGCTGAGGGCGACCGCACGCGCTTTGATCTGATATTCACCGCTCCCGCCCAGCCGGAACTGGTCTGGTATCACTTCCGTCTCACCAAGGCCGATGGCTCCGTCACCATTCTGGACCGCGCCGGTTATCATGACGACGGCTATGCCCGTGATGTCTGGCAGATGACCGTTTATGACGAAAGCCAGTTTCCACAATGGTTCGGCAGCGGTATTGCATACCAGATTTTCCCAGACAGATTCCATCGGCTGTCCACTCCTGACCCCAAGGACATGATCGGCAACCGCTGGGTGCATGAAAGCTGGGATGAACCCATGGTCTGGAAGCCGGATACCGATGGCGAAGTACGCAACCGGGACTTTTTCGGCGGTTCCTTGGAGGGCATCCGCGCCAAGCTGGACTATCTGCAGAGCATGGGCGTCACCTCCCTATATCTGTGTCCTATTTTTGAGTCCGCCTCCAACCACCGATACAATACGGCGGATTATCGGAAGATCGACCCCATGCTGGGCACGGAAGAGGATTTCCGCTCCTTGTGCGACAGTTGTCACCAGCGGGGCATGCGGGTGATTCTGGACGGTGTGTTCAATCACATCGGTTCTCAGAGCCTGTATTTCAACGCCGATGGCTTCTATCCCACGTTAGGCGCCGCCCAAAGCAAGGATTCCCCCTGGTACGACTGGTTTCGTTTCAAAACCTGGCCCACAGACTATGAAGCCTGGTGGGGCATCATGACGCTGCCGGCCGTAGAGGAAGCCAATCCCGATTATCAGAGCTTTATCTACGGCGGAGAGGATTCCGTAGTGCGTCATTGGCTGCGCTGCGGCGCTGACGGCTGGCGTCTGGACGTGGCAGACGAGCTGCCGGATGAATTTATTGCCGATCTTCGCACCGCTATGGAGGAAACGAAGCCCGATTCTCTGCTGCTGGGCGAGGTCTGGGAGGACGGTACCACGAAAATTGCATATTCCAAACGCCGCAAGTACCTTCTGGGTCACGAGACCCACGGTCTGATGAACTATCCCTTCCGTACAGCAGCACTGAGCTGGCTGCAGGGCGGCAGCGGCGAGGATTTCTGTCAGGCTATGGAGGCCATCCGGGAGAATTACCCCCCGCCTGCCTTCTATTCCGCCATGAACTTCCTGGGCACCCATGACACTGCCCGCATTCTGACCCTTTTAGGTGCGGAGCGGACACCGGAAACCAAGGAAGCACGTTCCATCTACCGTCTCTCCCCCGCTGAGTATAAGCGCGGAACGGAGCGTCTGCGGGTAGGCGCCGCCCTGCTGTATACCTTTCCCGGCTGCCCCACCGTGTACTATGGCGACGAATGCGGCGCTCAGGGCTTTGAAGACCCCTTCTGCCGTCAGACCTACCCCTGGGGCAGGGAGGATCTGCAGCTGCAGTCCTGGTTCTTTACTCTGGGACGGCTCCGCAGCCGTCTGAAGTCCCTGCAAACCGGCAAATTCCGCTGGCTGCACACCAATCGCGGTGCTCTGGCCTATGTCCGCGAGGGCGAGCAGGAATCCACCGTGGTGATCCTCAACGCCGGCGATACCTCTGCTGATATTGCGTTTTCCTGGTCTGGTAAGCCTCTGCTGGACGCCCTTACCGGCCAGCTGGCGGAATCCGGCAGCGGCAATGTAGCTGTTTCTATGCAGCCCCGTTCTGCGATGATCCTCACCACCTGAGGCATATTACAGTCATTTGATCCCCGCCAATGTTTCACGTGAAACATTGGCGGGCGTTTTATATTTCTTGATGCAGATTTCCCGTTTCTTCTTGCAACTACCGAACAGAATTGTTATAATGTCAAATTGGATAACTACCATCTCAGAAAGCAGGTGATTCCTTGGCAAAAGCTGTTGCTATCGTCAATCAGAAGGGCGGCGTGGGCAAAACCACCACCTGTGTGAATCTGGCAGCCGGTCTGCACAACGAAGGAAAGCGCGTGCTGCTGTGCGACTTTGACCCTCAGGCCAACTCCACCTCCGGCATGGGTGTGGATAAGACCCTTTCCAAGGGCGTTTACGAAGTGCTTGTGGGCCTTACAGAAACCGAGAATGCCATCACCCGCTCCAGGTTCGGCGACGTTCTGCCTTCCAACAAGGCGCTGGCCGGCGCCGGCATTGAGCTGATCGGAATGGAAAACCGGGAATATCTGCTGCGCTCCGCTTTGGAGAAGGTGGCTGACCGGTATGATTATATTCTCATTGATTGCCCTCCCTCTCTGGAGCTGCTGACCCTGAATGCCCTTTGTGCTGCTGACAGTATTCTTGTTCCGGTGCAATGCGAATATTTTGCTCTGGAAGGCCTCAGCGATCTGATGAACACCGTCCGCATTGTCCGCCGCTCTCTGAATCCCAAGCTGGAGCTGGAAGGCGTTCTGCTGACCATGTACGACGGCCGCACCAATCTGGCCATGCAGGTGGCTCAGGAAGTGAAGCATTACTTCCCCGGCAAGGTGTTTACCTCTGTTATCCCCCGGAATATTCGCCTTTCCGAGGCGCCCAGCCACGGCAAACCGATTTACGCCTATGACCGTACATCCCGCGGCGCTGAGGCTTACGGCGCCTTTACGCAAGAATTTTTGAAGAAAAACCCGTAAAATCCTGAAAGGAGGCTTATTCATGGCAACCAAAAAGCCCTCCGGCCTCGGTCGAGGTCTGGGAGCCCTTCTGGGTGATGAAGCCGAGAAATCCGACAACTCCGGTTCTCTCTCAGTACCCATCTCTCAGGTAGAAAATTGTTCTTCACAGCCTCGCAAGCATTTTGATGAAGGGTCTCTGCAGGATCTGGCAGATTCTATCCGAGAACACGGCATCATTCAGCCGCTGACTGTCCGCAAGCTCTCCTCCGGTTACTACCAGATCATCGCCGGTGAGCGCCGCTGGCGTGCTGCCCGGATCGCCGGCTTGCGTGAAGTTCCGGTCATCGTGGTGGAAGCCGACGACCGAAAGGCCGCCGAGCTGGCTATGATCGAAAATCTCCAGCGGGAAGACCTAAACCCTATGGAAGAAGCCGCAGGATATCAAACGCTGATCGAGCAGTACCACATGACGCAGGAGGAAGCAGCCAAGCGGGTCGGTAAATCCCG
>CAZQJD010000046.1:0-12675 GCA_964593575.1 uncultured Oscillibacter sp.
CAGACTGAGACGCTGCTCCTCCATCAGCTCGTTGACATACAGGCGGTAGCCCTTTGGGGACGGGATCCGTCCTGCAGACGTATGCGGCTGCTCCAGATAACCCAGCTCCACCAGATCCGCCAACTCGTTGCGGATAGTAGCGGAGCTGACGCTGCCGCCCATGGCGCTCGCGATGGCCTTGGAGCTCACCGGCTCCGCACTGCGGATGTAATCCTCAATGACCACCTTCAGTATTTGCTTTTTCCGTCCGGACAGCTCCATGCAAACACCTCGGAGAACGAAAAGCTCGCTTTAGCACTCTCTTTCCCGGAGTGCTAAAGCGAGTTTACCACCGCCGCCATTCATTGTCAATGAGCGGAGGTGAACAATTTGTAAATAAACCGGATCGGATTTTTAAACATTACAGAATTTTCCTGTCCGAGCCGCATTTCAATCGCTGGCGCCGAAGCGAATGGGGCGGATGACCCGGTCCAGCAGAGGCGTCACGCAGTTCATCACCAGAACAGCGCAGTACACACCCAGCTCCGGGGAAAGAAAATGCCGCAGCAATACGACCAACACACCGCAGCCGACACCGTAGATCAGCCGCCCGCCGTCGGTGATGGGACAGGTGGTATAGTCCGTGGCCATGAAGAACGCACCCAGCAGCAGCCCGCCGCTGCAAATACTGTAAAGCATCCACAGCAGATTGTCATCACCATAGGGGAAGATCAAAGACAGCACCGCCACAGTGGCAACACAGCCCACCGGGATATGCCAGCTGATGATCCTGCGGCCCATCAGATAGATGCCGCCCGCCAGCAGCGCCAGCACGCAAACCTCGCCGATCGCACCGCCGGTCTTTCCCAGAAACAGCTCTGTCAGGCTATATTTCTCCGTCAGTGCCCGGAAGGATGCCGCCATATCCGGCCCTTTCAGATAGCTCAAGGGTGCAGCGGCAGCAGCCTCCGGCTGTCCTGCCATCATCTCAAATTCAGCTAAGATGTCTCTTCCGTCCATGCGGGAGCCGAAGCAAAACCGCACCAGCATTCCACCGGCCAGCGCCGGGTTCAGCAGATTTCTTCCGATGCCGCCAAAGAGCTGCTTGACCACCACGATCGCCACGAATGCGCCAATGACCAGCTGCCACCAGACAGCATCCACAGGGCAGACAAAGGTCAGCAGCACGCCTGTGACGGCGGCAGACAGATCACCGACAGTCAGGCGCTTGCGCAGCACCAGACAATACAGGGCCTCCCACACCAGGCAGGCAGCCACAGATACGCAGGTCAGCACCAACGACCGGAAGCCGAACCAAAAGGCGGCATAAGCCAGTGCGGGGAGCATGGCAAGGATCACATCCAGCATGATGGATCGTGTCTTCACCAAGCCACGGATGTGGGGAGACGGTGTGACGATCAAATTCAGCTCATGATATTCTTTCATTCTGATCACGCCTCCTCTTCATCCATCTCTTCCATATCCGGCACACCCTCCAGCAGACGCGCCTTCCCTTCACGGAAGATCTGCACCAGCGGCAAACGGGCGGGACACACATAAGCGCAGGCGCCGCATTCCATGCAGTCCATGAGGTTGGCATCCTCCAGTGCATCCAGCTTGTTGGCAGATGCATACCGGTACAGAAACACCGGCTGCAGACGCATGGGGCAGACACGGACACACCGGCCGCAGCGGATGCACTGGGTATGCCGCAAGCCGCGGCCTTCCCGACCGGCAAACGCCAGCACGGCCACGGTACCCCGATCCACAGAGACATTGACGGCAGACTGCGCCGTACCCGTCATAGGCCCGCCTACGATCAGCTTGAAGGTCTTTTCCTTCAGGCCGCCGCAGGCATCCAGCAGGCAAGATACCGGCGTGCCGATGGGACAGTCCACATTGCCGGGGGCCATGACGCCGGAGCCGGAAACAGTGACCACCTGCCGCACCACAGGCATTCCGCCGGTAATCGCGCGGTAAACGCCGCACACAGACTGCACATCAAACACCGCACAGCCGATCTCCTCAGGCGGTGCGCCGGGCGGGATCTGCCGTCCGGTAATGGCCTGACAGAGCTGCTTATCGGAGCCTTGAGGATACCGGCTCCCCAGCGGCGTTACCACCACCGGCGCGCGGGTCTCCGCAATGACACGCTTCAGTGCCGTGATGCCGTTTTTCTTGTTGACCTCCACGCCGATGATCACCTGATCCAAATGGAACATCCGCGCCAGGTAGGCACAGCCGCCCACGAGCTGCTCAGGCCGTTCCAGCATGGTCCGGTGATCGGCGGTGAGGTACGGCTCACATTCCGCGCCGTTGACGATCACAGTGTCTACCCGTCCAATTCCATGGGAGATTTTCCACCAGACAGGCGGTTCCCCGCCCTCTGCATCCACGACTCCGGCGTTTCGGACCCGCTCGATCATCTCCTCCACGCTCAGGCTGTCAGGGTCCTCCACTGGGTGGATCTCCGGGCTGCGCTCATTCCGGCAATCATTTTCGATGACCACAGCCGGCACCTTGCCTCCGGCAGCATGGTGCCGGGGCTCCACGGCAGTCACGATTCCTGACACACTGGCATAAACGGCGACATCCTTCGGATATACAGGCTCACCGATCTTCTGTCCCAGCTTTACATGATCTCCTGTACGCACCAGCGGCGTACAGGGCTCTTCGCCATGCCGCCCCAAATAGATGACCACCTGCGCAGGGTGCGGCAGCTGATAAATGGCTTTTCCGTTGGTGGCAGACTTCATATCGTCGGGATGAATGCCGCCAAAGAACGCTTTTGCCATACTTTTTCACATCCTTTTTCACGTATACAGGGTTTATTTTACACTGCACACAGGAAAATGTCCAGATTTCAGGAGCACAATCCCTGACTATCCGCCTGTTTTCAACTGTTTTTTCAGAAAATCCCCCTCCATG
The DNA here is from genome assembly GCA_964593575.1 of uncultured Oscillibacter sp. Classification (GTDB taxonomy): domain Bacteria; phylum Bacillota; class Clostridia; order Oscillospirales; family Oscillospiraceae; genus Oscillibacter. The sequence continues at coordinate 2,908 of CAZQJD010000046.1, forward strand.
CTTGCGGGGACGCCGCTACCTCTGCCTTGCGTTTTCCTGCCGGATATGATAAGCTGACATCAGATCCACCACTTTCACCTCAGGAGGTGTTTTTATGTTTGAGCATATTGACCGTCGGCAGGTCAAGGCCGACGCCCGCGCCATTCTCCGGGACGCCCAGGTCTCTCCCAAGGCCTTTTTCGCCCTGTATCTGGGCATCATGGCGCTGATGAATGTCTGCAGCTACCTGACCTCCGCCGCTGGAAACGGAACGTCCCTGTTCAGCGGGCCGGCAGAATTGTTTGTTACCATCTTCTCAACCCTGCTGACCCCTGTTCTTGGCATCGGCGTCTACCTGTACTGTATGACCATCCGCCGGGGAGAACGGGCAGAATACCTTGTTCTGTTTGACGGCTTCTCTTTTGCCGGAAAAATCATCATATTGTATCTTCTGCAGATGCTGTTTGTCTTCCTGTGGATGATGCTGTTCATCTTTCCCGGCTTTGTGGCAGCCTACCGGTACCGCTTCGCCTATCTGAACCTGTGTGCCGATCCATCCCTCAGTCCTTCCGAAGCGCTGAAGCTCAGCAAGCAGCAGACTCAGGGCTACAAGCTGCAGCTGTTCCGGCTGGATCTGAGCTATTTCGGCTGGATCATCCTGGCCTCTCTTCCGGTGATCCTCCTGTCCTCACTGGTAATGGACCCGGACATATTCAACAGCATCGCCGCCAATCCGCTGTACATGGCTGTGGAGCTGATCTGTTCCTTTGTGTTCAGCCTGATCTATATGCCCAGCTACTATACTTCGGAGCTGACATATTATGAAACCGCCATCCGAACCAGCGGACTGGATCCCGCCGACCAGCGCCCCCGTGATGAAGACCCCTTCTTCTAATACGCCCTGACAGAATATGCAAGGGGGGCGTTGCAAAATGCAATGCCCCCCCTTGAAATTCCGCAAGAGGTCACAGACTTCTTGCGGAATTTTCGCCTGCGGGCGGGTGATTCAATGCGCGAAGGGGGCTCCAAGACCGCCCCCTTCACACATCCCCTGCCAGGAGTGCCCGCTCCTCTTGCAGGTATTCTTATTTTGCAACAGGTCCTTTTGTCTTTTTATCCCGCTGACTGCAGCAGCTCCAGCGTCACATCCAGATACACGCCGTCACGCCAGACACGCATGGGCATCCTGTCACCCAGGCTGAACCAACCACGCACGCGCAGCACATCCGCGCTGCCGCTGATCGGCTCTCCGCCGGCAGACACGATCACATCACCGCTCTGCAGGCCCGCAGTCTCTGAGGCAGAGCCCGGCGTAATGTCCTGTATCCGTGCGCCCACGGTACCGTCGGGCAGCTTCGTGCCCAGCACCTCCACGGTAATACCCAGCAGCGGCTCCGGCGCCACCTCACCGTAAGTCAGCAGCTCATTGACCAGTTTTCTCACCCGCAGAGAGGGGATGGCAAAGCCCAAACCCTCCACAGTGGAATAGTCAGACATCATTTTAATGGTATTGATACCCACCACCTGGCCGTACTGGTTGATCAGCGGTCCGCCGGAGTTTCCGCTGTTCAGGGCGGTATTGGTCTGAAGCAGGATCATGGAGCGGCCATCCACATCCACCTCACGGTCCACGGCAGACACAATGCCATTGGTAAAGGTTCCCCGCAGCTCCGTTCCCAAGGGACTGCCGATGGCATATACCGCGTCGCCTACCTCCAGCTGCGCGGAATTTCCAATATCCGCCACAGGCAGGTCATCTCCCATGATCTTCAGAACAGCCAGATCGCTGGCCCGATCTCCCGCCACGTACAGCGCCTCATACCGGGTATTGTCCGCGGCGATCACCATACAGGCGTAGCCGCCCTGCACCACATGATAGTTGGTGAGCATATATCCGTCGCGGGTAAAGATCACGCCGGTACCCACGGAGGAGCCGCCGCTGACCATATCCGCTACCACGGTCACCACAGCCGGACTCACCCGGGCATAGATCTCCGGAGGTGTCAGCGCCGCGCCCTGCGCCTCTGCAACAGTCAGCCGAGTCTCTCCTGCCGGATACGTCATGATCTGGATCCCGGTAAATGTCTCTTCGGCAGGTATGATGAAGTCATAACCGCCATCGATACCGGGTATACTGCTTCCCGCTCCATCTCCGCCGGACTGGGTTCCGGCATCCTCCTCCCAAGGGAAGGAGTACGCCCCCACAGATACACCCACCAGCACAGCTGCGCAAAGCAGGAATATCCACAGCCCTGTTTTTTTCTTTTTTCGAGGCAGCGGCTTTTCCACCACAGCGGCTCTGCCGGACAGCGGTTTTTCCTGGGTCAGGACCCCCACCACCTCCCGGGAAGACGGCACATAGCACCCGACCACCTCGTCTTCCCGCCGTTCGATCCGTATGGATGCTTTTTTTCTGATCTCTTCCATCAGCTGCTCCGTTCCTCCATTGGCAGCGAAAATGCAAACTCCGTAATGCCGTCCTCGCTGGTGACTTCAATTTTTTCTTTGTGCTGCTCCAGAATGGTCTTTACGATATACAAGCCCAATCCCACGCCATCCTTATCCGCGCTGCGGGACTTGTCGCTCTTATGGAACCGCTCAAACAGCAGCGGAAGCTCCTCCGGCGGGATGGTGTCGCCCAGATTGCGGACGATCACCCGCGCCTTGCTGTCCCGCACCGCCACACCAATATAGAGCGTGGACTCATGCCGGGCAAACTTAGCCGCATTCTCCAGCAGGTTGTAGATCACCTGAGTGATCATATCGTTGTCGCCCCGCACCAGGATGGACTCCTCCGGAATATCAGCCTCCACATCCAGGCTGCGGTCGGTGATCTTCTTCTCCAGAGAGATCAGCACCCGCCGCACAGCTTCGCACAGGTCAAAGCGCCCCTGTACCTTCAGCGGTTCCATGACCTGCAGCTGACTGACATCCAGCATCCGCCGCACCAGCCGGCTCAGGCGGCGGCTTTCCACCGAAATGATCTCCAGATACCGCCGCTCGCTCTCCGGCGGGATGGTGCCGTCCAGAATGCCGTCGGTATAGCCGGCGATGGTAGTCATAGGCGTCTTCAGCTCATGGGAAATATTGGCAATAAGCTCCCGGCGCTGGCGCTCAGTCTCCTGCAAGGACTCGGCCATGTTATTGAAGGATGCCGCCAGCTCACCAATTTCATCACTGCGGCCGTAGTCATACATACGGATATCAAAATTCCCTTCCGCATACCGGCGGGTGGCCTGCACCATTTCCCGAATGGGCTTTACCACCCGCATCGCGGTAATGGAGGCTGCCATAAAGGCCACCATCAGCACTACCATGGACGTCATGAAGAACAAGCCCACAAACCCGCGCCACATAATGTCCAGATAGGTTGTTTCCGCCACGGCAAATACTATGCCCACATGCTCGTTGTCAGAAACGGTCACAGGAACGCCTACCACAAACTGCTTGGTAGCATACAGGCCGTCCAAATTGCTGACGGTATTTGCCTCGCCCTTTTCCAGCGCCGTCTTTACCAGCTCCAGCGGCATAACAATGACCTTTCCGGCCAAAGCCTCCTCCGTAGTCAGCAGCGCACGACCCTCGCGGTCACAAATCAGGAAGTCCATATCCGACACACTGGCGCCGAAGGAAGCCAGTTCCCGGAACTCCTCCTGGCTGGCAAACACATTGTCCCGGAGATATGCCGCGGAAAGCCGGGCCACCACCGTGGCTCTGGCCTTCAGCTCCTCATTGCGCTCCTGACGGGCGTAATTATAGCTGAGCAGAAAAAAAGAAGCGCCCAACAGGAGCAGCGTCAAAAGGACAGTACCTGTCGTCATAAACAGCTGACGCCAGTATATACCCCGAAATCGTTGGCTGATCCTCCTCATGGTCACGCTTCCTTCTGCATTGCATTTTCACTGCCGGCGGCACTCACTTCTGTGCGCTCTGGCTGTCTGTCATTTCGAATTTATAGCCTACGCCCCAAACCGTCTTCAGCGCCCACTGGTCACTGATGCTTTCCACCTTTTCCCGCAGACGCTTGATGTGCACATCCACCGTGCGGGAATCTCCAAAATAGTCAAAGCCCCAAACCTCGTCCAGCAGCTGGTTGCGGGTATAGACCCGGTTGGGCGTGCTGGCCAGATGATAAAGCAGCTCCAGCTCTTTGGGCGGTGTATCTACCTTTTTGCCGTCCACCACCAGTTCATAGGAATCCAGATTGATGACCAGCTTATCAAAGGTCAGCTTCTTCCGGGTATCATCCGGGATCTCCGTGCGGCGCAGCACCGCATTGATGCGCGCCAGCAGCTCCTTCATTTCAAAGGGCTTCACGATGTAGTCGTCCGCCCCCATCTCCAGGCCCTGGATCCGGTCAAAAACCTCGCTCTTAGCCGTCAGCATGATGATGGGCACCCGGGAGGTCTCGCGAACTTTGGCGCAAACGGCCCAACCGTCCATCACCGGCAGCATGATATCCAGAAGGATCAGGTCAGGCACCCGCTCTTCAAACTCGCGGATCGCCTTGCCGCCATCTCCCGCAATGCGAACTTCAAATCCTTCTTTCAGCAAATACATCTGGATCAGCTCGGAAATATTGTGATCGTCCTCTACCACCAGAATGTTCCGTGCCATACGAAAAACCTCCCTCGCCGCCAAAACCGTCTTACGCGGCTTTCAAAAGCCTCATGATACTATGCTTTTTCCCTCATTATAGCCAAAATCCCAGGCAATTGTTGAATCATTTGTAAATTCCATTTTTCAGCACCAGCTCTGTCAGCGCCGCCAACAGGTCTCCGTTGCTGTCTGCCAGCGTCAAAAACGCCTGCAATCCCGCAGGTGCAACCCCATCCGCCATCCACACTGTCACCGTATCTCCGGTTTCACGGTGGATCGCCTTATACAGGTCATCGGCCCCATTCTCCGGCAGGCCCACCTTCGAACGATCCACAGCCACCTGCAGATAGCAGTAGCCCGCATCACTGGCAGCCTGTTCGTCCTCCGTCTTGGCGTTTTCCAGCACGCATAGCCGTGTTTTGGTTCCGGTCAGCCGCCACAGAAGCTCATTGGCGGAGCGAAGCTGCTCTGCCGCACCGCCCTCCTGCCCGCAATCCGCCACCAGCCCGATCCCATAGCCTGTTACCACAAGCCGCCGGGCAAAGGCCGCGTTTGTTCGCAATTGCTCCTTTGTAAAGAAAAACGTAGCCGGTGTATCGGTGCCGCTCAGCACATTCAGCAGCTGGCTGCTGTTCTCCACTGCCAGAAAGCTCAGATAAACCGTTCTTTCATCTTTGACCGACGATTCCGGCGGCTTCGGAGTATCCGGCGGCGTCACGGGAACGGGGATCGTCACCGATGCCTTTTCTTTTTCATATTCCTCATAACGATATTCCAGCAGTGATGTGGCCGCATCCAGAAAGAGCCGGTCATTCAGCACAGAGTCCTCACTGCGCAGGCGCACCACATAACCCCTGTTCACCGCCGTGTTGGTATAGGTCAGGCCAAAGAACTCGACCACCATATGCACAGGGAAGAAGACACGGCTATTACGGACAAGCGCCATACCGGACACGGAAGCGCCATTCCCGTCCGTCGCCGTTCCCCTCTCTAAATCAAACTGCAGTGCCTTGTCAGCTTTATACAGCGTCGCGATCTTGGTAACAACGTTATTATAATAGGTGATGCCCAATTCCTTGTCCGCGAACATATCCGCGGACACATATAGGTTGCCGTTGGACCAAAAAGGCATGGTAGTCTCAGACAGCTTCAGCACAGTCTCATTCACAGCTGTGAAATAGACCGTTCCTGTCGCCTGCGCAGCGGGGCCCACCGACAGCATCAGCAGCGCGCAGAGCAGCATGGCGCTGAGGCGCAGATATCGCTTCACAATGAACACCTCCCCTTGTAACGTGTATAGCCCTGAGCCAAATACACAAAAGTATTGTGCCGCAAGGTTTTTTTGTATTTTGCTCACCACTACTATCCTTAGATAGTGTTATTTTATCACGCTCTCCCGCAGCTTGTAAAGCCTATGCTTTTGTACGAGCTTTCTCCGCTTTCTTGAAAAACAGGAAAGGGGCCCGCCTCCCGGCCGTCCCCTTTCCTATTTCCCCCGGATCTCAATGTCGATTCCAGTATAGTAATGCCTGAGGATCTCCCGCCAACCAGCGCCCTGCTCCGCCATCTCATTGGCGCCATACTGGCTCATACCGACACCGTGTCCGTAACCGGTCACAAAGAACACGATGCTGTCGCCCTGCACTTCCATTTCAAAGGCCGCCGAACGCAGTCCATACAGCTGCCGCAGCTCTACGCCCCGCACGGTGACGCCACCCACTGTGACAGTGTCAACGCTCCCTTCTGTCGTGGTCAGCTCAGCGGCCCACTCTGTCGGGTCGCCGGAGAACTTCGCCTCCGGGTGTGCCTGCAGAAAAATTTTTCGGAAATCCTGCGTGCTCACCTCCACTCGACTGTAATAGTTGGGAATGGCGTCCCCGTTTTCCGGGCTGGACACACTCTGCAGATACGGCAGCTCGCTGCTCCACACCGCCCCCGCCCGCCGGGTCTGCCCCGGGGACGCCGCGTGGAATACCGCCAGAATCGGAACACCCCCGTAGACCATGGTTTGTCCGTCTGTAGCAGCAACAGCGTTGCGGATCTTGGCTTCATTCCTCTCCGTTTCACTTCCCCAGCTCTCTGCCGCCTTTTCCGCTGTAAGATATGCCTGACAGCAGGCGGCGTCTGTACAGATATCCGCCTCCGGATGCTTTCCTCCGGAAAGCATTTTATACAGCGTGTAAGTCCTGGCCGCCACCGCCTGCGCACACAGCGCTTCCTGAGCAAAGGACGCCGGCATTTCTGCACGCACCACACATTGCAGATATTCGTCCATGGGGATCTCAACAACGGTATCCCCGTCCAGTATCCGGACGGTATAGCTGCTGTCCACCTCTCCGGGCGGCAGAACAGTGACCGGCTCCGGAGCTTCCTCCGGCGGCGGCAGCACTTCCTCCTCCGGCGCAGGAGCCTCCACCGCCAGCAGCGACAGCCCAAACAGCAGAAATGTCAAAACCATCGACACCGCCATGCAGTATTTCCAGATCTCCATCTGCTTCATAGGATGCTTTTCCACTTCCTTTCCCACTGCACCGTCAGGACAATCCTGTCACACTCTATGCCCGTCCAACAAGAAACATAACCGTGCTCCAGGCGGGAAATCCGGGAAATCCTTGTCCGCAGCATGGACTTTTTCATTCCCCGGTGTTATAATAAGCAGGCAATATCGGACAGGATGATATCTGCCAAAGTCCGTGCCTGTCCCGGAGGGTCCGTAATGAAAAAGCATCTCTCTGCCACGCTGCTGACGGTTATCGGCAGCATTGTCTGTTTTACCCTGCGACTTCTGCAAAACCGTTACGGCTTTGAGCCGGATACCGGTCTGCCGATCCCGGGCAGTCTGCATTCATTTCTGCTGCCGGGCGCACTGCTGCTGCTCGCTGCTGCGGTTCTTTTGCTCTGCCGTCAGTTCTCCGGTGAAAAAGAAAATTCCCGCCAGCCCTTTGCGGCGCAGTTTGACTCCCGCTGCACAATTGCCCTGATGCTGGTGATCGGCGGCATCCTTCTGTGGTGCCTCTCGGGACTTGCCAACCTGCTGCCCACGATTCTGGGCCGCGGCGAGCTGTATACCGGCACGGCATCCGGCCTGTTCTATCCCGTTTCTGCCATTACACGCCGTGTGAATATCATTCTGTCCGTTCTGTTGATCCTGGCCGCCCCTTGCTTTCTCCCAGCCACAGCGTCTATCCGCCGCGGGAAAGGCGAACAGATAAACGGTAATCTGCTTCTGTTCCCGGTCATATACCTGATCCTGCGTCTGACCATTTCCTTCCGCGAGATGTCCATCAACGCATCTCAGCAGGCGTACTATGTAGAGCTGCTGGCATTGATCTTCCTGACCCTGAGCCTGTACCGTCTTTCCTCCTTCGCTTTCCAGTGCGGAAATACCCGCCGTTTCACCCTATACAGCACATTGGCAGCAGTCCTGTGCATCACCGCGCTGGCAGACACCACATCCCTCGGTGATCGGCTGTTCTTCTGCGGCGGCGGCGCACTGACGCTGGGCTTCCTTGTGCCGCGGCTCTCCGCTCCGCATTCCGGCGAAAATGACGCAAACTCTCCCCGGAACCCGTAAAACAGCACCGGCCTGAACCATCATGCATCGATGATTCAGACCGGTTTTTCATCTGTATAGTTCACGAGCCAAGGACCAGCCATCAGGCTGGTCCTTGGCTCTATTTTTTGGAAGATTGGATGAAAAGAAGTTGTATCTTGCAATTATTAAGTTACAGTAAGTTTGTTAACGAAACCAGCATCTTTTGTTACAAAAAAATTAAATTCCCAAAAGGTTTGCCTCGTCCCGCTTTTCGGAGCGATCCCGCTCCCGCAAGCGGCGGAAAAAAGCAGTCAATTCGCCCTGACATTCTTCCCGCAGAATGCCTCCCACCAGCGCCGGGCGGAAGGGGAACTCCTCCATAAAGAGATTGGTCACACCCCCACAGGCGCCCATAGCCTCATCCCGGGCCCCATAATAGACCTTGGGGATCCGGGCATTGATGATCGCGCCCGCACACATCGGGCACGGCTCCAGTGTAACATACAGGGCACAGTCCTCCAGTCGCCAGCTGACCAGCGCCGCGTTTGCCTGTGCAATGGCCTCCATCTCCGCATGGGAGCAGGTCGCCTGTTTTTCCTCACGGCGGTTGCGGCCGCGGGCAATGACCTGTCCATTCCGGACAATGACGCAGCCCACCGGTACTTCACCGGCCTCTGCCGCTTCTTTTGCCAGCTCCAGCGCCATACGCATATATTTTTCGTGTTCCATGAGGTACAGTTCCTTTCAGCGGGAGATTAAAATGTGGAATATTTGGAAAGACTTCCCGTAAGAATAAATACTACAGGGAGGGACTGCCAATGAAAAACGCTTTGTTTATGAGAAAAAAACGGCCGGACCCCGAGCTGGAACGGCTGAAAGCAGAGCTCTATCAGGCACAGGACGAGCTTCAGCAGGCCTATCACCATCTGGATCTTGTGTTGGAACCAGAGCTGGTGGAAGCCTGCATTTATCAGATCAGCGCTATTCAGGCCCGGTGTAACTATCTGATCCGCGCCATTAAGGCGCGCCACGGCACGGCCGCCTCCGCGGCGGCAGAGGAGGGGGCAACATGGATCTGACCAAGAGCATTCTCACAGCCCTTTTGGCGCTGTTCCTCGGCGTGGCGCTGCTGCGAATTTTCCGCACGCCGCTGAAGCTGGCTGTCCGCCTTTTAAGCAATACGGCCCTGGGCTTTCTGGCGCTCTGGTGCGCCAATCTGGCAGCGCCTGTAACCGGTCTGGCTCTGGGCCTGAACCTCTGGAACGCCCTGACCATCGCCATCCTGGGGCTTCCCGGCCTGATCCTTTTGCTGCTGCTCCAATGGGTCCTGTAGCGCAAGCTGCACCGTGCCGCATCCAGCGGCACGGTCTTTTCTTTCAAATTTCAAATTCGAAAGTTAGATTTCAAGAGATAATCGAAGAAAATGGCAGATTTTCAAAGGAAGTACCGTTCAAAACAAAAATTGTGTTGACAGTTGGCAGGCAGCATGCTATAAATATCCTTGCTCCGATTTTAACCCGGAGCCATTCATTTGTAAAGCAATCGCTTGATTAAATAATACGGAGGAAGAAACCATGTCCACTTTTATGGCAAACAAGGCCAACATTGAGCGCAAGTGGTACATCCTGGATGCTGCCGGCAAGCCCCTGGGCAAG
>CAZQJD010000047.1:0-12670 GCA_964593575.1 uncultured Oscillibacter sp.
TGCAGGCCAGAGCGATGGCAATGACCACACGCTGCTTCATGCCGCCGGAAAACTGATGGGGATACTCGCTGCCGCGATTCCGGTCGATGCCTACCAGCTCCAGCATATCCAGCGCCTTCTCATAGGCCTGCTTGCTGTTGAGCTCCGGCTCATGGATGCGGATACTCTCCGCGATCTGGAAGCCCACCGTCAGCACGGGGTTCAGGGAGGTCATGGGATCCTGGAAGATCATGGCGATATCGTCGCCGCGAACCATCTCCAGCTCCTTGGGGCTCATGTGGAGCATATCCTTGCCGCAGACACGAACCTCGCCGCTCTTGATGATGCCAGGAGGATCGGGCACCAGATTCAGCGCAGCCAATGCAGTGGTTGTCTTGCCGGCGCCGGTCTCGCCCACCAGGCCCAGGGTCTTGCCCTTTTCCAGCTGGATGGTCACGCCGTTGACGGCCTTGATGACGTCGCCGTCCACCTCAAAGTGCACCACAAGGTCTTTGATATCCAATACAAGTTCTTTATTATTACTCATCATTCACACCTCACTTGCGCAGCTTGGGGTCCATGGCGTCACGCAGACCGTCGCCCAGCAGGTTCAGGGACAGCACCAGGATCACGATAGCCATGCCGGGGAACAGGGTCAGGTAGCTTGCATCGCGGATGTAGGCACGGCCGGCGGACAGCAGAGCTCCCCACTCGGGAGAGGGGATGGGCACACCCAGACCCAGGAAGCTCAGGCCGGAGGCGTTAATGATGGCCATGGCAATGCGCAGGGTAATCTGCACCACAATGGTGCTCAGGCAGTTGGGAAGAATGTGGACCATGACGATGCGCCACTCACTGATGCCGATGCTGCGGGCAGACTCCACATACTCGGCGTTGCGCACCGTCAGCACCGCGGCACGGGTGGCGCTGGCCAGCGGCGCGATCATACCCACGCCGATAGCGACGATCAGGTTCAGGGTGCTCTGGCCCAACCAGGCCACGATAACGATGCCCAGCAGAATACCAGGGATGGAGCGTAGGATGTCCAGCAGACGCATGGAGATCAGGTCGAACTTGCCGCCCAGATAACCGGCCATGGCGCCCAGCGGCAGTCCGATGCACACGCCAAAAAGCACGGAGGCGACTGCGATGGACACGGAGTACCGGGTGCCGTACAGCAGACGAGCAAAGAGGTCGCGGCCCATTTCGTCGGTGCCGAAGGGATGCTCCAGACAGGGCTTGATGAGCTTGGCCCGCAGGTTGTAGCCGGCGATCTGGGTGTCATAATCGAACATCACGTCGGCAAAGATGGCAATGAGGGCGAACAGGATCACGATGGCAAGACCCACCATGGCGCCCTTGTTCTTCTTCAGGCGGTGCCAGATCTCGCCCATCTGTGTGCGCTTGGCGTACTGTGAGGCAATGCTCTGACGCTTTTCTTTCTTCTTAAGCATTTTTCTTCTTGCCTCCCTTCACAGCGATAAAGTTGGTTTTGACACGGGGATCCACCGCCACGAACAGCAGATCGATGAGCAAGGTGGTAAGGCTGATGATAACGCACTTGAGAATCATGCAGCCGCAGACCACGGGGGTGTCACGCTGGTTGATGCCATCGATGATCATCTTGCCGACACCGGGCCAGGAGAACACGGTCTCCGTCAGAGCCGCGCCTGCCAGCGATGAGGCGAACTGGGTAAGTGCAATGTTGATGATGGGGATCAGGGCGTTGCGCAGGGCGTGGAAGTTCACCACGCGCTTTTCTGCCACACCTTTTGCCCGGGCGGTACGGAGGTAGTCCTGGTTGAGACAATCTACCATGGTGGAGCGCGTAGTTCGCATAAGTAGTGCCATATTGCTGGTGCCCACGGTGATGGCGGGCAGAATGACGCTGGCAGCAGTTTCCGCACCGCCGGAGGGCAGCAGACGCAGGTACAGGGCGAAGACGATGATCAGCACCAGGCCCAGCCAGAAGCTGGGGATGGACATGCCCAGAATGCCCAGCACGGTGGCTACGTTATCCAGAACGCCTCCCCGGTGCTTGGCGGCAAAGATGCCCAGCGGAATGGCCATGAGCCAGCAGATCAGACAGGCGCCGATGGTAAGGTACAGGGTATTGCCGATTTTCGACATAAACATCTCAAACACCGGCATGCCAGTGGCGTAGGAGGTGCCAAGATCACCATGGAGCAGATCCCACATATAGCGACCATAGCGAACCAACAACGGCTTGTCCAGACCGTAGTAGGCACGGAGGTCGGCGATCTCCTCCTTGGTCATGTCATCCGTATTCAGAGAGTCTACATAGTCACCGCTGGCGGCATTGACTGCTACGAAGATAAAAAACGATACGCCGATGATCACAGGGATCAGCAGCAGCAGTCTTTTCCAAACATATCGTAACACAGCATTTCATCCTTTCTGTGCGGGTTTTCTTTTTCGAAGATGGGGGATGCCGAAATCCGACATCCCCCATCTAAAGGGTCAACTACGCAATGTGTTCGGTTGTGGAAAACAGACGATCACTCAGCCTGCTGCCAAACATAAGTGAAGTCGTGCTTGGTATCTGCGCCCCAGATGACGCCGCCGGCTTTGGCGTTAAGCATGGTAAAGCCCACGCCGGTACAGATGGGCACATAGGGCAGATCCTCAGCGATCTCATACTGGATCTCCTTGTAGATCTCCATGCGCTTGGCCTCATCGGGCTCAGCCAGAGCAGCGTTGAACTTGGCCAGCATCTCGTCATTGACATAGTGGGCGCGGTTGGTGGAGCTGGTGGGATCGGCCACGAACTTGAAACGGGCGCCATTGGGGTTCAGGGAGATGTTGTAGATAGCCATGTCATAACCGGTGGCTTCCTTCACCTTGGCAGTAAAACCGGTGCCGGCCAGGATCTCCACGTTGACGGTAATACCGATGGCTCTCAGGTTCTCTATGACAAGAGTGGCCTGACCCTCAAATTCGACAGTGGTTATGAGGTTAATGGTACAGCCATTGGGATGCTTGGACTTGGCCAGATACTCCCTGGCCTTCTCCAGATCATAGTCGACCTTCAGTTCGTCGGGCAGTTCGGTATAACCGGGCTGCTTGGGTCCCCAGATGTTGTAGTGGCGGGTGGCCAGGCCGTCGAAACGAACCAGGTTCTGATCCTCATAGTTGACAGCGTGGGCGATGGCCTTGCGCAGGTTGATATCATCGGCAGCAACGCCGTTCTTCATATTGAAGAGGAAGTACTCCAACGTCTCGGCAGCGTAGGCAGCGGTCTTGACAGAAGGATCATTCTTCAAGGAATTATACTCAGCAACGGTAGCATCCTGGTTTGCAGCACACTCGCCGGTCTGAACTGCCACAGATCTGGCGGAAGCTTCTCTTCTCTCGCGCAGGATCAGAGTTTTGGTGGGTGTAGTCTGCTTTTCCCAGACCCAAGACTCTTCGTGTTTCTCGTAGGTAACATGATCGGAGGGAACATAGTCGGTAAGCTTCCAGCCGCCGGTACCGATGGTGAAACCGTTGGCAGCATCAGCCACACAGGCTTCGCGGTTCAGGATAGCACCGTAAGACAGGCTGGCAGTGGCGATGAAGTCGGTACTGGGAGTATTCAGCTTCACACGGAATTCATAGTCGTTGATAATCTCAACATCCTCGACCATCTTGACAAGGGTAGCGGCGCCAACAGCCTCCATGGTCTTGGGACGCTCCACAAAGGTCCACAGAACGTCGTCAGAGGTCAGCTCCTCGCCGTTATGGAACTTCACTCCCTGGCGCAGCTTGAACCAATAGGTATCGGCAGCCTCGGTCTTCCACTCAACGGCCAGTTCAGGCTCGAAGGCAGCAGTTTCATAGTTGTAGAAGATCAGCTGATTATGGCTCAGCTTGAAAGCAGAGTCATGGACGTTATTGGTCTTCATATAGGGATCCAAAGTGGTAGGAAGTCCGCCGAAGGCGATTTCCACAGTCTCCTTATATTTCACAGCGGGGTCGGTGGTAACGGGAGTGTCCTCTTTGTTGAGGTCAGCAGTGCCCTGCTGCAGAGGTGTGGAGGTGGTGGGATCACTGGGTGTGTTGCTGGTGGGCTTGTTGCCGCCGCAGGCGACGAGGGCCATCGTCATAACGATAGCAAGAATCAGTGCCAAGGTTCTTTTCATTTTGGTTCCTCCTTAAGTATTTTTTCGTGTCGTTTTATGCATAACCGCTTCTTTGCGGTAAATGCCAAAATGGCCGGAAACAGCTTCCGTGGCGTCAAGCACATCCTGTCTACTGGTTTTCGGCTGCTAAACGTTGATAAGCCTGTTCGGGTCAGCAAGGCCTGGCACTGACCCAAAACGCGAAATAAAAGCTGACCCGAACAGGGCTTATCAAAACACGAAAAGGAGCCGCTCAACACAGGACAGACAATGTTTGGAAGTATAGCAGGAACAGAGTATCCGCAGGTTTTTCTTCATTCTTTCTTTAACATATTAACCCGAAAAATTGATGTTGTAAAATTCGCAATTCCGTGTTAAAATATCGGTAAAACGCGATATTTTGAGGTTTGCTATATGACAGATTTAGAAATCGAGGTCTTTCTATCCATCTGTAAGCACAAAAACTTTTCCAAAGCGGCTGCGAATATGTTTATCAGCCAGTCTTCCATCAGCGAACGCCTCAAGACGTTGGAAAGCAAACTGGGATTCGCACTGCTCCAGCGCAACAAAGGACACCGGGAAATCACCCTGACGCCGGAAGGCCGGACATTTTATGAACTCGCCCTGCAGCGTCAGGAGATCACCAGACGGATGTGCGCTATAGGAGATACCTCACAAACCATAAAGCTTCGGATCGGCTGTCTGAGTAATGTCGGTGACTTTCTTTTTCCGTTGGTGTATCACCGCTTTTCGCAGAGATATCCGCAAAACGAATTGGCGTTTTACTCCATGAATGGCGAGACCGCCCTCACGAAAATAGCCGCACGGGAGATCGATCTGGCTTTTTCGACTTTGGGGGCACAATCGGGTCAGATCACCGCTACACCGTTTGTTTCTGAACCTCTGGCGCTTATTTGTTCTGCTGATTCGGATTATCCTGATGTGGTGGAACATCACATGCTTTCCCTCAAAGATGAGATATATCACCGGTGGAGCTATGACTTTGAACGGTGGCACCATTCCTTTTTCGGGACCGATTTCCCGCCTATGGTTCGTACAAACTTTTTCGACCGGTTTTGGCCTTATTTTGAAACCCGGCCCAATACCTGGTCCATCGTTCCACGCAGTGTTGCTGCAGGCCTATGTGGTTCACTGAAACTACGGCAATGCCACACAGAATTTTTCATGCCGGACCGCATGCTTTTTGCGCACACCCCTTACGATATGGCCGAAGATGACAATATCCTTCTGTTCCTGCAATGTTTTCGGGAGATCCTGCAGGAGCAGAATATCGGTCTGCTGTTGTAAAAACCTCCGGCTAAATCAAGCCCAGCTTTCTTATGCTCCGCATTCCTCTCCACGCACACCCCACTTTCCTCCCGCATAGGATGAAGCACCACAAGGCGGGGAGTGAATCGTTTGAAAGGGAATATGGAGAACCGGACCACCATCCGTGCCGCCGCACAAAAGTTTGGAATCAGTAAATCCACAGTGCACATGGTTATCTATTAATGGAACGGTTTTGGACGCAAGAATCCTAACTGAGTATCGAGTTGTAGGCAAAAGTCTCGACAGGCAAAACGGGGCGCTGTGATGACACAGCGCCCCATTGATTTATGATATCGCGGCGAAGCCGAAAGCTTTGACTACAGCCTGCACCTTTCAAGATAGTGAAAGCCCGCACACACAAAACACTTTTATTCTGTATTCCCATATGGTATACTTCAGATAAAAGAGAGGTGATTTCATGGCTCCTTACAGTATCGAAGAACTCAAGCGCATTATTACCCCCATCGCCAAACAGCACGGCGTAAAAAGCGTTTCTATTTTCGGTTCTTATTCACGCGGCACCGCATCCGCAGACAGTGATGTTGATCTGAAGATTGAAAAGGGCGAGCTGCGCTCCCTGTTCCAGTTGAGCGGCTTCCGTCTGGCTATTGAGGACGCTCTGAAATTACCGGTGGATCTCGTCACCAGTGAAGCTTCCGATCGTAGCTTCCTTGATATGATTGCGAAAGATGAGGTGGTGCTCTATCGAAACACGTGATCGAATCATCCTCCAGAAAATCATTATCTATTGCCAGCGCATCGCAGATAATCTGGATCGCTATGAGCATAACTTCCGCGCATTTGAAAGCGACTACCTCTTTCAGGATGCCTGCTGTATGTGCGTGGTTCAGATCGGCGAACTGGTTACCCAGCTTTCCGAGGAAGTCAAAAAGCAGAATGCTACGATTCCCTGGCGTATCATCAAGGACACTCGCAACTTCTATGTCCACGCTTACGGCGCCATCGATATTCCTTCTGTCTGGGACACACTGTCCAACGACATCCCCGCTCTGAAAGCGGCTTGTGAGGATATCCTGAAAAACTAACTATTCTATCAGCCGCACAGGGCAGAAATTCTGCCCTGTGTTTTTTCGCCTTTCTTCAATCATAAGGACTATAGGCTTTTAGGCACATAACCCGCCTCACTCCCGCATAGGATGAACCACCACAAGGCGGGGAGTGAATCGTTTGAAAGGGAATATGGAGGACCGGGCCGAGCGCCTGGCTCTTTACATCATAGAGAACCGGACCACCGTCCGTGCCGCCGCACAAAAGTTTGGGATCAGTAAATCCACAGTGCACAAGGACATTTCAGAGCGCCTGCCCCTGTTCAACCGCAGTCTCTACCTGCAGGCCAAAGAGGTTCTGGACATCAACAAGGCCCAGCGGCACATTAGAGGCGGTATCGCCACCCGAAAGAAATACCGCGGCGTCTGACCCATCGCCAACACTGAAATTTTTGACATATCCGCTAAAATGGCGTGCCTTCCCGGCGCGTCATTTGGTTTTGCGGCCATTTTCAGGAATTCATAGAAATTGTAACTTTTTTTACCTTGTACTTTCCCCTTTCTGCGCCTATAATGAGATATCAAACTGCCGCATTTTGTTTTTTCGCGGCTTTGCCGACGCAGTAGCTGTCCTCGGCTGCCCGTTCTGAACTGATACGATTGAATTTAGGAGTGTGCTGAATATGTCCCGCAAGCGTTCCAGGAGAAATTATCAACCCCAGATCTTTTTGTGCGTCGCCATCGTTGTGCTGGGTATGGCCATTGGATCTATCCTGCTGTTCCGCAGCCTGTTTGAAAAACCGGAGCTGCCGGGAAATGACGACCCCTCCACCAGTACCCAGCAGCCCGCAGAGCCTGATCCCGGAACATCGGATGCTCCCAACAGCTCTGACGAGTCCGCTGCGCCGGAGCGTACCAATATCCGCAAAACCGATTTCTTCACCATTCTGCTCTCCGGCGTGGACAATGGCAACGGCGGCGCCGACACCAACATTCTGGTGGCTTTCGACGCCAAGGGCGAATCTATCCACTGCGTCAGCATTCCCAGGGACTCCGGCTTTTACGTCCGGGGCGACAGCCACAAGATCAACTATGCCTATAACACCGGCGGTATGGATCTAATGGCTGAGACAGTGTCCACCGGCCTGGGCATCCCCGTGGACTACACCGTGGAAGTGGATCTGAACGGCTTCGTCCAGCTGATCGACGCCATCGGCGGCGTGGAGTTCGATGTCCCCATCAACATGGACTACGACGACCCTTATCAGGATCTCTCCATCCATCTGGAAAAGGGTCTGCAGACACTGGATGGCCAGAACGCGCTGAACGTTGTCCGGTTCCGTCACAATAACGACGGTACCGGTTACGGCAACGAGGATCTGGGCCGCATCGCTACCCAGCAGACATTCCTGACAACGGTAGCAAAGCAGACCCTGCAGCTGAGCAATGCGGATAAGATCTCCGAGTTCGTCCGCATCTTCAACAAGAACGTAAAGACCGATCTGTCCATGGGCAACATGGCCTGGCTGGGCAAGGAGGCCATCAATATGGGCACGGATAAGATCACCTTCTCCACCCTGCCCGGCGAATGGAGCAGCGGTCTTTCCCTGTATCTGCTGGATCACTCCGCCGTTCTGGGGCTGGTCAACAGTTCTCTGAACCCCTATATGGAAGACCGCATCGCCAGTGATCTGAATCTGGTGGGCGGCTGATCTTTCTCCCCATCACGCAAGGAGGGCCGAATGAAGAAGCTTCTGGCGCTGCTGATATCCGTTTTCCTGCTATGCGGGACCGCGCTGGCTACCGAAACCACGGTGGACAGCAGTGCCGCCGCGCTTCCGGATGCCACCGCCACCATTCCCAGCGCCTCAAACAGCAGTGCGGCGAACGCCAGCAATGCCGCGCCGCAAGCCTCCGCCCCCCATCCCTTTGTGCGGATTTATACGTATTCCGGCCAGTTTTCCGACCTGAGGCCGGGAAGCTCCTTTTATGAAAACATTACCGCACTGTATGAATACGGCCTTTCCATCGGCCGGAAGGACGGAACCTACGGCGTCAAGGCCCACGCCACCGTGGGGCAGGGCATCATCTTCGCTGGACGCCTGCGCAGCCTGTACGACCACGGCGATGCGGAAGCCGGCGCAGCCGCCTTCCGCACGGAGGGACAACACACCTACGAGGCATACCTGCAGTATCTCCAGAGCCTGAATGTTCTGGGCGACGAGCTGGATGGCCAGTATTTCACTACGGCCACCCGCGCCGTCATGGCGCATATTCTGGCTGCATCTCTGCCGGAAGAAGCGTTCACTTCCATCAATCATGACGCTGTCACCCTTGGATACGCCACTCGCCGGTTCATTCAGGATGTGGATGAGTATACTCCGTACTTTCAGGATATTCTGACCCTTTACCGCAGCGGCATCTGTCAGGGTGTGGATGACAGCGGCACCTTCCTCCCCAATGATCCCATCTCCCGCGGCGCACTGGCCGCTATGCTGACCCGCATGGCAGACCCCGATCTGCGGATCACACTTCACTGGGAGCTGGACGCTTCACTGAATATCACCTGGAGCGATCTGACAGAAGCACCGGATGTGAAGCCTGCCGCGCCCTCCACCGACGAGGAATTTGATGCCGCCATCCGCCACATGCTCTCTCAGGATGATCTGACCCTGTCGCTGGATTACGGAAGACCGGTAGACAGCGCTTTCGTCACCTCTGTCCTTCAGACGAGTCTGCGCATCATTGGCAGGTATTCCGAAAATATGCTCAATTACGCCACCTGCTCCTACTATGAAAGCAGCGGCGAAATGACCATCTCGTTTTCTGTTGCAGGCGCTTCTCCGGAAGAGACCATCGCCTACCGCGACGCCACTCTGGAGGCCGCGCTGGCTGTCCGCAGCGAGTTGTGGAGCAACGGCTTCCTGCTTCCCTCCATGACCGAACGAGAAAAAGCCCTTGTCTATTTCCGCTGGATCTGCGAGAACTGCAGCTATGATGCCGAGGCTGATGACAGCTCTCTCAGCCACACCGCCTGGTCGCTGTTCACCCGCGGGCTGGCCGTCTGCGACGGCTATACCGGCGCCTACAATCTGCTGCTGAAGCTGGAAAACATCCAGTGCTATACGCTGGCCGGCTCCGGACACGCATGGACCGTCGCCACTCTGGACGGTACGGAATACCACATCGATACCACCTGGGGCGACAGCAGCAGCGTCTTTGCCAACGAGCTGTATTTCGCCATGTCCCCCGCCCTCTCCTACGGATTCCACCCGTGGGAGGAAACCACATAAGCACTAAGCTCCCGCCCGGAAAATCCGGACGGGAGCTTTTTATGAATTTTATGAATGATACCGCTTGTTCAGAGAGAAGCCGCGGCCCTTGACCTCCTGCACACGGCTGACGATCAGGAAGCACTCCGGGTCAATGCCGTGGACGATGCGTTCCACCTTGGCTACCTCCCGGTTGGAGATCACGCTCAGCACCACCTCCGTCTCGCTCCGCAGATAGCCGCCCTTGCCCTGCAGCAGCGTCACGCCGCGATCCACCTGCCGCAGGATGGCGTCGCAGATCTCGCCGGACTTGCCGCTGATGACCTTGATCTCTGTTCGGGAAGTACCCATCAGCAGCATCTTGTCCAGCACGATAGTATAGATCAGCACCAGCAGGATGCCGTACAGGATGTTTTCCATGGGGCGGAACAGCGCCTGGGACAGCAAAATGGCAAAGTCGAAGGCATACATACTCACTGACACCGGTACCCGGAACAGCTTTTTCAGCACCAGCGGAGGAATGTCCATGCCGCCGGTGGAGGCGCCGGACCGGATCACGATGCCCAGTGAAATGCCGATTCCCAGTCCGGTGAATACGGTGCAGAGCAGAAAATCGTCGGTGAGGATCACGTCGCCCAATATGCGCTCCCACACCTCCAGTGCCAGCGGATACAGAAAGGTGCTGCCCAGTGTGGTCAGCGCGAAAGCGCGGCCCAGGATTCGCCAGCCCACCAGCAGCATGGTTACATTGAACAGCAGCACAAACAGGGATATGGGCGTTTGAAACAGGTGCTCCATGGTCAGCGCAATACCGGTGGTGCCGCCTGTCACCAGACCTGATGGGAGCAGAAACGCTTTTACGGTAAATGCGTACAGGAAGTTGCCAACGATCACCGCCGCCAGAGACGGCAGCAGCCGGGAAATATCTTTTTTCATAGAATCATCCGCCTTTCCAGGTCATAAAAAAACACGTCTGCCAGGAATTTTCCCTAACAAACGTGGATCGAGGCGTTTCGCCTAATACAGTTGGGATTATACAGGACGGAATTCCCTGCTGTCAAGAGGAAAAT
Organism: uncultured Oscillibacter sp.; assembly: GCA_964593575.1. Lineage (GTDB taxonomy): Bacteria > Bacillota > Clostridia > Oscillospirales > Oscillospiraceae > Oscillibacter. The sequence goes on from CAZQJD010000047.1 coordinate 10,779, forward strand.
CCGCGCAGCGCATACATTTTTTAGAAATCTGTGTTTGCGCGCTTTCGAGCTCGACAGTAAAAAGCAGCACGGCAGGGAGACACTCCCTGCCGCAAAAAAGTATTATTTCCGTATGACGGCGACTGTTTCGATGCCGTAATAGGCAAAGCACGCTGCGGCAGCTGCGTCGATCCGCTCACCGCAAACCACGATCGGCACCGCCGGAGGGCAGCCAACCGAGGCGGCCGCCAGTATGCGGCCCACGCTCTCTGCCGCTGGGACCGTCTCACGGGGAGACAGCACAGCCTCCCGGACAGACATGACGCGCTCCGCCCGCTCCAGCCGTGGCGGAGCGGTAAGCAGCGGCTCTTTCCGGGGAACGGACAGCAGTGTCGCCTCCAGCCGTTCCAGTCCTGCCCCTTCGGTCTCCGGCGTCAGCATCATCACCAGATGATCCGGGTCAGAAAACTCGCAGACGATATTCTTTTCCTGCAGGATATCCGCGGTCTGCCGTCCGGTATAACCGAAGGGTTTGGTGCGGAGGGTGATTTTCAGCGGTTCGTCCCCAGTCAGCGTCCATCCGTAGGCAGCCAAGCGAGTCTTGGCTCCTTCGGCAAGCCGGAGAAAAGCCGCCAGCTTCTCCGGATAGCCGTCTGCCAGATACCCATTCACCGCGTCCAGGGAAGCCAGCAGCAGGTAGGAAGGGCTGGTGGAGCCGAACAGGGCCATGGCATTCTTCGCCTGCTCCGCAAACAGGGCAGGCGCGCGGCGGGAGATATGAAGGTACGCCGTTCCCGTCAGCCCGGGCAGCGTCTTATGGGCGGAATCGCAGCACAGATCCGCTCCCAGATCCATGGGGTGGCGGGAGGGCTGCAGGAATTTGAGATAAGCTCCGTGGGCGTTGTCCACCAGCAGCGGCACACCATAATCATGGCAGACCGCCGCGATAGCGGCTACATCCACCGTATTTCCCAGATAATCCGGAGAGGTGAGATACACCGCCGCAGGAAGTTCCGATGCAGCGTTCAGCGCTGCCTGCACATCCGCAGCCGTCACCGGGCAGGACAGGTAGGAGTCTCCCGTTCCCCAGAGCCACTGTACATCCGCACCTGTCAGGGCGGCGGCGCTGAGGAAGGTCTTGTGGGCATTCCGGCCGGCCAGGATCTGCGGTGCTTCCTTTCCGCAGCTTCGGGCGCGGAGCATTACCAGATACACCATGGCACGAATGCATTGTGAAGACCCCTCTGTGGAATAGACGGTTTTCGCGCCAAACAGCCGGCCTGCATTTACCTCGCTCTCCCGGATGATGCCCTCCGCCTCGTAGAGGCTGTCGGCGCCCTCTACTTCGGTGATATCCCAAGGCTCCGCTCCCAGCTGCGAAGCGCCCTTATGGCCCGGCATGTGGAGCCGCAGCACGTCCTCCCGGACGTAGCGGCTGACAAAATCACAGATGGGGGTGTTCATGTATTGTCACCCAGCGCACGGGCGATGGCCACCATGATGGCGCACTCCATACGCTTGCGGAACAGACGGCAGCCATTCTCATACACGCCGGTGATGGCGCCGGTGGCATGATAGGCGTTGGCGGCGCAGCCGCCGGAACAGTACAGCCGTGCCCAGCAATCACGGCACTCCTCATGGGCGTAGACATTGCAGGCGGCGAATTCGCTCTGGATGGCGGTGTTGGTGACGCCGGCCCAGATGTTGCCAAGACGGAATTTCTCCTCGCCCACGGCGTTGTGGAGGGAGATGGAAGCGCAGGTGGCGTACTTCACAGGCTCGGCAATGGTGTAGGTTTCAATGGCGGTGAGGTCGGTGGGGACTTCATCGCAGATCATAGCGTTCATCACGCCGTTTTCCCGGATGATGCGGGTCAGCTCCCGGGTATCCACGCCCCAGAGACCGGGGACGCC
>CAZQJD010000048.1:0-12567 GCA_964593575.1 uncultured Oscillibacter sp.
AACTACGCCCCTTGGGACTTCCACCCAAGCTTCGGGACATGCCCGTCATACAAACAGCAAAAAGAGGGCAAAACGCCCTCTTTTTGCTAATATACTCTTATGCTTCCATACTCTTATGCTTCCCATTTATCCAGCAACGCCTTCAGCTGATCGGCAAACTTTGCCAGCGTCTTGTTGTCCCGGCCCTTGCTGCGGCGGATGAATTCCGTCATCAGCTGGCCCACCGCCACCAGACGCTGATAGGCAGAGCCGGTTCTGGGCGCGCCTTCAAAGGCACGCTGCTTACGCTCCGGCAGATAACCGGGCTTCAGCTGTCTGCAGGCAACGAGGTCATACTCCTCCGTATACTGGGGCGCACGGGCAGAATATCCCATGTCCGTCAGCGTCTTGGCAAAGTAGGGCGCTACCTCCCGGTCTCCGTGCACCACAAAGATGTGCTGCGGCTTCTGCTCCGTGAATCCCTCCACCCACGCGATGAGGTGATCCCGGTCCGCATGGGAGGACAGGCCGTTGTAATTCACCAGCCGGGCCTTGACTGCGATCTCTTCGCCGAAGAGTTTTACCGTTTTGGCGCCCTCCAGCAGATGGCGTCCCAATGTACCCTCACCCTGAAAGCCCACGAATACCACCGTGCACTCCGGCCGCCAGAGATTGTGCTTCAGATGATGGCGGATACGTCCCGCGTCGCACATACCGGAGGCGGAGATGATGACCTTCGGCGTCCTGTCTGTATTCAGTGCCTTGGAATCCTCCGCACTGGCCGTCATCCGCAGATTGGAGAAATTAAACATGTGGGTACCGTCTGCCACCAGCTCCAGCGCGTCCTCGTCCAGATACCCCCGCAGATCACCCACAAAGATCTCCGTGGCCTCTCTTGCCAGAGGAGAATCGATATAGACCGGGAAATCCGGATTGGATTTCACCAGCCCCTGATCCTTGATCTCGCGGATGAAATACAGCAGCTCCTGTGTACGCCCCACCGCAAAAGAGGGAATGATGACATTGCCGCCACGGGCGATGGTCTCGTCAATGATCTGCGCCAGATCATCCGTATAGCTCCAGCCCTCGCCGTGGTTGCGGTCGCCATAGGTGGATTCCATCACCACATAATCCGCGCCGGTAATATAGGACGGGTCACGGATAATGGGTTGTTTGATATTGCCCAGATCGCCGGAAAACACGATCTTGCGGGTCTCCGCACCTTCCGTCACCGTCAGGATAATGCACGCACTGCCCAGCAGGTGCCCGGCATCCACAAATTCCGCGGTAATACCGGGATACAGCTCCACCGGCTGCTGATACTCGCAGGTGGTGATGCGGTCGATGGTGGCCAGCGCATCCGCCACCGTATAGAGCGGCTCCACTGTCCCTCTGCCGGAGCGCTTTGCCTTGCGATTCTGCCACTCTGCCTCCTGCTCCTGAATGTGGGCAGAGTCCTGCAGCATCACTTTCAGCAATGCTGCCGTCAGGCGGGTCGTGATGATTTTTCCGCCAAAGCCCTGCCTGAGCAGCATGGGAACACGACCTGAATGATCGATATGGGCATGGGTGATCAGCACGCAATCGATGCTGCCCGCATCAAAAGGAAATTCTCCATTGGAAATTTCATCCCTTCCCTGCTGCAATCCACAGTCGATGAGAATTTTTTTCCCGTTGGCCTCCACACAGTGACAGCTGCCGGTCACACATTGATCTGCACCAAAAAAGCTGATTTTCACACGCATAGCTCCTTTCTGTCGTTGATATGCCACACGCAAACCGTCAGCATTGTTCTATTACGATTATTCTACCATGTTTTCCCTGTCCCCTCAAGGCAAAAACCTCCCAGGAGTTGTAAACTTTCTTTGAAAGCATGGTTTTCCCTTTGCATTCCTCCTGCTGTTGTGATATGCTATTTTTGTTTTCGTATGCACACTTTTCCGCCCGCAAGAGGGACGGAAGAAGCCGAGAAAGGATGTTTCAAAGAACATGGGTCTGTTTCAAAAACTCTTTGGTGATTACAGCTCCCGAGAGCTGAAGGCCATCTATCCCATCGTGGATAAGATCGAAGCTCTGGCGGATGAATATAAGGCAAAGTCAGATGACGAGCTCCGTGCCAAAACGGATGAATTCCGTGTACGCCTGGCTGGCGGCGAAACGCTGGACGCGATTCTGCCGGAAGCCTTTGCCACGGTGCGGGAAGCCGCTGACCGCGTGCTGGGCCTGCGCCCTTATCGGGTACAGCTGGTGGGCGGCATCGTTCTGCATCAGGGCCGTATCGCCGAGATGAAGACCGGCGAAGGCAAAACCCTGGTGGCAACCCTTCCTGCTTACCTCAACGCCCTTACCGGAAAAGGCGTTCATATTGTCACTGTCAACGATTATCTTGCCAAGCGCGACTCTGAGTGGATGGGCAAGGTCCATCGTTTCCTGGGACTGAAGGTAGGCCTCATTGTTCATGGTCTCACCACGGCGCAGCGCCAGGAGGCATATGCCGCCGATATCACATATGGTACCAACAACGAGATGGGCTTTGACTATCTTCGCGACAATATGTGCATCTACTCCAACGAGTTGGTGCAGCGGGGACATAATTTCGCCATCGTAGACGAGGTGGACTCCATCCTCATCGACGAAGCCCGCACGCCTCTGATCATCTCTGGCCGCGGAGAAAAGTCCACTCAGCTCTATGATATGACGGAGATGTTTGTCTCCCGCCTGCGCAAACGCGTGGTCGCAGAGGTAGACTCCAAGGAAGAGGAGTCCACCGAGGAAACCGCCGACTATATCGTGGATGAAAAGGCTCGCAGCGCCACCCTCACCGCCAACGGCATCGCCAAAGCCGAGCAGTTCTTCCACCTGGAAAATCTGTCCGACCCTGAAAACTCCACCATCTCCCATCATATCAACCAGGCCATCAAAGCCCACGGCATTATGAAGCGGGATATCGACTACGTGGTCAAGGACGGTCAGGTCATCATCGTTGACGAGTTTACCGGCCGCCTGATGTTTGGCCGCCGCTACTCTCAGGGCCTGCATCAGGCCATCGAGGCCAAGGAGCATCTGGCTGTGGCCGACGAAAACAGAACTCTGGCCACGATTACCTTCCAGAATTATTTCCGCCTGTACAGAAAGCTGTCCGGTATGACCGGTACGGCCATGACCGAGCAGGAGGAGTTTGCCACCATCTACAATCTGGACATCGTGGAGATCCCCACCAACCGCCCCATCGCCCGTCAGGATCACGCCGACGTGGTGTATAAGACAGTGGACGGCAAATATCGCGCCGTGGTGGAGCAGATCAAGGAATGCAACGCCAAGGGACAGCCCGTTCTGGTGGGCACCGTTTCCATTGAGAAAAACGAAACCCTCAGCAGACTGCTGACCCGCGCCGGTATCCGCCACAACCTCCTCAACGCCAAAAACCACGAGCGTGAGGCGGAGATCGTGGCACAGGCCGGTAAGCTGGGTGCCGTCACCGTGGCTACCAACATGGCCGGGCGCGGCACCGACATCATGCTGGGCGGCAACGCCGAATATCTGGCCACTGCCGATCTGCGCAAGCAGGGCTTCAGCGACGAGCTGATCACGGAAGCCACCGGCTTTGCAGATACTGACAACGAGGAAATTCTGGAGGCCAGGAAGCTGTTTGCCCAGCGGCTTGCTTTCCACAAGACAGCCATTGCTGATGAAGCGGAAAAAGTACGTGCCGCAGGCGGCTTGTTCATCATCGGCACCGAGCGTCACGAATCCCGTCGTATTGACAACCAGCTCCGTGGCCGTGCGGGCCGTCAGGGCGACGCCGGCGAGTCCCGCTTCTACCTGTCGCTGGAGGACGACCTCATGCGTCTGTTCGGCGGCGAGAAGATCCAGAATATCATGGATAAGGTAGCACTGGATGAAGACACTCCCATCGAGAGTAAGATCCTGACAAAGAGTATCGAGAATGCCCAGACCACTGTGGAATCCAGAAACTTCCAGTCTCGCAAGGCTGTTCTGGAATATGACGATGTCATGAACAAGCAACGTGAGATCATCTATTCTCAGCGCAAGCAGGTGCTGGACGGTCTGGATATGAAGGAAAAGATCCAAAACATGACCCATGCCGCCATCGCTGACGAGGTAAGTCTGGCCTTCGGCGAGCAGTCTCGTCTGGATGCTGCCGGTTATCGGGAGCTGATGCGTCATCTGGAAGGCCGTTTCTTCCCAAAGTATACCTTCCGGTACGAAGAAGCAGACCTGAACAAAGCTGCCGAGGAGCTGGTCGATCTGTTCTGTGATGCCGCAGACAAGACCTATGCCGCCAAGGAGGCCGAGATCTCTTCTAACATTATGCGTGAACTGGAACGCGTCATCATGCTGCGGGTGGTGGACGAGTACTGGATGGACCACATTGATGCCATGGATGACCTGAAGCAAGGTATCCGGCTGCGGGCCTATGCTCAATCTGATCCCGTCGTTGCCTACAAGCAGGAATCCCTGAACATGTTTGAGGAAATGATCGCCGCCATTCAGGGCGAGACCGTCCGCCGCCTGTTCTCCGTTCAGCTCAGGAAGGATCAGGAGATCAAGCGCGAGCGTGTTGCCAAAGGCATGGTGGAGGGTGTCGGCGGCGACGGCTCCCGTCCCAAGCGCCAGCCCCGCAAGGTGGTGAAGATTGGCCGCAACGATCCCTGCCCCTGCGGCAGCGGCAAGAAATACAAGGTCTGCTGCGGAAGAGACTCCTGATGCTTGTTTTTAAGCGCACGAAAGCATGATCCCTTTACACCAAAACGTACGCTCCTGCTCCGAGAAAAAGAGCAGGAGCGTATTTCCCCCGTATGAACCGCTCAAAGGAAGGAGTGCATTATGGCCTTTCGAACACATCAAAAGGATACCCTGGTCTGGATGACCTCTGAACAGCTGGAACGCTTCGATGGGATCCGCCACGGTTTTTCTACCCGCTGGGGCGGTGTATCCCCCACTCCCTGGGACTCCTTGAATCTTGCCATTGGCCGTCCGGACGGTATGGATGCTGTTCAGGAAAACTACCGCCGCTTTTGCTGTGTAGTGGGGGTAAATCCCCAGAATGTTGTCCTGTCTCAACAGACCCACAGCACCAATATCCGCCGCGTCACCGCTGCCGATGCCGGCAAAGGCCTTTGGCGCACGCGGGATTATCAGCAAGTAGATGCCCTGATCACCAATGAGCCAGAGCTTTCTCTGGTGGTTTTCTCCGCCGATTGCGGAATCATCCTGCTGTACGATCCGGTGCATCACGCCGCAGGCGCCGTTCACGCCGGCTGGCGCGGCTGCGCCAACGGGATCCTGGAAAAAACCGTTGCCGCCATGCAGGCAGCCTTCAGCTCTGACCCCATGCAGCTGCTGGCTGCCATCGGTCCCTGCATCGGCCAGTGCTGCTTTGAGACAGACAGCGATGTGCCGGATGCCATGCAGACAGCTCTCGGGCAGGATGCTGAACCATATCTTCAGTGGCGTGATCCCAAATTCCATGTAGATCTGGAAGGCCTGAACCGGCAATGGCTACTGCGCGCCGGACTTCTTCCTGCCAACATCGACACATGCAGCCTTTGCACCGCCTGCCATCCCGAGCTGTTCTGGTCGTACCGTAAAATGGGTGAACAACGCGGCGCTCAGGTGGCACTTATTTCTCTCAGCTGATCCAGAAGAGGATACTCTACTATGAAAAAACGACTAACAGCCTTTTTTCTTGCCGTGCTTCTGACCTTGTCAGGCTGTGGACAAGAGCTCCCCGAGGAACCGCCAGAGGACCTGACGGTAGACGATACCGCTCCTGAGCTGGAAGACGCTCCTGTGACCGTCACTCTGCCGGAACGCTTCTCCCTGCCTTACGACCCTGCGGTAACTTTGGATCCTCTTACCTGCCCTGACGGACCGCATCAGACCATAGGATCTCTGCTGTACGAAGGGCTGTTCGCACTGGATACAGCCCTGCAGCCGCAAAAGGTACTTTGCGCCGCATACAGCTGTGATGAATCCAAAACGGTATGGACATTTCAACTCCGGGAGGATGCATATTTCAGCGACGGCTCCCAACTCACCGCCGCAGATGCCGCCGCTTCTTTGGAACGCGCCCGGGAAACGGCTCGCTATCGTGCCCGGCTCTCCCATGTGGACACAGTCTCGCACGACGATAGTACAGTTACCGTGACTCTCCTGTCCCCCAACGCAGCCTTTCCTGCATTGCTGGATATTCCGATCATAAAGGCAGGCACAGAATCCGATCCTGTTCCGTTGGGCACAGCCCCCTATCGCTTTTCCGCTTCGGAATCCGGCGCCGTTCTGCTCCCCTCGGAATTTCGCCATTCCACACTTCCTGTAGACTGTATTTACCTCTCCCCCTACTCCGGAACGACCACACTGCACCACCAGTTCTCCACTCATCAGATACAGCTTATCACCACGGATCTAACAGCGCAGAACGCATATAGTCCCAGCGGCAGCGTCGATCTTGCGGACGCAGATACCACTGTTCTGCAATTCATCGGTTTCAACGTCGCGAATCCTCTGTTTTCCTCTGCAGAGCTTCGCAACGCTCTGGGGCTGGGCATTGACCGGAAAACCTTGGTCTCCGCACATCTCGCAGGGCACGCGCTTCCGGCGCAAAGCCCTATTTCACCGCTCTCGCCCCTGTACCCGGCTTCTCTGGACACAGCCTATTCCAAAGACAGATTTCTGGATGCGATGGCAAATGCAGGATACCACGCCGGAACCACCCACGAAGTCACGCTTCTGGTAAACGCAGACAACCGGCACAAGGTCTCCGCCGCCCACTATATCGCAGCTTCTCTTTCGATCTGTGATATCAAGATCACCGTCAACGCCCTCCCCTGGAACGAATACACCGCCGCACTGGAAGCCGGTGCATTTGACCTCTATTACGGCGAAGTTCGTCTGACTGCCGATTGGGATCTCTCTCCTTTGGTAGGTACCGGCGGCAGCATGAATTACGGCGGCTATTCCGATGACGGCATGAATTTCATGCTGGCCCAGTTTGCCGGTTCCGAAAAGGCCGAAGCCTCCATGCGTCAGCTCTGCCGCTATCTGCAAGCAAATGCGCCCATCCTGCCTCTTTGCTTCAAGCGTGTCTCCGTTTTGGCGGAAGCCGGCGTCGTGGACAATCTCACCCCCACAGTCTCCAATCCCTTCTATTCTCTGAGCACGCTCAGCATCAATCTCTTGGAAACCACTGTTGAATAACATGCGTAAACCGTCTCTGCTTTACAGAGACGGTTTATGATTTATACAGTTTCTCTGCCCAAAAAATCACTATACAACGGAGTTGCAGCACCAAATCCGCCAGAAACCGCCAGTAGCTGCCCTGTTGTATAAGCGGAATCGTCAGAAGCAAAATAAACGACAGCAGCCGCGATCTCCTGCGGCTGCCCCATTCTGCCAAGCGGAATGTGCCGCAGAAACACACGGCGAAATTCCCCGGTCAGATTTTCTTCCACCGCATCTGTGGCAGTCATACCGGGCAGAATCGCATTGCAGCGAATCCCGTTCCTTGCCTCATGCACGGCCACCAATTTGGTGAGATAGTTGATCGCTGCTTTACTGACGCCGTAGGCCACCTGAGAAATATCCGGAACGCTCCCGCTTACCGAGGAAATATTGATGATACTCCCTCCACCGCTTCTCCGCATATACGGGACAACAGCCTGTCCCGCTAAAAAAACACTGCCTAAGTTGAGATTGACCGTATCCAGAAACACATCTGCAGCTGTACCGGCAAAGTCAAGATCCTTCTTTCGGTCAGAAACTCCGAAGTTGTTGACCAGCACATCTATGCGCCCCGCATCTTTCACAGTCTCCTCCACCATGGCTGCAAAGGTCTCAGGTTTCGTTGCGTCATGATATACACACTTTACGCAACAACCTTCCGCACGCAGTTTTTCTGCTTCTCTGCCGGCGTGTTCAGGATTTCTGGCAGCCATATAGACCTGCGCTCCTTCTCTGGCGCAGGCCTGCACACAAGCCAAGCCGATCCCTCTTGTGGAAGCAGTGATCAAAACAACCTTATTCTTCAATCGCATGAATATCCTCCAGCTTCAGTTCTTTTGTGTGTTGGGAAGCAGCCAGACCACAAAGATACTGACAGCGACACAGGCGATCTCCACAACAGACAGTTTCCGGACAGCGTGAACCGCAGCCGCCGCCCGTGCAGTTCCGGTCTCTGCCAGATCTGTGATCAGATTGGTGAACATGGGCACAAACACTGCTACACCAAAGGGAGCGGAAATATCACGGAACAAGCCGTACGTCCCCGTTCCGCTGCCCGCCTGTCCGGCAGGCAGCTCTGTCAGGACCACCTTCATAAAAATAGTACCATTTCCACCCAAGCCAAAGCCAAGGAGTCCCAGGGAAAGCGCCAGTAAAAAAAGCGGGGAATCCGCTGAAAACCACCGCATCACAGCGCAGCCAAGTCCTGTCAGTGTCAGCGATCCAATGAGGACCCGTTTGGGTTCCAGGCGGTCCGCCAATGGGCCCAGCAGCACCGCCCCCAGGGACATTCCCAGATACATAATGGAAATGGCATACCCAGAAATCACGCTGCTCGCCGGACGAGTCTCGTTGACAAACACAATGATGTTGGTCATGTTGGCCTGCATCAGCCCTTGTGTGAGAAACATGGCCACGACCGGAATGACAAACCGTTTCCGCAGCAGAAATTTGCCCGGCAAAATTGGTACCGCTGCCCGCCTCTCCGTAAAAATCAATGCGATCAGTGCGGCAACGGCAGCGACCAGCACCCCTGCAAAGGCCGAAGACATCCAGCCGAAGTTTTGTCCAAAGGATGGAATACACAAGAACAGACCAAAAAACACCACTACCAGCGCAGCTCCAGCAGCATCAAATCCCATCACGGGTTTTCGAGCATCATGTCTCTTGTCCAAAAGGAAAAGGCAGGCTACGAAAACAACCACACAAACAGCCACACACACCCAGATCATACCCCGCCATCCGCAGGAACGGATCATCAGACCGCCAAGAGATGGCCCAACGATAACTGCAGTGCTGGAAACCAGCATATACAGAGAAAAACCCTTCGCTACTTCATTTTTCGGGAATTCTGTTACGATATACGCCAAAACCGTCGGAGCAATGGCTGCTGTCCCAACACCGACGATAAAACGGGCCACCAGCATTCCTGTCAGCGAAGCTGCCAGCGAAGTCAAAATGCCACCTATCGTATATACAGCGATCCCCAACAGCAGCGTCCACCGACGACCGATGGCGTCACCCAGCTTTCCCAGAACAGGAGCGCAGGCCGCAGCGGAAATTGCCTGCGCCAACGCTGTCCAGGTGGTATTCTGATAACCAATATCCAGTTCCTGCACAAAAGCAGGTCCCAGCACAGTAGAAAACCCTCCGGCAATTCCCACCATAAACGCAGCCAGTGCATAGGGTAAAAAGCCCCGCATATACGAAGCAGTCTCTCCTTTCATAGCAACCTCTCCCGATCGTTCTTTTTCTATCGTAGTATGTCCCAGGAGCTCTGGATTATCTCTGTCGTTGCGGACATACTTTCTGTATACAGAACAGGAGGGATCCGTATCATGCATAAAAACGATCATTCCGTCTCTTCCGGAACGCTATATGACGCCATCATCATCGGCGGCGGTCCCGCAGGCTTGACTGCCGCGCTCTATCTGGCTCGGGCAAAATACCGCGTATTGGTAATGGAAAAAGGCACATTTGGGGGACAGATCGCACTTACCAACGAAGTGAAGAACTATCCCGGCATAGAAAACATCCGTGGTTCTGAACTGGCAGAGGTCATGAGGTGTCAGGCGGAGCATTTCGGTGCAGAGTTTTTAGCGGCGGAAGCGGAGCAGCTGCAGCTTGCCGCAAAAACGAAAACTGTACGCACCGCATTTGGAGACTACCATTGTCTTGCCGTTCTTCTGGCCACCGGAGCGCGCCCCAGAACCGTCGGCTTTCTTGGAGAAGCAGAATACACGGGCCGCGGTGTCTCTTATTGTGCTACCTGTGATGGTCAGTTTTTCAGGGGCAAAGAGCTTTTTGTCGTAGGCGGCAGCTATTCCGCTGCAGAGGAAAGCGTATTTCTGACCCGTTTTGCCAGACACGTTACCGTTCTCATCCGCCGCGAAGACTTCACCTGTGCTGCTTCTATAGCAGATCGTGTCAAGAATCATGAAAAAATCACCGTCCTCCCGCATACCGTTTTGGATGAAGTGTCTGGCGAAAACGGTCTGCAATATATCCGGTACCACAACACGCTCACTGGTCTGGTCACAGAACACCGTACCGAAAAGGGCGACAGCTTCGGCGTATTTGTATTTGCGGGTTACACGCCTGATTCCGCACTTGCGAAGGCGCATACAGCTTTGGATGAGAAAGGATATATCATCACCCGCGACACACAGGCAATCGGACAGGAAGGTCTGTTCGCAGCCGGCGATGTCTGCAGAAAGCGTCTGCGTCAGGTGATCACAGCAGCGGCAGAGGGCGCTTTGGCCGCTGCAAAAATAGAAACCTACCTGTCTCCTGCTTAAGCATCAAAACACTCCCGCAAGTCCATTTGGACTTACGGGAGTGCCGCATATCAGCGATTCAGGCTCCAGACTCCATAATTCAGATATGCTGCAAATGTCACCCAAAGCAGGTATGGAAGCTGCAGCAGAGCAGCAGCTTTATCCACACGCCAGAAAGAACCGATCATACCCAAAATCAGGATCCACAAAGCCACTATCCAGATCAGTGCTAAACCAAATGCCCTAAGATTGAAGAAAAGAACACTCCAGAAGAAGTTGAACGCAAGCTGAAAGAAAAAAATCACCAGTGCGCGTGACCGTTCTCCGGATGCCGGAGCCTCGTAAATACGGGCAGCACCAATTCCCATCAGGGCATACAGGATGACCCATACGACAGGAAACACAACCCCTGGCGGAGACAGCGTCGGCTTCCGAATGGACAGATCGGCATTATACAATCGCGTCCCCTCTCTTGTAAACCAGCCGGACAACGCCCCTGTCGCTTCCGCCAACAATATCCACGGCGCATAAGTATTCCATGGCGGTTTCCTCATTTCAAACATCACCCGCGGACAGTTTATGACGCAATGCCAGCAATCATGCCTCTCTGCAGCGCATTTTTTCATAAAACAGACGATGCACAGCTTGTGAAGCACATCGTCTGTTTTGATCTATTTTCTGATTACCTGGCGGATACCTACCAAAACCAGCGCAGCTCCCAAGAACAATCCGGCAGACGTTGGCTCTTTCAGGAATATAACCCCGGCAAACATGGAGCAAAGAGTTGTGAGAGACCCCATAGACGTAAGCCGCGTCACGGATATCTGACCAGCAGCATAATTGATCAGCATATTGGCAGCCACTGAGGAGAACACGCTTAAAACTATCAGAGACACACGGAAGGGTCGCTCTGATAGCGGAGCAAAATAAACGCTCAGATCTCCCTTCACTTTCAGCAGCGCCGACAGTGTAAACGCAATCGCGCAAGCCAGCAGCACTACATATGTCCGTTCAAACGGTGTGAACTCCGCCGCCGCCTTTCGATTTGCCGTTTTATACGCAGCAGATATAACGCAGGTACAAAGCATGCATACTACGCCAATGGGCCGCACGATGCCAAGTGAATTCCCCGAAACCGTCATAATGATCACACCGGCCACCGGCAGCAGGCAAAACAGCGCCTGACGCTTGCTCGGATACTCACGCAAAAACAATATTGCCAACCAGATCGCAACCACCGGCGAGACTGCCGATACCACACCGGCAAAAGTAGCATTTGTATAAAGGATCCCGTAGCTTTCAAAGAAAAAGCAGGCCAGTTCCGTTACAGCCAGCAGGATCAAAGGCTTAGGGTTTTTCCCGAGAAACGATACCTTGGCTTTTCCGAAAAGGATCAGGACAGTCATCAGCAGGACGGCCAAAGAAAAGCGCATGGAAAGCAGGATATCCGTGCCCGCGATTTGAAGTGCAACTCGCGAAAACAAATAACCCGTTCCCCATATAGCGTGTCCCAATCCCGCCGCAGCAATGGGAATCCACTCTTTTTTTTCGTCTCCTCGTCGTTCCAAAAGTGTCTCTTCTTGATTTTGCACGGTATCAGCTCCTTTTCACAACGAACTTCTGCGGGGCTATTATATTGCCGCCGGAAAGGATCATAAATTCCTTTTTCCAGCCTGACAAGTATTTTATATATACAAAAACCACCTTAAACTTCGAATTGTTTAAGGTGGTTTTTGGTACGCCCGACTGGATTCGAACCAGAAATAATGTTTTTTACTGCATAAAAAAGTTTTACATTTCGTGAGTTTTCAACATTTTAGATAACTTTTTATCACACTTTATTACGCCGTGTAAAACCAAAGTGGGTACAAAGTGGGTACCCGAAAGCGCCATTGAAACGCAAAAACGGGGAGGACGCCTGATGGTACAGGTATCCTCCCTGTTTTCATGTGTGTATTACTTCCCTCTCGCCTGCTCATACCGCCACAGCATTACCGCGAACTGCTTGCGGGTCAGCGGCTGATCCAGCATCAAATCGCCGGAGGTGTCGCCCAGCATGATGCCCTGA
>CAZQJD010000049.1:0-12004 GCA_964593575.1 uncultured Oscillibacter sp.
TTATGTACGAAAGCGGAACGATGCGCCCGGCATCGTTCCGCTTTCCGTCAGTTTTGGAAAAAAGCAACTGCAATGGCGCCCGGCCCGGCATGTGCGCCGATCACACAGCCCACCGTGGCGATCGGGAGAGAGTCTGTGCTGTGCTTCCAGAGATCCGTACTGTCTGCAATGTATTTCTGCAGCAAAGCGTCTGACAGTCCGCTGTATGCAAGACAATAGGGGCGGTTGAAGTTGATGCCGCCGCAATCGGCGATCAGTTCCCGCAGGAGATTGTTTCCCTGTTTGGAGCCGCGGGCCTTTCCCACCATGGATACTTCGCCGTTGTTTAACGTGATCACCGGTTTGATATTCAACATGCTGCCGGCAAACGCGGTTGCTTTTGAAATGCGGCCGCCCTTTTTCAGATATTCCAGTGTATCCAGAAGCGCCAATACCTTGATGTTCTTTTTCTCCTGCTCCAGACAAGCGGCAATTTCTGCAGCGCCGAGTCCCTGCCGGCGCAGTTCCACTGCTCTCAGTACCAGAAGCCGCTGACCGAGGGAAACGCTCTCGCTGTCAACCACATGAACTCTGCCTTCGTGACCGTCTGCTGCGATGACGGCGCTTTGATAGGTGCCGGACAGCTTACCGGACAGAGTGATCACAACGGCGGTATCGCCGTGGATCCTTACCGCCTCGTAAACATCCTCGAAAGCGGAAGGGGGGACCTGACAGGTGGTTGGCAGCGTATCACATTCAACCAGCTTTTCATAGAATTCACGATGGGAAAGTGTGATCGCATCCTCGTATTCTTCGGTTCCGAAGAGAACCTTCAGCGGGATGTGGATCACACCCAGCTCCTCAGCATGCGTGGGGATGATATCCGCGCCGGAGTCAATGATAATTTGTACAGCCATAGTATTCCTTTCTGAAATGGGATGTATTTGATTATGCCTTGGTGCGTTCCCAGGTTCTGTTTCTTAAATTTTCGGAAATGATATTCAGTGCGCGATAGAAGACGATGCGTTCATCTTCTGTCAAACCATCGCCGCCTGCGGTCACCCATTGCGCGATCAGCAGGTCGACCTTTTCCGCAACCTGTGTTCCGGCCTCCGTCAACTGCATGGGAGCGCGGTATTTTTTCTTTTCCGCAGGCTGGATATAACCCAATTCGATCAGTTCGGCCAGCGTTCTGGAAATGGCGGCCTTATCCTCTTCGCAACGGCTGCACAGCTGAGCAGCTGTCAGACCGTTTGGCTCATGATGCAGATAAAAAAGACACATTGCGTGGGTGCCTTTTAGGCCAAATTCCGTCATCTCGGCCGATTTGATGCGCTGTATCGATTTGTAGCAGAGCGTGATGTTACTTACAAAAGTATGGAAACGATGAATCATGAGTTCACTTCCTTTCTCAAATCATTATACGCATAGAGGTTGATTTGTCAACAAAAATGTTGATTAATCAACTTGCGACGAGCGCGGAATAGGAGAGGATTTGGCAGTTTTCACGGGCGAATCGATGGAAAGTGAAGGTGTCTTATAAAAAACGATAGAAATAAAGCGAGAATGAAAACTTTTTATTGCGCTTTAGCCAAGTGCTGTGTATAATGATAAAAACTGTCTTTGATATGTAGTGACAGTGGAGGCTTTTATGCAGACAGGAATGGCTTTGATTATCATGATTGGGATGATTATTATTCGAATTCCGGCCTGGGATCTGAATAGTACTTTTGGTCATGCCCATTACTGAGGATATCGCAGAACCATTTCGGCAGAAAAGCTGGATGGAACATTATCCTGAAGTCCGTGGCCAAAAGCAGGCCGCGGATTTGTTGTTTTAAAGCGTCCAATTACGGAGCGCAGCTCCGCAGTAACTTGATTCATTGGGAGGAATGCACTTTGAAGATTCGCGCAACACAGGCTATCATGGAATGTCTGCTGGAGCAGGAGGTCGACACTATTTTCGGCTATCCCGGCGGAACAATTCTGAACCTGTACAATGAGCTGTATGATTATCAGGACAAAATCACCCATGTTTTGACTGCTCATGAGCAGGGCGCCGCCCATGCCGCGGATGGCTATGCACGTTCTACGGGCAAGGTGGGCGTCTGCTTCGCAACCTCCGGCCCCGGTGCTACCAATCTGACCACCGGTATTGCCACGGCGTATCTGGACTCTTCTCCCGTGGTGTTCATCACCTGTAATGTAGGCGAGAATCTGCTGGGCAAGGATGCGTTTCAGGAAGTGGACACCACCGGCATTGCCATGCCGATCACCAAGGCGGCCTTTTTGGTGCGTGACGCGCAGCAGATCCCGGATGTGATGCGGCAGGCCTTTGCGGTGGCTGCCACCGGTCGTCCCGGCCCGGTTATGATCGACTTTCTGAAGAATGTCACCGCTCCCACAGAGATGGTGGATTATGAATTCATCCACTGGTCTGAGAACCGTAACTGCGACAGTATGCGTTCTCTCAGTGCGAATCATCAGTTAAAAGCTGCGAATGTGGATCAGCAGGATGTGGATATTCTGCTGGAGATGATCGCTGAGTCCAAGAAACCGCTGCTGATCTGCGGCGGTGGTGTGATTCGCGGTCATGCCCATAAGGAATTCCGTGAGTTTGCGGAGAAGGTGGATGCTCCTGTGGCCATTACGGTTATGGGCGGCGGCGGGTTTCCGGGCTATCATGAACTCGCGACCGGTATGATCGGTATGCACGGATCACAGGCATCCAATATTGCCTGTGATGAATGTGACCTGTTGGTGGCTATTGGCTGCCGCTTCTCTGATCGTGTGGCACTGGATCCCAACACCTTTGCAAAGCAGGCGAAGATCGTGCAGGTGGACATTGACCGTGCGGAGATCGACAAGAATATTCTGACCGATCATCATATCATTGGCTCAGCCAGAAAGGTTTTGGCGGCATTGAACGAGCGCCTGCCTCAGTATCACCACAGCGAGTGGAAGGAGCATATCCTCTCTATGAAGGTTCCTTCCACTGCGCCAGACAGCGAGAAGCTGACGCCTCAGCAGGTGATGGAAGTGATTCGTTTGCAGGCACCCAAGGATGCCATGGTGGCAACGGATGTGGGGCAGCATCAGATGTGGGCCATCCAGTATCTGCACTATGATTATCCCGGCCAGCTGCTGACCAGCGGCGGCTTTGGCACCATGGGTTTTGGCTTGGGTGCAGCGATCGGTGCGCAGGTGGGCAATCCTGATAAGCGTGTCATCCACATCACAGGTGACGGCTGCTTCCGTATGAACTGCCATGAGCTGTGCACGGTGGAGCATTACGGATTGCCTACCATTACCGTGGTCTTCAATAACGGAACGCTGGGTATGGTGCGTCAGTGGCAGAATCTGATCTACAGCAAGCGCTTCTCCCAGACCACGCTGGACCGAGGCCCCGATTTCGTCAAACTGGCAGAGGCCTATGGCCTGAACGGCTATCGTGTTTCTAGCCGCGAGGAGATGGAAGCTGCTTTCCGGGCGGCTCTGGAGTGCGGCAAGGGTGCTGTGATCGACTGTGTGCTGGATATGGACGAGATGGTAACGCCTATGGTGGCAGCCGGTTCCCATATCACCAAGTTCCTGCTGAAGTAAGGAGGAAATTGTTGTGAAAAGAGAATTTAATACAGAACGTAAACTCTATACTCTTTGTATTTTGGTGGACAATATCCCCGGTGTACTGAGTCAGGTGGCGCGCCTGTTTTCCCGGAAGGGATATAATATCCACTCCATTGTTTCCGGCAACACGGATCGCCCCAATACCACCCGCATTTCCATCGAGGTCATGGCTGATGAGCTGATGATCGAACAGATTGCGGCCCAATGCCGGAAGCTGATCCCGGTTCAGGCGGTGAAAATTCTGGATGAGGAGACCTGCATCCGCAGAGAGATCGCTTTGATCAAGGTGGCTGCAGCCGACCGGGTTTCCCGTGACGAGATCATTCAGCTGGCAAATATCTTTCACGGAAAGGTCATCGACGTCTCCCGCGAGGCGTTGACCCTGTGGGTCTTTGGCAGCGAGAGCAAGAACACGGCCCTCATCGACATGCTGGAGGATTTCGGTATCCTGGAGATCGCCAAGACCGGCAGCATTGCCATTGAACGCGGTCGCAGTACGATTTACGACAGCAATAAGCTGCGTGACGAGTACGACTACGGAAAACAGCTCTGACAGAAGAAGATCCCCACCAAACGGGAACCCTCCCGTTTGGTGGGGATTTGATCATTTCGGGTTTCTGCGGGAATTCCATGTGCCGTCGGCGTTGGCGGGATTATCCAGCACATGCCCGTTTTCTGTGAAACGGGAGCCGTGGCAGGGGCAGTCCCAGGAATGTTCCTGCGGATTCCATTTCAACGCGCACCCCATATGCGGGCATCGCGGTGTTGTGGGCGTCAACAGGTGGATGCCGGATTCCAGAATATTCTTCATCAGCTGCGGGTGCAGCATGGTTCGCAAGGGCGAGAAAACCGGGGAAGTGCTGCTGCTTCGTCCCTGTATCAGATCACAAAGAATATCTGCAGCGGCCATGGCAGAAGTAAAGCCCCATTTGTTGAAGCCTGTAGCCACATATAGATTGGGCGTGCTTCCGGAATACTCTCCGATATAGGGGATTCCGTCCAACGTCATGCAGTCCTGCGCAGCCCAGTGATATTGTTCTATGGCGCCCGGATAATATTGCTGTGCAAATGCTTTCAGTTCCGCCCAGCCACCGCCGCGTTTGCCTGTGCGGTGAGAGCCTCCGCCCAGCAGGAGAAACTCCCCGTATCTGCGAAATGAGAACCCGGTTTCTGCTTCATCCAGATACATTCCGTCTGGCATTTTGATGCCCTTGAATGCGATCACATAGGAGCGATGCTGATACATTTTCAGGAAATAGGCGCCGTGCTTATTGAACATTGGAAAATGTGTGGCGACAATGATGCGTGATGCTGTAATACTTCCGTGCGGCGTGATGACATGCTGACCGTCGTAAGCCTGCACCGGCGTATTTTCATAGATGTTCAGCTTTTTCACAAGACCGGCAGCCAGCTTCAGCGGATGGATCAGTGCCTGATCCCGCAAGCGGATTCCTGCTGCAATAGGGAAGGGAAGCGGCAGAGTCTCGGTGTATTCTGCTGGAATACCCAGCTGCTGATATGCGCCGCACTCCTGTTCGATTTTTTCGGGGTGGTTCAATGAGTATATGAACGCATCCTGTGCATAAAAATCGCAATCTATGCTCTGTGACAAAACCCGATATTGCTCTAAAGCTGCCCGGTTAGCCTCCAGATACATCTTTGCCCGCTCGAAGCCGACTTCCTGAATCAATCTGTGGTAGATGAGACCATGCTGAAAGGTGACCTTTGCCGTGGTATTGCCGGTGATTTTTTCGCAGAGCCGGCCGGATTCAACCAAAACATGGTCAATGCCCTCCTGAGCCAGCTTGTATGCGCACAGAATGCCTGCCAAGCCTCCACCGATAATCAGGACGTCTGTCTGCAGATCTCTTTCCAATCGCGGAAAGGGAGGAATACTAACATTGCTTTTCCAAAGGGAGTTCATTTTTATCACCGGAAATAGTTTGGCATCTGCGGAGGAAAATATGCATGAATGCAATGAGATCCGTGACCTCTTCAGGAGATCACGGATCTTTGTTCAGATGATAAATCCCATGCCGAATGCGGCTGCAGAGGCTGCCAGCGCCACTATGATCAGCGGTTGGCGCAGGTAGGCCAGAACGACAGCGACAACCGTGCCGGCTGCAGCTGTGTGGAGGTTGTTCGTAGAATAGAAAATAGCAGGAATAGTCATAGCAGTAAGTACGGCGTATGGGATGTAGTGGAGGAAGCTGCGGAAAAAGCGGGATCGAATTTTCCGGCGAAACAGTGTGAAGGGAATCATACGGATAAGATAGGTCACACCGGCCATCACAAGAATATAGACTGCAGTTTGCATTGCTCAGCCCTCCGCTTCATCGTCGATGGGACGGATCAGTGCGCCAATGGCGGCGGCGGCCACTGCGCTGAGAATAATGGCGAAACCACCGGATACTGCTGTGAATACATAATAGAACAGAATGCTGACTGCTGCCGCGATGGCGATGACAGTCAGAATGCTTTTTTCCTGCCTGGCGGCAGGAATGATCACAGCCAGGAACATGGCATACAGCAGGATACCCAATGCATCTGTCAGTTGCCCGGGAAGTCCTTCGCCTGCCACGGCACCCAGTATGGTTCCTCCGGTCCATCCCAAGAAAGGTGTGATGATGAGGCCGTACATGTATCCGGGTGTCAGCTTTCCGGGCGTGGAATAGGCCATGGCAAAAATTTCATCGGTGATACCGTAGGATACAATGAGCCTCTGGGGCGTACGGAAGGAATCGTCCAGCTTCTGAGAGAGGGACAGCGCCATGAGCGAATAGCGAATGTTGATCACCAGCTGGGTGAGCGCCATTTCCAAATAGGAGCCAGCGGCTGCGATGATGCCTACGCCGGCGACCTGCCCTGCAGATGTCAGGTTGGTAGCAGAGATCAGCCAGGATTCTAAGGGGGAAATTCCCAGATTCACGGCCAGAATGCCGAATCCAAAGCTGACAGAGAGGTAACCCAGCGCAATCGGTATGCCGTCTTTTATGCCGAACAAAAGTTGTTTTTTCACAGGGGCTGTGCTCCTTAATGCAGATTTGAAAGAATTATAAGGCTGTTTGAACGGTGATGTGTAAGGGGCCAATCAAGCTCTTGCGGTTTCTTCAAACAACGGCGTGGAAAAGTACCGTTCCGCTGTATCCGGTAAGATCGTTACTACCGTTTTACCCGGGCCGAGCTGTTTTGCCAGTTGAATCGCGGCAGCGACATTGCTTCCGGAAGATATACCACACATCAAGCCCTCTTCGCGGGCGAGGCGCCGCGCGGTCTGGATCGCTTCTTCGTCACTCACTATGTAAATGTGCTCGAAAATATTCTGGTTAAGGATCTCCGGGATCAGTCCGTCTCCGATACCTATTTGCAAGTGGGTACCAATTGTGCCGCCGGCAAGGATCGC
Source organism: uncultured Oscillibacter sp. (assembly GCA_964593575.1). Lineage (GTDB taxonomy): Bacteria > Bacillota > Clostridia > Oscillospirales > Oscillospiraceae > Oscillibacter. The sequence goes on from CAZQJD010000049.1 coordinate 7,010, forward strand.
GGCATTTTCCGGCTCCACGGCCCAAATGGTCATATGGGGATTCAGCGCTTTTAAAGTCTCGCCAATGCCGGTGATCGTTCCGCCGGTACCGATACCGGAGCAGAAACCATCGATAGGGCCGCCTACCTGCTGCAGGATCTCCAGGCCTGTTTGATGCCGATGGATCATGGGGTTTGCCGGATTTATGAATTGCTGTGGTACGAAGACGTTGGGATCTTCCTGCTGCATCTGCATCGCTGTCCGCAGGCAATTCTCAATAGCATCTCCAATGTTTCCTGTATCGTGGATCAGTACCACTTCCGCGCCATAGTGACGCATCAGTTTTTGACGTTCCACGCTGACAGAGTCGGGCATAATGATGCGGACCCGATATCCCATGATGGCGCCCACCAATGCGAGTCCAATTCCCTGATTGCCTGAAGTTGGTTCTACAATAATGGTATCCTTTGTGATTTTACCCCGGTGCACAGCATCCATAACCATGTTGTAGGCAACACGGGTTTTGATGGAACCTCCCACGTTTAGCCCTTCGTACTTGACCAGAATACGGGCAGAATCCTGCGGAACGATGCGGTTAAGCTGAACAAGTGGTGTGTTCCCGATGGCATCCAAAATGTTCTGGTATATCATGGTACAGATCTCTCCTCGATGGTTTTGGCTGTTATTGTGTTTTCGGGGTGCCTTTTGCATAAAAAAGTCGCTGCGAACGATATGCCGTCCGCAGCGACGTGGTCCGAGTGGCGGGATTTGAACCCACGGCCTCTTGGTCCCGAACCAAGCGCGCTACCAACTGCGCTACACCCGGATGCTGCTGACAGATACCCGCGCAGCACATCTATTATAAGAAAAAAACAAGTGTCTGTCAAGAAAAAGCTGCGCGCTATTTCTCTCTTTTCTCTTTTGCTGCAAAAAAATAAATTCATAATAGCGTGTCAATCAACATATCGTGAATAACAAAAGAAGGAGGAGGGACAACATGACTGGACGCCGGGTAGGAAAGAGAATTCGCCACCAGCTGCGCCGTGGCTCCAAGAAGCCACGTGAATTCGTTCGCAAACGATCGGAGACTTCTGCGCAAGAACGATATAGGATCACGCAGCTAATGGTTTCGGGAGCGGTGTTTGTCCTGATTGTAGCGGTGAAGTTGCTGTTTCCAAAGCAGTTGGATATGGTTAGGGAACCCCTTGACCGGATGCTGGACAAGAATATGGATGTTGCCGAGGTTTTTGCGGCTGTTGGAAATGTATTTTCCGGCAATGAATGGAAGGGAGATGTTTATCAGGCAGTATTTGGCCCCCAGGATAGCGTGAATGGTATTGCTGACGGGGATAACGCTGAGAACATGATGTCCGGTGATGTGCCGGAAATCGAGAGCGCCACTTCCGGTAATTACTCGATCCTGTACACAGATACAAATCTCCCCGATCATGTAAATCTCCAGCAGGCGGTGTTGGGCTTTCAATATTGTGCACCCGTATCGGGGAGTATCAGCTCTTATTTTGGATATCGTAAAAATACAGCAGGGGAGAATGACCGGTTTCATTATGGACTGGATATCGCGGCTGATGAAGGTGCAGAGATCGTGTCGTTTGCAGACGGCGTTGTGACTGTGACGGCAGACAGCAGCAGCTATGGAAAGTATATAATTGTTGCCCATGATAATGGTTGCACGACGTTATATGCACATTGCAAAGAAATTTATGCGTGTTCCGGACAAACTGTCAAGAGGGGAGAGAAGATTGCCTTAGTGGGTGATAGCGGTCAAGCGACTGGACCACACCTGCATTTTGAATTGCAGCAAAACGATGTTTATCTCAATCCGGTGTATTATGTGCTCTAAGTTGATGAAGCGTTTTTGGGGGATGATCGGCCTCTTTTTGCTTCTGGCCTTTTTTTGCCGATTTCAAGGAAAGACTGCGCTGCTTGTGATCCTTAGCGCATCTGTCCTCCATGAGATCGGACACCTTTTCGTGTTGTGGATCTTGGGAGGAAGGGTCAGTTATTTTGGGGCATCTGCTGGAGGTGTGCAGATACATACCGATTCGTTGGAACTGTCCTACTTACAGGAGAGCGCAGCTGTGCTGGCCGGTCCAATGGTCAATCTTGCGATCGGCGTTCTTTTGTGTGTATTGCTTCCGATCAAACCGAAGTTAGCAGCAGCTGCTGGAGCGAATTTGGTGTTGGGCTTGTTTAATCTCATGCCGGCGGTGCCATTGGATGGCTGGCGATTTCTGCAGCTGATGCTATGCTGGTGGCTGGGGCCTTCCAGTGGAAACAAAATTGCAGCTTTTTGCGGGAGCGTTTGTGCACTTTTTATGTCAGTGGGGCTCTTGTTGCTGATGGCTTATAGTGGGGGGAATCTGTGGCTTCTGCCGACTGCTGTTGCCATTGCGTTTTCTGGAGCCCAGATGCTCCGGGAAGAGCTTTGAAAACACAAAACATCAGAAAAAACGTAGGATTCGAAATGTTTTGGAAAAAATAGTTGCAATTTATGAAATTGTGTGCTATCCTATCGTGGCAATAAAAGGGCGGTCCTCTGTCGCGCTCCGATTTTGAGAATGTGCGGATGCAGAAAGCGGCAAGAACGCCTATAAAACAGGAGGAAATATCCATGGATCTCATTAAGGAACTCAACAAAGAGCAGCTGCAGAAGGAAATGCCCGTTGTGAAGGTCGGCGACACTGTCCGCGTTCACGTGAAGGTCAAGGAAGGCTCCCGCGAGCGTATTCAGGTCTTCGAGGGCACCGTCATTGCCAAGAAGCATGGCGGCATTGAGGAGACCATCACTGTCCGTCGCCTGTCCTACGGCGTTGGCGTGGAGAAGGTTTTCCCCGTCTATTCTCCCTCTATCGACACCATCCAGGTGGTTCGCAGCGGTGCTGTCCGTCGTGCCAAGCTGTACTATCTGCGCGGCCGCGTTGGCAAGAGCGCCAAGATCAAGGAGAAGCTGTAATCGTTATCCGGATCCAAGAGGAGAGAGGCTTTGCCTCTCTCTTTTCCGTTTCCGGACATATAGGGAAAAGAGTTGACAATCCCGTAAAAGCGGATATAATGATAACGAAATCATATAAAGTGCTATGACAAAGTCAGTGATTTGAAACGGGTTCCCAGCGAGAGGGGAGTGGTGCAAGCCCCTTAGCCAACGCCAAAGAACAGCCGCTTTGGAGCATTCTGTGATGAGCAGAACGGTCCATCTCCGTTATCGGATGGTGTAAGATGTCCTTGCTGAGGATAATCAGGGTGGTACCGCGAAGGCTCCTTCGCCCCTGAGACCGGCAGGGACTTTTGTTTTTAAATGAAAGAATTTGAAATAGACGGAGGTAAAATCCCATGAGAGATCCCAAGCCCTATGGGCTCAACGAGCTGCGTGAGATGTTCCTGAAGTTCTTTGAGAGCAAGGATCATCTGCGCCTGCCCAGCTTTTCTCTGATTCCCCAGAATGACGCGTCCCTGTTGCTGATCAACTCCGGCATGGCTCCTATGAAGCCTTACTTCACCGGTGAACAGAAGCCGCCCCGGAACCGCGTCTGTACCTGCCAGAAGTGCATCCGCACCGGCGATATCGAGAATATCGGCAAGACCGCCCGGCATGGCACTTATTTTGAAATGCTGGGCAACTTCTCCTTCGGTGATTATTTCAAGAAGGAAGCCATTGCCTGGTCCTGGGAGTTCCTGACCAGTCCTGAGTGGGTGGGCCTGGATCCCGACCGCCTGTATCCCTCTATCTATGAGAACGACGAAGAGGCCTTTGAGATCTGGAACAAGACCATGGGTATTCCCGTGGAGCGTATCTTCCGCTTTGGCAAGGGCGATAACTTCTGGGAGCATGGCGCAGGTCCCTGCGGCCCCTGTTCTGAGATCTATTATGACCGTGGGCCGGAGTATGGCTGCGGCGAGCCCGGTTGCACTGTGGGCTGCGAGTGCGACCGATATATCGAGGTCTGGAACAATGTGTTCTCTCAGTTCAGCAACGACGGCGAGGGCAACTACACCGAGCTGAAGCAGAAGAACATCGACACTGGCATGGGTCTGGAGCGTCTGGCCTGCGTGTGTCAGGGCGTGCCGTCCCTGTTTGACGTGGATACCGTGATGAACATCACCCGCAAGGTTTCTGAAATCACCGGCGCTCACTATGGTGAGAGCGACAAGACTGATGTCTCTCTGCGCATCATCACCGACCATATCCGTTCCGCCACCATGATGATCTGCGATGGCGTGCTGCCCTCCAACGAAGGCCGCGGCTATGTGCTGCGCCGTCTGCTGCGCCGCGCCGCCCGTCACGGCAAGCTGCTGGGCGTCAACGATCCCTTCCTGTTTGAGGTCTGCGATACCGTCATTCGTGAGAACAAGAATGCTTATCCCGATCTGGTGGAGAAGCAGGGTTATATCACCAAGGTGATCCGCGTGGAGGAGGAGAACTTCGCCAAGACCATCGACGGCGGTCTGAGGATCTTTGCGGAGCTGCTGGCTGAGCATAAGGCGAAGGGCGAGAAGACCTTCTCCGGCGCCGACGCTTTTAAGCTGTACGACACCTATGGTTTTCCCATCGACCTGACCATTGAAATGGTGGAGGACGAGGGGCTTGCGCTGGATCAGGACGAGTTCCGCAAGCAGATGAATGAGCAGCGCCAGCGTGCCCGCAAGGCCCGCGAGGCTCTGGGCGATCTGGGCTGGGCCGGCGTTGAGTTCGGCAAGGATGTGCCTGAGACTGAGTTCGTGGGCTATGCCGATACCGTCTTCTCCGGTGCCAAGGTCGTGGCTCTCGTTGTGGAGAACGAGCAGGCCGAGGAGATGATGGCTGGTGTGGATGGCATCGTCGTGCTGGACAAGTCTCCCTTCTATGCTGAGATGGGCGGTCAGGTGGCCGACCACGGCGTGATTTATATCGGTCAGCCTGAAGCCACCTTCGAGGATGTCCTTTTCAACGACGTGAACACCGTGGCCCGCTTTGAGGTCACCGACGTGCAGAAGAACAAGGGCGGCAAGTATATGCAC
>CAZQJD010000050.1:0-11671 GCA_964593575.1 uncultured Oscillibacter sp.
ATAGCGGGTGGCAAAGGACAGCGCGGGAACGGGCATCAGAGCATCGTAGATGCGGACCTTGATGCCGTTGGCGGCCAGAACGCAGGCAGCATTTTTGGCAAACACATCGGAATTGATGCGGCTGTCATAGGAGATGGCCACCAGCTGCCTGCCGCCTTGGGTCTTGACCCAGTTGGCCAGACCCTGGGTAGCCTGACGGACCACATAGATGTTCATACGGTTGGAACCGGCGCCCAGTACACCGCGCAGACCGGCAGTGCCGAACTGCAGAGCAACAGCGAACCGTTCCTTGATCTCGTCTTCCTGACCCTCGATCTTCTTCAGCTCCTCCGACAGAGCGGGATCCTCCAGATCGGCAGTCAACCAGCGCTTATAATCGTCCATATACATAGTCATCACCCCTGGCCGCTGTTCGCCGTACACATCCTCTGTGCCGGGAAAGGGCCCCTTTCCTGTAAATTAAATTTTCAACGAAACGGGAAAGCGCTTTATCGGATATTATCCAAAACGGAACTGCCGATGGTTCCTTCCGGCATTGTCACGCCGAAGTTATCCGCGATAGTCGCGCCAATGACGGCAAAGGTCTCTGTTTCATCCAGCTTGCCGCAGCCCTGCATGGAAGGAGAGTAGGCGATAAACGGCACCCTTTCTCTTGTGTGATCCGTTCCGGTGTGAGTAGGATCGTTGCCGTGGTCTGCCGTAATGATCAGCAAATCGTCCTCCTTCAGCAGGGGGAGCAGCTCGCCCAGCTTGGCGTCGAATTTCTCCAGCTCCTGTGCGTAGCCTTCCGGGTTGCGGCGGTGGCCCCACAGGGCATCGAAATCCACCAGATTGACGAAGCACAGGCCGGTAAAGTCTCTGCCGGCGATCTCAATGGTCTGCTCCATGCCGTGGACGGAGCTCTTGGACTTATTGGACTCGGTAAGCCCCTCGCCGTCGAAAATATCGAATATCTTACCAACGGAGATCACATCCAGGCCGGCAGCCTTCAGTGCATCCAGCGCGGTCTTGCCATAGGGCTTCAGGGCGTAGTCATGGCGGTTGCTGGTGCGCTTGAACTCGCCCTTCTTCTTACCCACATAGGGCCGGGCAATGACGCGGCCCACCTTCCACTCGTCCCGCATGGTGATCTCGCGGGCGATCTCGCAGCAGCGGTACAGTTCTTCCAAACCGAAGGTCTCCTCATTGCCGCAGATCTGCAGCACGGAGTCGGCGGAGGTATACACGATCATATGACCGGTGGCGATCTCCTCTTCCGCCAGCTCGTCCAGAATTTCGGTGCCGCTGGCGCTCTTGTTGCCGATGATGACTCTGCCGGTTCTGGCGGAGAGCTCATCCAGCAATTCCTTGGGGAAACCGGTATCCGTGAAGGTCTTGAAGGGAGTCGTAATGTGGAGGCCCATCATTTCCCAGTGTCCGGTCATGGTATCCTTGCCGGTGCTGGCCTCATTCAGATATGTATAGTAACCCAGAGGGCGATCCACAGCATCCACCTGCTTGAGAGGATGCAGATTGGCCAGACCGAGCTTTTGCAGATTCGGGATCTGGAAGGTCTCCACCGACTGTGAGATATGTCCCAGCGTGTCGGTCCCGGCGTCACCGTAAGCCGCCGCATCCGGCAGCGCACCGGCGCCCAGCGAATCGACAACAATGGCGAAAATACGCTTATATTTTTTCATTTTACTCCTCCTTGTGTTTTTCTTTTCCCTTTATCCTTAATAGTATAATATACTTCCTAAGCAGAAGCAAGAATGGAATTGCGGATTCCCTTTTTGCTGGCAGCAGGACCCGAAGCCGTACCGCATTCATGCTCGGCCGCGGCATTTCTGACCGGAGCCGCAAACGCCGGACAGCCTTATTTCAGTCCGCTTTTCTGATAGGGTGACGGATGACCGTTTTCCACTTTTGGGGTGCGACCCTTCTTGCATCAGACATGTAGATCTCATGGTGCCATCGGGTGTTTGTGATGTCGGTAACATATCCATTTTCCTTCAGGTATGTATCCATCAAAGCAATGGTTTCAGGCTCATTGTCAAACGGCCCAAGATGCATGATCTGCACGCATAAGCCTTCTTCTATCGTCAGGAACTCGGCAGCAGAGCAGTCCAGCTTTTTCTTCTTCTCTGCGGTCTGAACTGCCCAGTCAAAATCTTTCCGGGATACAAAATCCGGCAGACGGATAACGGAGCTCCAGCGGAAAGCAGATTTATCCGTATGCTCTGCGCCTTCAGCATTCTCCTGCCACCAGAAGCCCTCCAACGGTGGAACAACATATTCAAAAAAGCCCTCGATTTTGTAATCGGTTTTGCAGCTCATTTTCAACGTATACGCCACCGCATACAGAACGCGGATCGCCTGTTGATATGCCCCGCCTTCCTCGTTGGGATCTCCTTTGCCCCTTACCGCTATATAATTTGCCTTCGGAACGTTTACGATCTCCGGCTTGCTCGTGGGCATATAAAACTCCTTGTACTCTCTCTTAAAGTCAAAAGCCATATGTACCTCCCGCCAATGATGATCCATAATAATATTACCAGACCATAACGATCGTTTCAACCAGCAGAAAGGCCGGCATCCACCTTCGCTGTGGATGCCGGCCTTTTATTGATACCCGCGTGATACCCGCGCTGCCTGTATATCATTGAAATGTAAAATCTCTGTTGAACGAACCGCTGATCAACTCCGCAACTTCACCCGCCTCCATGGGTATTTCTTCTATCAGCCACTGACACACCATGGAATAAATACCATACGCGATAAAGGTAGTCATAAGGCGCAGTGCACTTGCACTGACTTCCCTTCCTTTGTAATAAACAGATCGTGACGCGAGAAAGTCATCTGTAAAATTTTGAAAGAGCAGTCTAACATCATTATCCGTATTATTCCTGATAAACAGCTTTACAAGCTCTCTGTCCTCGTATAAGTGAGCACACATGCGCACAGCATGCTCCTGCATATCCTTTGAGCTTTTGGCGAGAATCGGAACTTCATAAAACTCGTTCATGTAGTCAAGCTCGATCTCCATCAGAACATCATGCGGAGTTTGATAATGCCGATAAAATGTTGTTCGATTGATTTCCGCCTCCTGGCAAAGCTCACTGATGCTTATACTATCGATATGTTTCTTATTCAGCAGCCTTAAAACAGCATCTTTTAAGAGCCGTTTGGAAATGGCCACTCTCTGATTCTCTTTTGTCATGGTTCTCAACCTTTTAAAGAATTTGTGAACAACAATACAATGCATGGCGTTTTGTTGCGCTGACAGCAGTTAAAAAACATCTGCATGTTGTCAATACAACATTTGTTGCGCTACAATTATAACAATATGGATGCACCATGTCAACCAAGCGTGGTTTTCCATGAAATACATACCTTCAGGAGGCGTACCCTATGAAAAAGCTGATCGAACTCGCAAAAGGAATTCTCTTTTGCCTATTTGAGCTGGTCGTTGGCATCCTTCTTCTGATGGATCCGGTGGGCCTTACTTACTGGATCATCATCGCCGCAGGTGTTGGGATGATCGTTCTCGGACTCGTCGATATCGTGAAATATTTCGGTTCAAGCGCTAAGGAAGCTTCGTTTGGACGGACACTTTTCAACGGCCTTGCCGCGATTCTTGCCGGTGGCTTCTGTGTCCTTAAGACAGAGTGGTTTATTGCTACCTTCCCCATTCTCACGATCATTTACGGTATCGCCACCCTGATGGCCGGCATCGGCAAGATCCAGCTGACTGTAGATATGCTTCGCCAAAAACAGAGAGGATGGTTCTGGGCGGCGATCAACGCCGTTCTCTCCATTGTCTGTGCTGTTGTGATCCTGAAGAATCCCTTTACCTCCACAGCCGCTCTTTGGCTGTTCACCGGCGTTTCCCTGATCGTGGAAGCCGGATTTGACTTCATCACTCTGTTTTTTGGCCGGAAAGCTGAGAAAGGCAGTGTCGCATGAAGGTTGAATGGAAGTCCTGCTTCCGAGCAGGGGTCAGCGTATGCCTCCTATATCTCTTTATCCATTATTGGTCCAATATAGCAGGGCTGGGTTCGACCCTGCTCAGCGCCGCCGCACCACTTTTGATCGGCTGCGTGATCGCTTACCTCATCAATATTCTTATGAGCTTCTATGAGAAGCATTTCTTCCCAAAAACGAGCAAGCCGCTGATCGGCAAAAGCCGCAGGCCGATTTGCATGGCTGCGGCAATGGTCACATTGGTGGCTGTTGTCGTGCTGGTCGTTTGGCTTGTTGTGCCGGAGTTTGTCGCCTGTATACAACTGCTTTTCGCAGAGGTGCCCGATGCTCTGAAAAACGCAGTGAGCTGGCTTGATGAGAAGAATATCCTGCCGGAAAATATTGCGGACGCGCTGGCAGCGGTCGACTGGAGATCAAAGCTCGGACAAATCATCAGTGTTCTTGTTTCGGGTATCGGAAGCGTTACGGATATTGTCGTCAGCGCGGTTTCTTCCGTGGTCTCCGGCATTGTGACCGCTTTCATGGCCATTATTTTCGCCATCTATCTTCTGTTGGGAAAAGACACCATTGGCAGGCAGTTTGATCGCCTGATGAATCGCTATTTGAAGAAAAGCTGGTATGATAAAATCATGCACACGCTTGTGGTCATGCATGACTGCTTCCGCCGGTATATCATCGGGCAATGCACCGAAGCAGTCATCCTCGGTCTGCTCTGTACGGCAGGAATGCTGATCCTGCGGCTGCCTTATTCCACCATGATCGGCGCATTGATCGCCTTTACCGCATTGATCCCTGTCGCCGGTGCATACATTGGCGGAGGCATCGGCGCATTTATGATATTCACGGTATCCCCTGCCAAAGCAGTTGTCTTCCTTGTATTTCTCGTTATACTGCAGCAGCTGGAGGGCAACCTGATCTATCCCCGCGTTGTCGGCTCCTCCATGGGACTGCCAGCGATCTGGGTGCTTGCGGCCGTTACCGTTGGCGGCGGCATAATGGGCGTAGTCGGCATGCTGCTCAGTGTTCCCGTTGCGGCAACGCTATATCGCCTCCTTCGTGAGGATATCAACAGATCGCCGAAGCCCAGGGCTGCTTGCATAACAGCACCGGCCACCTATGAACCCGATAAACCGCACAGAACATAAGGAGGAGATATGCCCGCGCTCTCATTTGCACACGGTCTCAATCACTATAAGCTATTCTGGGTGTTCGCTATCGGATGCTTCCTCGGCGTTGTGATCGAAACGCTTTGGTGTCTGCTACGATACCGAAAACTGGAAAGCCGCAAAGGACTTGTCTGGGGGCCGTTCAATCTGGTGTACGGATTTGGCGCACTGGTCATGACGATCGGTCTATACCCTCTGCGGGACAACCGCGATCTGTTCATCTTTGCAGGCGGCTCGCTGCTTGGCGGTATCTTTGAATACATCTGCTCTGTGGTGCAGGAAAAGGTGACAGGTACGATCTCGTGGGATTACCGGAATATCCCCTTGAACATGAACGGTCGGACCAATCTTCTTTACTGCTTCTTCTGGGGCATTCTTTCTCTGCTTTGGGTCAAGGACGCCTTTCCTCGCCTTACATATCTGATCGAACAGATCCCGAATGAGATCGGTATTCCCCTGACCTGGATCGGTGTCGTGTTCTTTATCGTCAACAGCATTTATTCCGCTCTCGTCGTGTGCAGAATGACCGAACGGCAGCGCGGGGCATATCGCACGAACCGGCTGGGCAAATTTCTTGATAAACACTATCCCGACGAAAAGGTGCGGAAAATTTATCCGAACATGAAATTCAACTCCGAACTCCATAGTGGAGCTCCGGCAGATCGCAAGTCCGGGCGGTAATTGGCCTGATGCAGTATTTCCCGCCAATCAGCCTATATCATACGAGGCCGAGACGTTGGCAAAAAGCATAGTCCTGCTCAAAATATGTGATGCCAAAATGGCCGTCGAAAGCATCGGCGGTCATTTTTCCGGATGGAGGTGATCCTTCTGACAGCAAATCAAGGTGAACAACAGGCCAACCCGAAGAAGGCGGTATGCAAGCCGATGCTCCGTCTGCTTGTCAGGAATTTCTTTGAACATGATGTGGGTAAGAATGCCGCTGCCCTTGCGTATTATCTGCTGTTTGCCCTGTTCCCTCTCCTTATCTTTATAAGCAACCTGCTGGGCCTGCTGGATCTGAACGTGACCGCCATTACGCAGGCTTTACAGGGGATCCTGCCGAAAGACATTGTGAATCTGGTGGAATCCTATCTGGACTATGTGTCCGACACCTCCAGCTACGCTTTGATGTGGTTTGCTCTGGTGTTCTCAGTTTGGTTCCCTATGAGGGCTATCAAGGGACTGATGGACGATGTGCGGCTGGCATATCATTTGGGCAGGCCTCAGCGCCCTATCGCCTATACGATACGTCAGCTGATCTATACGATCATGCTGTTACTGGTCATCGGCTTGACGCTGCTTCTATCCACGCTGGGTCAGAATATTCTGGGCTTCATCATCGAGCTGCTCCCCGAAAATACACTGTCGATATCGGATTACCTGCTCGAAATATGGCAATATTTACGTTTTCTCCCCGTTGGTCTGCTTATGCTGGTTGCTCTGGGAACCTTGTATGCCGTTTCTCTGGATAAAAGGCAGCCTATGAAAGCGATCATACCAGGCATCCTTGCCGCGTTGATCTCGTGGATGGTGGTCAGCATTGGCTTTTCTTTCTATGTGGAGAATTTTGCAAACTACTCCGTCATCTACGGGACTCTGGGCGCTGTCATCATCCTGCTGATGTGGCTGTATATGACAGCGGTGATCCTGATCCTTGGCGCGGAGCTGAACGCCGCCCTGCTGACCGTTCGATCAGGGGAAGCACATTCCATAGACAGTGGTTATCCAATGCGCCGGTCATGATTTTTTGAAGCAAGGGCGGCAGCGGCTTTCCTGTGAAGGGGACCCTTGTGCATACCTTTTTGCCCTTTTTGTGGTTTTACGCCTGAATAACCGCCCTTCGTCAGAGGGGGCCAGAGGAACACCCCCTTGACCGAACAGCATTGCAATTTCCTCCCTCTTGCTCCTTCCGTGCTTTTCTGCTATATTCGATATAATGAGCAGAACACCCGATAATGGAGGATATATACATGAAGATCGCTCTGCAATTTGCCATGCCCGCGGAATTCCACGCCCTGCCCGGAGCGCGGGAGCTGCAGCCCATCGACACCATCTCCGGCGTCCCCTTCTTTGAGGCCGCGCCGGGCATCGTGGCCTGTGCCGGCGGCGTCAGCAAGGTCAACGCCGCCATGGCCGCCGAAATTCTGTGCCTGAAATACCAGCCCGACCTGATCCTCAACGCCGGCGTGGCCGGCAGCTGCGCGGAGCTGCCCATCGGCGCGCTGGTTGTGGCGCGGGACTTCGTCCAGCACGATGTGGACACCTCCGTGGTGGGCGACCCGGTGGGGCTGGTATCCACCGTGAACCGCATCGACTTCCCCACATGGGAGCCGGAGCGGGTACAGGCCATGCTGAAAGAGCTTGGCTATGAGGCAGGTATCGGCCGGGTGGCCACCGGCGACTGGTTCGCCACCGGCGGCGACCGGGCCAGAGAGATCATGGAGCGCTTCTCCCCCACACTGGTGGAGATGGAGGGCTGCGCCATTGCCCAGGTGTGCCTGCGGAACAACGTGCGCTTCGTGTCTGTGAAATCCGTGTCCGACCGTCTGTTCTCCGCAAAGCAGGCGGACGAATACTTCGACTTCGGCGAGGCACTGGAAAAAATGGGAAGCATCGTCCTGCCGCTGGCCAGGGCGCTGCAGGCGCTGGAGGTATAACTATGGAAAAAATCGCGAGCTTTACCGTCGACCACACCCGTCTGCTGCCGGGTCTGTACCTGTCCCGCCGGGACGGAGAGATCACCACCTTTGACCTGCGGTTCAAGCGGCCCAACACCGGCGACCTGCTGAGCAACAGTGAAATGCACTCCGCCGAACACCTCATCGCCACGCTGCTGCGCAACTCTCCGGAGAAGGACGCCGTCATCTACTTCGGCCCCATGGGCTGCCAGACCGGCTTCTACTTCCTGTTCGACAGCCGCCGGCTCACCGACGCCGAGGCCATCGGCCTGCTGCAGCGGGTATTCACCGCCGCGGCCGCCTACGACGACGCCATGCCCGGCAGCAGCGCCGTGGAATGCGGCAACTTTGCCAACCTCAGCGTGAAGGAGGGCCGCCGCATCTGCGCCTTCTACGCCGGCGTCATCGCAGGCTGGACGGTGGAACAGCTGCAGTACGCCTGATTTACAGAAGAAACGATAAATTCCCGAAAAAAGAGGCCGTTTTGGTGATTTTTTCGCCAAAACGGCCTTGACAAATGAACATTCACCCAGTATACTAAACGAGCCGCTTTGAATGGGTTTGTAAAAGTGTGTCCAAACACCGCCCCCGACAGCGAGCCCGTAAGTGAAGGAGTGAAAGAAATGAACGCAATTATTGAGACCGGCGGCAAGCAGTACAAGGTCGCAGAGGGCGATGTCCTGTTCATCGAGAAGCTGGACGTCAACGCTGGTGACAAGGTCACTTTCGACAAGGTGCTGGCCATCCTGGACGGCGACAAGGCTACCTTCGGCACCCCCGTGGTGGAAGGCGCTTCTGTCGAGGCTACCGTTGAGAAGAACGGCAAGGGCAAGAAGATCCGCATCTTCAAGTACACCCCCAAGAACGGCTACCGCAAGCGTCAGGGCCATCGTCAGCCTTACACCAAGGTCACGATCGGCAAGATCTCTGTCTGAGCATGACAACCGTCACGTTCCTGACGGAAGAGGGCCGGATCGTCGGCTTTGATTCCGCAGGCCACAGCGGCTACGCTGAAGAAGGCGAAGACATCGTCTGCGCGGCCATCACCAGTGCCATCCGCCTGGTGGAGTCCACCGTCAACGATGTGCTGGGTCTGGCGGCGTCTGTGAAGATCAACGAAAAGACCGCAACCATCTCCCTGCGGCTTCCGGGCGGACTGTCCGAGGCCGACGAGAATGTCTGTCAGGTGCTCCTGACCGGCCTGATGGTCTACTTTACCGAGCTTCACGACGAATTTCCTGACAATATCGAAATTCTGGAAGGCTGACCCCTTCCCCATCATCTTACAGAAAGGATGGTCCCATCATGATTCGCATTGGTTTACAGTTCTTCGCCCACAAGAAGGGCGGCGGCTCCACCAAGAACGGCCGTGATTCCAACGCCAAGCGCCTGGGCCCCAAGCGCGCCGATGGTCAGTTCGTTAAGGCTGGCAACATCCTGGTGCGTCAGCGCGGCACTCACATCCATCCCGGTGTGAACGTCGGCAAGGGCACTGACGATACTCTGTTCGCTACCGTGGACGGTGTCGTTCGCTTCAGCCACAAGGGCAAAGACCGCAAGCAGGTCTCTGTCGTGGCAGAATAATCGTTTTCGGAATCAGAGGCCCGACCAGCATGGTTCGGGCCTCTTTTTTCAGATTTCTTTCTAAGGCAGGCTTATGCGGCTGTATCCCGTGGGGTACCGCGGCATAAACCTGTCTGAAGCGGACAAACTTTCCTTGTCCGCCCATTCCAAGACTGCGCCGCGGCGCAGACAGGAGGTATTTTCCTATGTCTTCTTCCTTTATCGATAAAGCACGAATCACCGTCCGGGCCGGCAACGGCGGCAACGGCGTGGTCTCCTTCCACCGCGAAAAGTACGTGGCGGCCGGCGGCCCCGACGGCGGCGACGGCGGCCGCGGCGGCAACATCATCCTGCAGGTGGACACCCATATGTCCACCCTGATGGACTTCCGCTACAAACGCAAGTACACCGCCCCCAACGGCTGTGACGGTCAGGGCGCCCGCAAGACCGGCAAGGACGCCGAGGATCTGGTGATCCGCGTGCCGCTGGGCACCCTTGTCCGCGACGCCGAGACCGGCGAGATCATCAAGGACATGTCCGACATGGAGCCGTATGTGCTCTGCAGAGGCGGCCGCGGCGGCTGGGGCAACCAGCATTTCGCCACCCCCACCCGTCAGGTGCCCCGCTTCGCCAAGGGCGGTTTCCCCGGCGAAAGTCTGGATGTCTTTCTGGAGCTGAAGCTGCTGGCCGACGTGGGTCTGGTCGGCTTCCCCAACGTGGGCAAGTCCACCCTGCTGAGCGTGGTGTCCAAGGCGCAGCCCAAGATCGCCAACTATCACTTCACCACCCTGTTCCCCAATCTGGGCGTGGTGTGGGTGGAGGAGGGCGTCAGCTTCGTCATGGCTGACATCCCCGGCATCATCGAGGGCGCTTCCGAGGGCGCAGGCCTCGGCCACGACTTCCTGCGTCACATCGACCGCTGCCGCCTGCTGGTGCATGTGGTGGACGTGTCCGGCAGCGAGGGACGCGATCCCATCGCCGACTTCGACACCATCAACGCCGAGCTGGAGCAGTACTCCCCCGATCTGGCGACCCGTCCCCAGATCGTGGTGGCCAACAAGACCGACATCATGACCGATCCGGAGAATCTGGAGAAGCTGCGCGCCCACGTGGAGGCGCTGGGCTATCCCCTGTATGAGATCTCCGCCGCCGCGCATCAGGGCACCCGTGAGCTGGTCTTCAAGATCGCCGGCGAGCTGGCCACCCTGCCCCCCGTCAAGGTCTTTGAGTCCGAGTATGTCCGTCGGGCACCCCAGATCGACGCCTCCGTGCCCCCCACCATTCAGCGGGTGGACGACGGCCACACCTGGCTGGTGGAGAGTCCCTGGCTGCAGCGCCTGATGAACAGCATCAACCTCAAGGACTACGAAAGCCGTATGTTCTTCGACAAGTCCCTGCGTGACTCCGGCCTGTTCGAGACGCTGGAGGAAATGGGCATCGAGGACGGCGACACCGTTTCCATCTACGACATCGAGTTCGAGTATCAGAGATAACAACTGCCTGAAAACAGCCTGTCGAAGCCATGCTCCGGCAGGCTGTTCCTGCAATCGAAAGGAGGATCGCCATGTTCACCACGGTATTTCTGGATGTGGACAACACCCTGCTGGATTTCCACAAATGCTCCCTCGCCTCTCTGCGGCAGGGCTTTGCGGATTTCGGCCTGACATGGACAGAGGATTTCCCCGCCACCTTCCACACCGTCAACGACGGACTGTGGCGGCAGCTGGAATCCGGCGAGATCAAAAGCCGCAGGGAGCTGTTCGACATCCGCTTTGACCGCATCTTCGAGGCCGCCGGCATTTCCTGTGACGGCAAAGCCTTTGAGGAGCGCTTCCAGCAGCTGCTGGGCGAGAGCCACGAGCCGGTGGAGGGCGCCATGGAGCTGCTGCGGTATCTGGCTGGGAAGTACACCCTGTGCGTTGCCAGCAACTCCGCCTATGAGCATCAGCTGCAGCGGCTGCGGCTGGCGGGGATGCTGCCCTACCTGACCCATGTGTTCGTCTCCGAGGAGGCGGGCGTCACCAAGCCCGACCCCGGCTTCTTCCGCTGGTGCTTTGAGAAACTGGGCAACCCGCCCAAGGAGAGCGTGGTGATGATCGGCGACTCTCTGACGGCGGATGTGGCGGGCTGTGAAGCCTTCGGCATCGCCTGCTGCTGGTTCAATTATGAGGGCCGCGCCGTACCGGAGGACATCCGGGCATGGAGAGTCGCGAACCGGCTGGAGGAAGTCAAGGATATTCTGTGAAAAGGACCTGTTGCAAAATAAGAATACCTGCAAGAGGAGCAGGCACTCCTGGCAGG
>CAZQJD010000051.1:0-11051 GCA_964593575.1 uncultured Oscillibacter sp.
CAGTATCACTGGACGCGATTGGATAATTAAAGCTTTTAATTAAGAATTAGTATGAATAGTTGCTTTTGTGGAAATGGAGGGAATTATGCCGATTTTTTGGTGTTTTGTTGCTGTTGCGGCCGTGTTACTGTTCATCAAACTCTACTCTGTTTGGAGTTTACGAAAACCGCGTTCCGAGAAATGGTATGAGTATGTTGACGCGAATTCCGGAGAGCGACAGGCTCAGGAACATGAGAATTCCGCATATGAAGGTATCGAAGCTGAAAGCAGAAATGCGCAGGAAATGGCGGAACAGAACACTTCGTTGTGGCTGTGAATGGGTGTGGCTACGGATAACAATAGCCCTTTGCGCAAGCGATCTTAATCATGGACAACGTTGATGAACCGACAATTCCAATTGGTCGGACTGATGTGATTTATGCCTCCCTCCGTCATCTCAACGAAGGGATTAAAATCGACCTTATAGCAGCAATACGAGGAAAAGGTATGAGAAATTGTTTCTTGCACTTTCTAATGGTTTTTAGCCTTTTCTGCTCGATTATATTTCCCTTCATAGCATCTTTGCCCGAATAAGTTCCAAGTGTCCCGGAGCCGTCTGAGGCTGCTTATGTGGACAAAAGCAGAGCCTCGTTGGAAACGACCAACAAGGCTCGACTGCTATCTGCAACTTGACAGCAACTCTTTTTCGGTGCAACGCAAGGCGTGCTACGCCATAATCCATAGTCAAAGATTACGTCAATAAGCGATCAGTGCTTTTTCCAGTTCAGCAGCAAAGCGGAGTTGATGATCACCGCCACTGAGCCGGCGTTATGTACCAGCGCACCTACCACAGGGTTCAGTTTGCCGGTGATAGCCAGCGCGATTGCCAGAAAATTCAGCCCCATGGAGAAGGCCAAGTTCAGCTTGATGGTGCGCATCATGCGCTTGGAAAGAGCAAACAGATGGGGCAGCTCCTTTACCTCGTCATCCACCAGCGCAATATCCGCCGCATCCACAGCAATGTCGCTGCCGACACCGCCCATGGCGATGCCTGCGTCAGCCTTTTTCAGTGCGGGAGCGTCATTGATGCCGTCGCCGATCATGCAGACTGATTCACCCTTCTGCTGATAGCTGTCAATATAATTCAACTTGTCCTCGGGCAGACAGTTGGAATGAAAGTCTGTGATGCCCAGCTGCTTGGCAATGGCAGAGGCGGCATTGCCATTGTCGCCGGTGAGCAGAACGGGTTTGACCTTCAGTTCCTGGAGCTGGGCGATCATCCCTGCGCTCTCGCTGCGGACTGTATCCGCCAGAGCGATATAGCCTCCCAGCACATCATCCACAGAAACGTAGATGACCGTACTTCCTTGGCGTAGGTGCTTTCCCGTTTCCAGAGCAAGCTCCTGGGACAGCGTCACAGACCCTGCCAGCAGCTTCAGATTGCCGGCCTTGACTGTTTTCCCGTTTACAACAGCGGAAATGCCTTCACCAGGGATCATAGCGAACTGCTCGGCTGCTGGGATTTCCAGTTCCGTTTCCTTTCTGCAGCATCGGACAATGGCCTTGCCCAGCGGATGCTCGGAATACTGCTCGGCTGCGGCGGTAAGGCGGTACAGTTCTTCGTCCGACATTTCGCACAGGCTCTTGGCGGCGATGACCTGGGGTGTGCCGTGAGTCAGGGTGCCGGTTTTGTCAAAGGTGATGCGGCTGACCTTCGCCAGACGCTCCAGGGCGTCGCCTTCACGCACCAGAAAGCCGTGCTTGGTAGCGTTGCCGATAGCCGCCATAATGGCGGTGGGCGTTGCCAGCACCAGGGCGCAGGGACAGAACACGACCAGAATGGTCACTGCGCGGATGATCTCGCCGCTGATGATCCAAGTCAGAGCCGCGGCGGTCAGCGCGATGACCACGATCCATGTGGCCCATCGGTCGGCCAGGCCTACGATCTTTGCCTTGCCTGCGTCAGCAGACTGCACCAGACGGATCATTCTCTGGATGGAGCTGTCCTCACCGACCTTTGTGGCCTCCATCTCAAAGGTGCCAAATTGGTTGACGGTACCGGAGGAGACATCGTTGCCAACGCTTTTGTCTACAGGCAAGCTTTCGCCTGTCATAACCGCCTGATTGATGGAGGTCTGACCACTGAGGATCACACCGTCCACAGGCACAGTCTCGCCGGGGAGCACGCGGATGCGGTCGCCCACCTGTACCTGTTCTGCGGGAACGATCTTCTCCCCGCCGTCCGTCAGGATTCTCGCGGTCTGAGGCGTCAGGTGCACCAGCTTTTCAATACCCGCACGGGCTTTTGCAACCGTCAGATCTTCCAGAAGGGCGCCCAGCTGCATAATGAAGGCTACCTCGCCGGCGGCGAAATCCTCACCGATACAAACCGATGCGATCAGCGCCAGAGAGACCAGCACATCGGCCTTGATATCAAAAGCCGTGACCAGACCGATGATGGCTTCCAGAATGATAGGCAGGCCGCAAAGGATGATGGCCACCCAGGCCGCGTCAAAGGGAAGCGGAAGCAGGTCAAAGATGCTGACGATCAGGGACAGGCCGCCAAGAACAAGGCAGGTAATATCTTTTTTCGTTCCGCCCCATTCCAGAAGCGTTTCCAGTTTTTCAATGAGTTTGCCCATAAAAAAATCCTCTTTTCTATACCTATGGGGGTATGGGTAAATTATATCCACAGGGGTATTCGGTGTCAATAGGTGGGGCAAAAGAAAAGGACGGTCAGCGACCGTCCTCTGGGTTATGAAATTACTGCATATTGGCAAAGCGCTCCACAGCCTTGGTAAACTGCTCGATGGTCTTGTCGGCATCGCCGTGCTCAAGGCCGTCCTTGACGCAATGCTTGATGTGGCCTTCCAGCACAACCTGCCCCACCTTGTTCAGCGCCGACTTGGCGGCATTGATCTGTGAGAGGATATCCTCGCAGGGTACATCGTCATCTACCATGCGGTCGATCGCCTGTACTTGACCAATTATTTTTCTCAGCCTGCGGTGCAGATTGTCAGCATCCATGCACTGTCTCATCGTTCGTTCCTCCATACCAGTAGGGGTATGTGTTTATCATACCGAAACCGCGGACCAAAGTCAAGAAAGCGTGTGTAAGAACGACCTCTTCGAACGACCTCTTTGCTTTCAGCGTGGCTGAAAGAATTTTCGTTAAGCATTGATGCGAACAAAATAATTTGATAGAGTGATCTCAAAGGGAGCTTGTCATTACTGTTTCTTTCAACGACTGGCAAAAGAGACGGAGTTAAAGGCGATAACACGTTATTTGGGATGTTTCTGCGGTTAAATTGACAAACGCCATCCTGAGTGCTAATATAAAATGTGTATGGCAAACGCATTGGACAAAGGCTGCGGTTGCCGTTTTGTCTCCACGGGGGTTAGTGTCGTCTAACTCGGTGCTTTGCAGAATCACAGCTTTGACAGGAGTGAGAGCGATTGCGGATTTTGATATACGGAGCCGGGGTTATCGGCAGTTTATACGGCGCATACCTGTCTCGGAGCGGCTGTGAGGTCTCGATACTGGCAAGAGGGCGCCGTCTGGAAGAACTGCACCGAAACGGACTTCTGTACTGGGAGGAAAAACGAATTCAGAGAGCAGAAGTTAGAATTCTGGAACAGCTGGAACCGGAAGACCGATACGATTATATTTTCTTGACTGTCCAAGCTGGGCAGCTATCAAAAGCGCTGAAGCAGCTGAAAAGCAACAGCAGCCCTACCATCGTGACCATGGTGAACTCCCTCGAAAGCTATGATGTGTGGGAAGATTTCTGCGGCAAAGGTCGCGTTCTGCCTGCATTCCCCGGAGCAGGCGGAAGCATCCAAGACGGCATTCTGGATGCAGGACTGACGCCCGGACTGATCCAGCCGACTACCTTTTCCGAGATCAATGGCTGTCCGTCGGAGCGTGTTGACACGCTGAAAAAGATTCTGGCGCAAGCAGGCATCCCCTGTCAGATCGTTCCAGATATGCACGCATGGCAGATCTGCCATCTGGCGATGGTGGTTCCGTTGGCGGACGCCTATTACATGGTTAACGATCCCAAAGAAGTTCATAGGGATAAGGCCGTCATGCGAACGACGGCACAGGCTCTGCATGATAACTTCACACGGCTAAAAGCCCGGGGCGTTTCGGTCTCTCCACCGAAGCTAAACCTGTTCCGACTGTGTCCGGTTGCTTTGATCTCGTGGAGCTTGCCCTTTGTCTATAGCAGTGCGTTCGGCACCAGATTTATGTATCAGCACGCGATCAAGGCGAAAGAGGAAATGAGGCATCTTCATCAAGTGTTTTACGGATATTTAAATGCCGAAGAAGATAAGGAGAAACCTTTATGAAACCGGATTATAAAAACTGGGTGCCCAAAGGCATGATTTACGGCTTTGGTGCGGCTGCGGCTGGCCTTACAGGAGCTGCTGTGGGCGTTGGCTTGCTTGGTAAAAGTACAGTTAGCGCGGTGGCGTCTGCTGTTCTTGGTGTCGGAGCGCTTGGCTGCGGAGCGTTTACTGCCTGGTGCGTTTATGCAAACGGCCAGTTCTCTTATGACGGAGAACGCAAGCTGTCCAGGCAGATCATTGAAGGAACTGCGGAATACATCACCCTCCCCGAAGGCGGCGTTGGTCTTGATGTGGGCTGCGGCAGCGGTGCGCTGACCATCGCCTGTGCCAAGCGCAATCCTCGGGGAAACATGGTGGGGATCGACCGTTGGGGACCGGAGTATGCCGCATTCTGCAAAGAGCTGTGTGAGCAAAACGCACAGGCCGAAGGCGTAAGCAACGTCAGCTTTCAAAAGGGCGATGCCTGTAAGCTGGCTTTTGCAGACGAAACCTTTGACGCCGTGACCAGCAACTATGTATACCACAACATTACCGGCAAGAATAAGCAGGCTCTGCTGCGTGAGACTCTGCGTGTTCTGAAAAAGGGCGGCACCTTCGCGATTCATGACCTGATGGAGCATCTTCGCTACGGGGATATGGAGCAATTTGCGAATGAGCTGAAGGCCGAAGGCTATGAGGATGTTCAGCTGATCTATACCGCAGACGGAAAGTTCATGAGCAAAAAGGAATCGAAGCTGATGATGCTTTCCGGTTCTGCGCTATTGGTTGGAAAGAAGTAAAGGGTGAACCATGAGCAGGAAATCTGAAATACAGAATGCTTATACGTATCTTGGCAAAGAGGCTACCTTCTATGATGGCATGATCACTTGCTCGACCCTCCCCGGCAGGGCCGTCTGCAAGGTGGTCTGGAATATGGGACAGGAAGAAAATGCCCGGTATCTGGATCTGGCGATGGCGGGGATTTCAGAGAATTTCAAAGGCAGAATGCTGGAAGTTCCTGTTGGCACCGGTGTGCTGACCATGCCGGTCTATCAGACATTGCCCGATGCAAAGGTCACTTGTCTGGACTATTCCGCCGATATGATGGTGGTTGCCCGGCGCCGGGCGGAGCGGATGGGGCTTTCCAATGTAGCGTTCCGGCAAGGCGATGTTGGCGCACTGCCCTTCGGGGATGGCAGCTTCGATCTGGTGCTGTCCCTCAACGGCTTCCATGCCTTCCCCGACAAGGAGGCGGCGTTTCGGGAAACGTTTCGGGTGCTGAAGCCCGGTGGGATCTTCTGCGGATGCTTCTATATTGCCGGGCAGAACAAACGGACCGATTGGTTCATTGACCACCTGTATGTATCGAAGGGATTTTTCACACCGCCCTTTGACACGGCGGCCGCGCTCCAAAAGCGGCTGAGCGGTCTGTATGAAGAAGCTCGCCTGGAAACGGTGGAGTCCATGGCCTGCTTTACCTGCCGGAAGGGAGAATGATATGAAGTTCTATACCTTTGGCTCCATAGAAAAGCCTGTCATATTGCTGCTCCCCGGCACCTGCTGCCACTGGAAGCTGAATTTTGGGGAGGTCATTCCGCTTCTGGAACCGCATTTTCATGTGGCCTGCGCGTCCTATGACGGCTTCGACGAGACAGCAGATACCGTATTCCCGGATATGCTGACGGAAACGGAGAAGATCGAAGCCTACATAAACAAAAACTTCGACGGACACATTCGTGCTGCTTACGGCTGCAGCTTGGGCGGTTCCTTTGTGGGACTGCTGGTGCAGCGCAAGAATGTCCGCATTGACCATGCGATTCTCGGCAGCTCCGATTTGGATCAGGACTCCGCATGGAAAGCAAAGCTGAAGTGTAAAATTGCCGTTCCGCTGCTTCACAAGATCGTCAGCACCGGGGAGTATCCGAAGCTTTTGCAAGGATTGATGGAAAAGAAGCGGACGCCCTATCGGGATAAGTTCATGGCCATGTTCGGCATTGGAAACGGCGGCCTGCCCTTCATGAAAAAGGAGAGCGTCTATAACCAGTTTTATTCCGACCTGGTCACGCCGCTGGACGAGAATATCACCGTTCCCGGCACCACGGTGCATTGCTTCTATGCCGCCAAGATGGGGGAGAAATACCTGCACCGTTATCAGAAATGTTTTCATGCTCCGGTGATCCATCGTTTCAATATGGAGCATGAGGAACTGTTGGCGCTGCATCCGGAGCAGTGGGCACAGGAAGTAAAAGAGGTGTGCGTATGAAAAGCGGCGTTTGGGTTTTGGATCATGACACCGGCTTTAAGAACATGAAGAAAGACCTTGTAAAGCGATTTGGAAAAGAAGTGACGGAGCGCATCTGGGAAAAGGCCGGACAAAATTGGGAAGAGCTGTGCAGCCGATATGCCCATCTTCCGGAAAAAGTGAAGCGGCATACGGATGGTCAGATGTTCCGTATGGCGGCATTATACATGGCGCTGAAAGAGACGTATCCGGAGGAAGCCCTTGAAATTATAGACGGCGGTGTGGAAAAAGAAGGCAGACGTATCGCCAAGCTGCTTTCCGGCCTGCTACATATTCCCGGTATGGACTATGTATTTTTGCGTGTCTTCGCGAAAATGCTGGACAGCTCCTTTGGGGAAGCTGCAGGCTTCCAAAGCACGAAGCACTGTATGTCAAAGGACGAAGTTCGGTTTGATATTGAGAAGTGCCCCTACTGCCAGTACCTGACAGAGATCGGCTGCCCGGAGATCATCCGTTTTTCCTGTGAAATAGACGAATGGATCTACAGCGATCTGCCGGGGCTGGAGTTCAGCAGAAGCGGGACCCTTGGCACCGGAGCCGACAAATGCGATTTCTGCTTAAAGAGGAAGAAGCCATGACAAAGGATACCATTTACAAAACCCAAATAACCGATGCGCGGTGGTGGGCGTGCGACATTCCGGGCAATGTAGGATGGATCATGTATCTTACCTGTCTGATCCTCTGCTTCGTGAAGCGTCCCGGATATATGGAGATCCCGCTGGTGCTGATCAGCTTGGTGGTCGGCATTCTCCCGGCCGTTGCTGTGGCAGTGGGTATCGTGGAACTGGTCAGCGAGCGGATCTTAAAGCTCGACCGCGTTTTGCCGAAGAAACGGCTGTATCGCGGTTTCGGTGCTCTGACCTGGGGTGGCTGGGGCGGTATGATCGTCGGACTGAATGCGCTGTTTGCGGGTCTGCGCGGAGGCTATTCCTTGCAGGACTGTAAGCTCCTCGTTCTGTTGGCCGCAGGCGGTGCACTGTGCGGGTCGTTTGCTGGGCTGGTCTTCAAAACCTTCCGTCCGCAAAAACAGGAGAAATGATCCGATGAAATACTTTGAATTCGGGCAGCAAAACGAAACGCTGATGGTGATGCTCCACGGCGGCGGTGTCTGTTATCGTGGAGTCCTGCCGGTGGCCGAGCGGCTTTCCAAGGAGTTTCATGTGATCGTGGCAGCCTATGACGGCTTCAATCCCACTGAACCGAACACAGAATTTGTGTCGGTCATGGATGAAGCAAGGCGGCTTGGTGATTACATCGTTGAGCACTATGACGGCAAGATCGACATTCTCTATGCCCTTAGCTACGGCTGCCGGGTGCTTCTTGAGGTGCTGGAAGACGAGCGTCTGACCATCGCGACCACCATCGCTGACGGTATGAGCACCCACGACTACCCTAACATCAAAAGCAGGCTGGGCAAGGAGATTTATCTGTTTTTCTTCACGGGCTTCTTCTATCAGATGATGGGTAAGGCCGGCCCGATGCGGAAAAAGCTGATTGCCATACTGACAGGCAGAAAACCCGAGGAAGCCGAGCGTCTGCTGTACCCGGATGCAACATGGCGCAGCTGGAAGAACCAGGATGCCTGTCTGGTGGGTCGTCCTATGAATCTTGAGGTGTTCAATCGCACTGACATGCACATCTGGCACGGCATCAACAGCCTGGTGGAACGAAAGCTGGCGAGAGACATCCGGAAATGGCAGGACGCCGGGTATGCCTTCACTTACAAGACCTTTCCGAATGTCGGCCACGGTGGGTTGATCGCAGAACATACGGAGCAGTTTGTCGAGGAAGTCAAGGCAGTACACGACCTGACAAAAACAAGCAGAGTGCAAGGAGGAACATATGAAGGACTATGAGGCCCTTTCCAGAAAACACTTTGATTCTCAGGCAAGTGAGTACGATGCGCGGGAAACAGCGTATTACTCCAAGTATCCCAAAATCAGCTGTCGGGATGTTTCTGAGCGGCTCTGCCCGGTATCCTATGAAAAGCTGCTGGATGTAGGCTGCGGCACGGGGTATCTGTTTGAATTGCTGCTTGCGCGGCGGAAAGCGGAATATCACGGTCTGGATCTATCGCCCGAAATGCTGAAAGTAGCCGAGTCGAAATTTGACGGCTGTGTTGCACTGGTTGAAGGCGCTGCCGACTGTCTCCCCTATGGGGATAACAGCTTTGACGTGGTGACCTGTATCCAGAGCTTCCATCACTATCCCGATCCGGACAAGGCCATGCAGGAGGCTTTCCGCGTACTCAAGCCCGGAGGGCTCTATATTCTCTCGGACACCGGTGTGGGTGGCATTGGCGGTTGGTTTGACAACCACATTCTGTTCCCACTGATGAAAAGCGGCGATCATCATACGGAAAACCGCCACGGGATCGCCCGCCGTATGGAGAAAAACGGCTTCACAGTGGTGGAAAAGCAGCAGGTCAGAGGCTTCATTTATACTGTAACCGGCAGGAAGGGATAAAGCCGTGGCGGAGAGAACGAAACGCAGGTGATTTTCTGCCGCTATGCTCTGCGGAATGCTGGCCATGGCGCTGGCCGCTCCGCTGCTTTTCCATGTGGTGCTGTCCGGCGAAAGCGCTGCCTTCCGGAAAGCGCGTTCCGGCTTGGCTTCACCAACGCTCTGATGAGCGAGAGCATGATCCTGTGGTTTTTATGCCTGCTCATCGCTGTAAACAGACTGCACAGACGAGATCGGTGATTGAAATGGGGGCGCTAAACATGGAGAAAATCTATTTCAGCCCGGAAAAAGACGGGTTTTATGGAGTGTACTATCCAAACAAAAAGGGAACCGGCAAGGCGATCATCGCCATGCTGGGTGATTCCTCCGATGACCGCATGGCGGTCTCCGGTGTGAAGTGGCTTCACAGGCTGGGTTGTAATGTGATGGCCATGTCCCCGGACAAACAGGACTACGGCCACCACAACTATCCTCTGGAACGGTTTGGAAAAGCCATCGCATATCTCAAAGCCCGGGGCAATGAGAAGATCGGCATTGCCGGTGCCTCTACCACAGGCATGCTGGCGCTGGTGGCTGCCTCCTGTTTTTCGGACATCACTCTGACTGTTGCCATGTGTCCCTCAGATTTTATCATGGAGGGCTTCTATCAGGACGGCAGGGACGGCGCGCACGAGCGGCCCGGTGACAGCGAGTCCAGCGTTTCCTGGCATGGAGAGCCTCTGCCCTATCTGCCCTATGCCTATCGGCACCCGGAATATTGGCAGAGGATCAAGGAAGAATCCAAGGCAAGCGGCAATATGATCGCGTCCCGTGATATGTTTGATGAATCGGAGCGACGCCATCCTGTGCGGGAGGACGAGAAGATCAAGGTGGAGAACATCAAGGGAACGGTCATCTTTGTCGGAGCCGAGGACGATGCCTTGTGGGACACTGCGAAGTACATACGCCGCATGGTACAGCGTTTGGAGGACCTTCCACACGACAGCGAATATGAGGCTTTGCTGTATGAGCACGGCACCCATTTCGTATTCCCGCAATCCCTGCTGGATACCATGATGCCGGTCATCGGAAATCTGTTTGTGGGTCTTGCGTTCAAAGCGGGCAGAAAGCACGGAAAAGAATGCAAACAGTCCAGAATGGATATCGACAACAAGGTATCGGCTGTCATAAAAGCATGGTAGATGAGATGCCGCTATGGACGACAACAAGAAATTCTGGCCGCATTGTCGCCCAACTGAGCACGGGCACGCTGCAAAATAACGTGAACTGTAAAATGCTGGCGTTTTCCACACAAAAACGGCCTTGTTTGCTCGAGTCAAGATGAAATGGGAGCCGTTGCAGAATGAAAATTCTGCAACGGCTCCCGTTGGCTCGTGCGATTCTGTCAGATTTTCTTACTTCACCAGAGCAGCGGTATCCATGGCGATCATGAGTTCCTCGTTGGTGGGGATCAGCAGGACCTTCACCTTGGAATCGGCTGCGGAGATGACGGTCTCCTTGCCGCGGACGTTGTTGGCCTCGGCGTCCATCTTCACACCCATGAACTCCAGACCGGAGGCGATGGCCAGACGCTGAGAAGCGGAGTTCTCGCCAACGCCTGCGGTGAAGATGATGGCGTCCACGCCGCCCATAGCGGCAGCATAGGAGCCGATGAGCTTCTTCACGCCGTAGTTGAACATGTCAACGGCCAGACCGGCACGCTCGTTGCCGCCCTTGAAGGCGTTCTCCAGATCACGGAAGTCGCTGCTGACGCCGGAGACGCCCTGCACGCCGGACTTCTTATTCAGGATGGAAACCATCTCCTTGATATCCATGCCGTACTTGTTCATCAGGAACTCCAGGATACCGGCGTCCAGATCGCCGGCGCGGGTGCCCATGGGCAGACCGGCCAGGGGAGTGAAGCCCATGGAGGTGTCCACAGACTTGCCGCCGTCGATGGCGGTGACGGAGGAGCCGTTGCCCAGGTGGCAGGAGA